>NZ_JACZCQ010000005.1 GCF_014904705.1 Nisaea sediminum
CGTGGCCCGCGTCCTGATCATGTCCCAGGTCGCCTCCACCACGGGCGCCGACAACGGCCTGGTGGTGTCCCGCGGCCGCCGCCGCACCGGCGGCGGGGTCCGTCAGCCGGAAGCCATCCGCAAGCTGAAAATCGCCACTTAAGGCGCTTCCCCGCGCCGGAACTGGCTATTGCACGGCCGGGCGTTTCGCCCGGCCGTTGCCGCTTCAAACGCGTCAAATATTGGAAGGAGGACGGAATGTCTTCTCGTGATCTTTACAACAACGTGAAAGCCCTTGGGGCGATCTCGCCGCAGGAAATCGGCAGCAACGGCGCCGTCAACGGCGCAATCATCGATACGGCAGGCTTCGAATCCCTGCTTTTCTCGATCGCGTCCGGAGCCGTCACCGACGGTGCCTTCACCCCGAGCATGACGGAGGGCGATGAATCCGACCTCTCGGACGGAACCGCGGTCGCGGCGGGCGACATGCTCGGCACCGTGGCCGGGGCGACCTTCGCCGATACCGACGACAATGCGGTGAAGAAGGTCGGATACCGGGGCAACAAGCGGTACGTCCGCCTGACCTTGACGGCTGCCGGGGTCACCAACGGCGGTTTCTTCGCGGCGACGGCGCATCTCGGCCACCCGCGTAACGCCCCGGTCGCCTGATAGGCATCCTGCAACTCTAGGGGCGGCGTCTGCCGCCCCTCCCCATTTCGGAGGCAGACATGCCGATCAAGATGAAAGAAACGCAGCCCGGATCGGTCGACGGAGTTAAAATCCACCGGTACCTCAAGGGCGAAACCTATGACCTGTCCCGGACGCCTGGCGAACGCGACCTGAAAAAGGTGTTTCTCGACAACGATTGGGCCGAAGAAGCCGAAATCACCGGTTCCGGGGGCGACGACACGCTCTACGGCGGTGACGGCAACGACACCCTCGCCGGTACCGGGGGCGACGACACGCTCTACGGCGGTGACGGCAACGACACCCTCGTCGGTACCGGAAAGTTCGAAGCGGTGCACGCCGGCGGTCCTCACTTCCATGTGGTCGACGGCGCCGGAAATCCGGTCACGAAGAAGATGCGGAAGGCGGAGGCGGAAGCCGAGGCCAAGAAGCGGAACGGTGGAGCCTGATAAGTGCTCACCACACTTGCAACGGTCAAGGAAGACCTCGGCTATACCGACACGGCCGCCGACACGCGCCTGCAGCGGTATATTGCCGAGGCTTCCTCCCGCATTGAGGGCTGGTGCAAGCAGCCCCTGCTGGAAGCGTCCTATTCACATATCGAGCGCAGTCCTGGCGCGGCAATCTTGTTGCCGCCTGACGGGAAACTAGCGTCAACGGTTTCAATAACGACCGTCACCATCGGCAGCGAAGAGCTCGACGCGGCTTTCTATGAACTCGACGGCGCCATTCTTTACCGCCTGTCCGTTTCCGGCGCCCGGGTCTGCTGGGGGTTATCGCCGGTAACGGTTGCCTATCAGGCCGGATACAAGGGCGCCGCCGAGGCCGGGGCAAATGTCCCTGCCGATCTGGAGCGGGCCTGTATCGACCTGGTCAAGGACCTGGAAAGGTCGCGCGAACGGGATTCCTTCATTCGCCGCGAAGATTACAGCGACGGAACGTCGCTTTCCTACGGCACGATGGGCGCCGGGCAGACCATCTTCGACGCCAAGCGAGGTCCCCTCGCCCCCTATCGCAAGTGGGCGCCGGTATGACGCCCGCGAAGATGGGAGGGATCCTGCGGCGCCTCGGAGAAGCCGCGATCTACACCCCGCCTTCGGGCCCGGCGGTCGCCTGCCACGTGAAGCGCGTCGGCGGTGCGCGGTCGGTTCAGATCGGGCAAGTGACGGTTACCGTCTTCGACCTTGGAATTCACGTTCTGAGAGACGCCCTGACGCCGGTTTCCGGCGGGCAGATTTCCATCGGCTCGCAGACCTGGACAATCGGGGCCGTCGAACCGCTTGAAAAGGATCCTCTGGGGCTGCTTTGGAATTGCCGGGCGACCTGGGGTGTTCCGGTCATCTGGAAGCACAAAGCGGGCGCCGGCACCACCCGGCAGCCGGTCATCGGCGGGCCGTTCGCCGCCTCCGGCGACGCGGGTGTCGGCCTGATGACGGTCGCCGCGACGGGCGCCCATCCATTCGCCGCCGGCATCCTCTCCGCCGGCGCCAAGATCACGGTCGGTGGAACCGAATACACCGTCACGGGCGAGGTAAAAGCTTCGTCCAACCAATTCACCAATGTGCCCGTCACGCCGGTCCTGGCGGCCACTTATGCCAGTGTCGCCTGCGAAATCACTCAGGCGGGCGAGAACAGTATCACGGCGGCCGTCGGCCACTATTCGGAAACCGAGATCCTCGGCGGCGTCGCGTCCGGTGACCGGCGCCTGGTCGTGCGCGCCTCCGAATTTGCAACGGCGCCGGAGCCGGGCGACGTGGTCGAGATGGAAGGCGACGAACTCCTGGTGGTCGACGCCAGGCCGATCTTCGAAGGCGCGACTATCGCCGTTTGGGACGTTCAGCTGCGCAAATGAGCCTCGCTGATTTCTCGCGTGCGATTGCTGCCGCAAAGGCGCTGACGACCAGGCTGCACCTGTCGTTCGTCACCGACCTTGCAAACAGTATTGCGGCCTCCGGTCCGTCCGAAGTCATCCCCGATCAGAAGTGGGGGAAATACATCGGGGGAACGGCCTCGGTTCGGTTCGGCGCGCAGGCGCCGGCCGTAGACCTCGCCCTCGAAACGCTGGAGCGCCTCTCGCCCGTTCTCACGGGTCAATACCGGGCCAGCCATGAGGTCCTGGTCAACGGGAATTTCGTGGATTGGCCGGTGCAGCTAGGCCCGCAGGACCGGGTGAAGATCATCAACATATTGCCCTATGCGCGCCGGATCGAACTCGGCTGGTCTGCCAGCGCTCCGGACGGGGTCTATGAGGTCGCTGCTTCGATAGTCGCCGGGCAGTTCGAAAACGTCCGGGTCCGCTTCTCCTATCAGAGCGCTCCTGGCGATCCTCACGCCCGCAACCCGGGGATGGAGATTTCTCTGCGATGACCGATTCCGCCGTTATTGCACTGATCCTTGCAAGAGCGGACGCCTTCGCGGGCGCCCCGCGCCGGGGGGAGAACGACCATTTCGATGCCAACGGCCGGCCGTTCTTCGAAATTGCGTTCCCGGGCGCCGGGAAGCGCCGGGGGGCCATCGGCGACGCCTCTAACCCCCTCTGGAGCGAGGACGGGGCCTTCATGTGCCACGCCTATGTCCCGCTCGGCGCCGGCCGCGAGCATGCGGATGCCATCTGCGACGGGCTCAGTGATTTGTTCCTGGAATGGGCCACGCCGCCGGCGGGGCTGACGATCTTCGAGAGGTTCCCCGGATCCGAAGGACCGCGGGACGTATCGGGCGAGCGGTGGTGGGGCCGGTCGTTCGGAATCCGGTACCGGTACCAGTCGACCGGCTGAACGCCCCACCAGATATCGCAACAGCTTTTCGGCCCGCTCTTAGCGGGCCGTTTCTCTTCGGGAGACAAACATGGCTACCACTGGATATTTCGCGTCCCAGCAGACGGACGATCTCACTATCGGCCTCGCGCGCGAGGCCACCTGGGGCACCCCGCCCGCCTCCACCTATACCGGCATGCGGGTGCAGTCGATCAGCCTGAACGAGAGCAAAACCCGTTCGCGCCCGAACGAAATCCGCTCCGACCGGCAGGCATCGCCCGCAGTTACGCAGGACGTTTCCGCCTCCGGCGGCCTGCAGTTCGCCATTTCCTACGGCAACCAGGACCTGATCTGGCCGACGCTTTTCACCGGCGACTGGTCCACGGCCCTTGCGATCGCCGATACCGGTCTTTCGGCCGACAATTCCGGCGGAACCTTCGACGGCGGCGCCAGTGATTTCGACAGTGTCACGGTCGGCCAGTGGATCAAGGTTGCCGGTTTCGATACCGCCGGCGCGAACGGCTATTTCCGCGTGATCGACAAGGCCGGCGACGGATCCTCCATCACGGTTTCCCCGGCCCCCTCGACCGACGCCAATGGCGGTTCCAACGAGATCAGCATCACCGGCTCGATCCTGCACAACGCGAACGTCGTGAACACGCTTGCCGTTCAGGAACGCTACAGCGCATCTGTCGGGACAATGTTCTCCGGCTGCATCGCCACAGGCGGTCAGATCAACGCGGCCCGCGGCCAGTTCTTCAGCGGCACGTGCGACCTGGTGGCCAAGAGCAAGACCAAGCAGACGTCGGTGGTGGGCACGATGGGAGCCGCGCCGCAGAACGACGTGTTCAACACCGTCGGCAACATGAATGCGATCGCGCTCGGCAACCTACCCAACGCCAAGGTGAACAGCATCACCACCACCATTTCCCGCACGGGTGCCGGTGCGAGCTATGCAATTGGGGACCCCGCGGCTATCGGCGTTCGCCCCGGGTCCTTCATGTCGTCCGGCCAAATCGAACTCTATTTCAAGGATTTCGAGGCTTACGACGCCTACGCGGCCGAAACCAAGCTGGTGGTCTACTACCGGGTGACCGACGCCGCCGGTAACTCCTACATCGTGACACAGCCCCGAGTGGTGCTCGGCAGCGAAACGCTCTCCCGCGGCGGCCCGGGACAGGACGTCATGGCGACCTACGCCTTCGAAGCCGACCCGGACCCGGATCTCGGATGGATCATGCAGATCGACCGCTTCCCGGCCGCTGCCTGACAGGCGGCGCCTTAGGGCGCCGCTTCCCCTTCCCCACCAACCTCAAACCTAAGGACCATTTGACATGGAACTGAACGAATTCGCCGTTGACCCGAAGAAGTCCGAGGATGGCTTCAAGCTCGAACTGTCAGAGACCAGCGGCGTCGTGCTTCGGTCGGCCTCTTCGGAGAAGGCGGCCAAGGTGCTTGAGCGCCTCATGAAACCCTACGTCGCGTTCCAGAAAATCCCGGACGACGTCTCCCGCCGGATCGACGCGCAGTTTGTCTGTCAGGGCCTCGTGGCAAGCTGGTACGGCCCGTGGACGCTCGACGGCAAGAAGATCGACACATCGAAGCCCGGCGAGATGGAGAAGCTGCTTCAGGATCCTCGCTTTGCCGCCCTTCGCCGCAAGTTGATCATGGCGGCCCGCAACGAGGCCAACTTCAAGGAAGAACTCGAGGCGGCGGCGGAAAAAAACTAGCCGCCTGGGCCTCGTGGGTCTTCCGGTGGGCCGACCAGGCTGAAAACATCGCGATGATGCACCTTGAAGACGGCGAGGAGCCGCCGGAAAGGTGCATCCCGCCGGACTTCAACCCCGCATGGGGGGTCTATAGGCGCGCTTTCGACGCGCTGACCTATGACCGCCCCCCGGCGATAAGCGGGGTGGCCCATATACCGACCGCCGTGATCATCGCGCACGCGAAGGAAATGGACGGGGTTTCCGGCAAGGAAGACCTCCGTTTCTACCGCCGCATGGTCAGAGCGATCGACCGGGAGTGGGTGCGGGCCGCTCAAGATCTCAAACCGAAGAAAAAGGCCGCCGAGTGAACGCTCCGGCGGCCTTTTTCGCTTTTCCGGGCCCGCCACGCGAGGCCCGCCCCTCCGAATTTAGTCCCCCTAGAGGATCATCATGAACCTTGAGACCAACCGCATCGTCCACGAGGTCGTTATTGACGACCGCGGCGCCGTGCGTGGTGCTCAAGGGGTAGAGAGCGCGCTCGACAAGGCCGCCGCCGCAACCGCGCGCCTCGACAAGGCCGCCGGCGATGCGGGCGGGAAGCTGCAGGCTGTCGGCAGCGCTGCGGTATCGGCCGCAAAGGGCGTCGGGAGCGCCGCCACGGCAACGCTGGATGCCGCCGCGGGGGTCGCGGCGTTCGCCTCCGAGACGCTGACCGCAGAGCGTGCCTGGACCGCCCTCGAGCTTTCAGTCGCGACCGCGACCGGCGGCATCGGCGGCCTGAAACGGGAAATCGCGGAAACGGTGGTGGAAACCAAGCTGTTCCGCGAAGAGGCGACGGAAGCGGCGAAGGCCTGGTCAACCCTGAAGCGGGCGGCGGCCGGTATCGGCATCGGTCTCTCGATCGGCGGGCTTATTTCCGAAGCGCAGGAATACACCCGGGCTCAGAACCTGCTTGCGCAATCGGTGGAAGGGTCCTCGGCGCTCATCGAACGAAGCGTCTACGGCATCGCGCAGGCTTCCGGTCAAGCCTTTACCGAGTTGGCCGGCCTGACTAAAGCGCTGGACGAACTGCCCGGGGGACAGCGAAAGAGGCTGGACGTCGTAGAAGGCGTCGCCCTTTCCCTCGCAAAAATCCCCGGGGCCGCACAGTCGTCGAGTGCCGCCGTCACCCAGTTCACGCAAGCTATGCAATCTGGCGTTTTTCGTGGCGACGAGTTCAATTCCGTGATGGAGCAGGCGCCGCCGCTTGCCGACGCGCTCGCGAAGGGCCTGGGAGTCGCGCGAGGGGCGCTCCGGGCAATGGCCGAAGAAGGCAAACTCACGACAGAGCGCGTCTCCGAGGCGCTGAGTTCCATGCTGCCGGAACTCCGAAGATTCAACCAAGAATCCGCCCGGGCCTTCAGCCAGTGGGTGCAAATCGTTGACAACGCCTTCGGGCGGTTCTCTGCGAACGTGGACCAGCGCGCCGGCGCGTCCGCGAAGCTCGGCGAAAGCCTCGGTGGCGTTGCCGAGCGCCTGGAAAGCATCCAGGCGCAGAACGCCGCTGTTGCCGTTCTCGAAAAGCTCTCCTCGATAGCGGGTATCGCCGCCGACGCAGTCTTCCTCATGGCCGATAATCTCGACCTTCTCGTGGGTGCGTGGGTGGCTTGGCAGGCTCTCAAGGCGGTCACGGGGATGGGTCTATTTGCCAGCTCGGTTCGAACGGCATCAACCGCGATTGCTACGCTCGAGGATATCAGCGGCAGGTCGATTCCGAAGGTTGCGAAGGGGCTTACTTCTCTCGGTACCGCCGCCGCCTTTTCCGTAAGTCCTATCACCATCTTACTGACAGCCGTTCAAGCGGTAGGCGTTGGCCTCCTGCTCTATCAATCCCGAGTGACCGATGCGCAGCGCGCGAGCGAACTGCAGGCCCAGACCATGGACCTTGTTGCAGACGGCATGGCCAAGGCGCGCCGGGAAACGGATTCCACGGCGAAAGCAATGGCGGCCCTCGCCAAAGCCTCCGCCACCGAGGCAATGGTTCGCGCGCAAGAGAACCTCGCCGCTCAGGCTGAAGAACTGCGCGACCGCGTCGATGCGGTTTCTCACTCCCTGTTCGTGATGACGAACAACCGCGTTCCCGAACTCGCGAACATGCGTTCGGGGGTGAAGGAGATCATGGCCGAATTTGCGGCCGGCCGGATTGATGTCGACGGTGTTGGCGAAGCCCTGGCCAATCTGGTTGCCACCAATGAGAACTGGAGGTCGAAAGCGGGGAACTCTTTCGAGGCCATTTCGGGCTGGCGGGAACAAAACGAAGTTGTTGCCAAGGCCAACGCCCTGATTGCGGTGCTCGCCGGGACCGCGACCGACGCGGAGATTGCTTTGCTCGGGCTTGGGGACAGCGCCGGCAGGACCTCCGGTTCAGTGAACAAGTTTGTAACCGACCTTCGCGCGGAGGCGTCTCTTGTCGGGAAAGTAGGCCTCGCCCGGGAAATCGCCATCAACCTTCGAAAGGCAGAGACGACCGCCACGACCGAACTCGGCCGCGAAGTGATCAAACTTACGGCTGCGCTGGCCGGGGAGGAAAATCTTCGAACCCTCCGCGGGCAGAACGACCGGCTTGCGCTCGCGAAAGCCGAGCTCGATCTCATCGGTGAAGGCGAAGCCGCCCGCGCGAAAGAAATGGCCGTCCTGCAGAAGCAGCTCGACCTGAAGGAACGCGGCATAGACCTGACCAGTACGCAGGCCCTCGAAGAATTGCGGCTCGCAAAAGCCATCGCCGACGTCAACGAAAAAACATCCAACGCGCGCGCGACCCAAGGGCTTGAGCGCAGGGCTGCACTCGCTAAAGCCGAACTTGACCTCGTGGGGGAAGGCGAAGCCGTCCGGGACAAGGCTCTTGCCACCCTGCAGAAGCAGCTCGACCTCAAGGAGCGCGGCGTAGACCTGACCAGTGCCCAAGCGGCGGAAGAGATCCGGCTCGCGCAATCGATAGCCGAAACGACCGCGGCGACAAGCAACGCAAACAAGCTTCAGGGTCTCCGCGAAAACCTTCAACTGATGAAGTCGGAGATTCAGCTCGCCGATCAAGGCGCGGCCATCCGGGAGGCTGGGGTTGCGGTCTTGCAGAAGCAACTCGAGCTCCGCCGCCGCGGGATTGATCTGACCAGCGAGCAGGCCCGGGAGGAACTTCGCCTCGTAGAGGCGATCGCTGAAGCGTCTGCCCAGATCAATAATGTCCAGGCGCTGCTCGGGCTGCGGGAGAGCCTCAAGATTGCGGAAGCCGAACTGGCCCTCGTCGGAGAAACCGCCTCCATTCGGGATTCTCAATTGGAGATCCTGAAAAAAGAACTCGACCTCAAGCGCCGCGGCGTCGACCTCACCAGCGAACAGGCTCGGGAGGAACTCCAGCTTACTGAGCGCATTCAAGCCACGCGGGTACAGCTTGAGAGGCAGCGCGATGACCTTGGCGCGATCCGGGGTATTTTCACGGACCTGTCCTCTGCCGTGTCAGACTTCGCGACAGGGATCGCCCAGGGCACTACTAACATGCGCGACCTTGGGAACGTCGGAGAGGCTGTTCTTGCGAAACTCATCCAACGTTTCAGTGAACTTGCGTTTCTAAATCCCGCACAGAATATGCTGTTTGGCGACACGCTGCCGACTATCAGCTCCGTTCTCTCGACCGGCTCGTCAATACTCGGCGGTGGAGGAGGGATAGGCGGCGGTGGGGTGGGCGGTCTCTCGAACCTATCCGGCGCGGGTTCGTTCTTCGGCAACCTGACAAACACGGGATCGCTGACCTCTTCGTTTGTGCTTGGGCCCACTGGCCAGAGCTTGGGGCTGTCTCAGGCCATCCCGGGCGCTGCGAACGGAGCGATCGCTTCCGGATCCGGTATCGCCCCGACCGCGCTAGGCTCCGGCATCCTCCAAGCTGGATCGCTCGCGGTTGCCCCGTTCCTCGGCATGGGGGTCGCCGCGCTGGCGTCCCTGTTCATGAAGAAAGACCTTCCTCGGTCAGCGGCGCAACTCGGCGCTGAGAACGGCTTGTTCGGCGTGACCGGTGTGGACGTCGGGAACGGCGGTGACCCCGCGGTCGGGCAAGCCATCGGGGACGCTGCGGCCGGCATCGCGAACGCCTTCCTGCAGGTCTCTGGGCTGCGCCTGGGGGCTGACGCCTCGCTCGGCATGATAGGGCTTGATCAGCGGGTATTCCGCTCCACGACGAGTTCGGGCGCCTATAGCGATGCGCCCGACGTGCTCGGCATTGCGGGCTTGCCCCGGGACGGACGTTCGTTCGACAAGACCGTGGGAGGCCAGCGCGCCGCGTCGGCTGACTTCGCGGTTCGGAACCTACTGAAGCAGGTTCTGGAAGGCACACTGGACGGCCTCACCGAAACCACTGCGGACACGCTGAAACTCGGTCTCGGCAATCTGGCCCGGAACATCGAATCCTCAATGACGGAGGGCGAGGCCGAGACCTTCGCCCGCCGCCTCGAGGTGCTCGCCGGGTGGGACAGCCTCCGCGAACAGATGGAGGGCCTTGACGCGGTCGCGGGGGACACGGCGCGGCGCCTGGAGAAGGCCGCGAAGAGCCAGGAACTCTTCAACAACCAGATCTCCGCGCTTCGGGACGAAGCCAACAAGGCGGTCGCGGAATCCGGCTCCGGTCTCAAAGGTATCGGCGACTTCATTGATGACGCGCGGGCCCTGTTCGATCCGACCGGCGGCAACCGTTTCCAACTGCGCTATCAGCTCGCCCTCGGCGGTGGGTCGGATTCCATCGACGGAAATGCGAACGTCTACACCGATCCGGGCGAGAACGGGCGCGGGCGCACGCTTCAGGACATTTTCTCCTTCGGCGCGAACGACCGCTCCAGCGGCGTCAATCCGAACCAGATCGTGGTCTTTGATGAACTGATCGAAACCATTGATCAGAACCTCGGCGACAACGGAAAGCTGATCGAGGCGTTCCACAAGGCTGGTGACAACCTCGATTTCAACATCTCGAAGCTCGCCGACATTCTCGAAGAGCGGGGGGTAGAACTCCAGCCGATCCTGGACGACTTCTTCAACACCGAAGTCGCGCGGGAACGCCTGAACGAAGCCGCCGACATGGCCCGGTTCAAGGTCGACCAGTTCTTCGAAACTCTGGTCGGCGCGGGTGACGCCATATCCGGACCGCGTCAGCTGTTCGAGGACATCGTTCCGGCCGTCTCCCCCATCGTGGAGCAGTTCGAGAATCTCAAGGCCCAGATAGAGGCGACCCGGCCCGATATCGAGGCGTTGAACGAAGACCTGGCCGCGATGGGCGAGGCTGTCATTGACGTCGACGGCAAGATATCTCAGGCGACGGGCAAGGCGGCCGAACAGGCCCAGAACCAGTTCCTCGCGGGCCTCGGAATAGCGGTCGGCGCGGACGGTACCATACGGCAGGCCTCGGTTGATTTCGACGCGATCAACTCGCTGGCCCAGACCATCAAGGGGCTGGACGAAAACGCCCGCGTGATTTTCGAGAATGACCCCCGGGGCCTGTCCGGTCAGGTGGCGACGAAGATCAACGAGATCCTGCAGGCGGGTATCACGCAGATCCTTTCCGGCGCTGAAGACGAAGCGACCACGCTTGAGCAACTGGAAATAGCGTTCGGGGAACGGATCGCCGGCTTTGACCTGGCGATCGGCGACGCGACGGACGCAGTGCAGGAAATTTCCGAGGAAATGCGGCAAGCGCAGTCGCTGATGGCAACGGCCGTCTCGGCTCTCGATAGCGAGATAGCGTCCCGAACCTCGCTGATCTCCTCTCTGCGGGCCCAGGTCGCGCAAATCAGCCAGGCCCGTTTCGGCTATGCGACGAATGCGCAGACCTCGCCCTTCTCGACCCTTGAGCAGCTGAACCGTGCGGAAGCGCAGTTTGACAAGCAACTGGCGGCGGCGCTGGCGGGCGACGAGCAGGCGCAGTCCACGCTCCTGTCCACGTCTCAGTCCTTCCTGGAGGCGTCGAAAACGTTCTACGGGTCCACAACCGACCATTTCGACAACTTCCAGAAGGTCGACCAAGGGCTGGCGCAGCTGGAGACGTCTTTCCGCTCGGAAATCGAAGTGCAGGTTTCCCAGCTTTCGGTGCTTGAGCAGATCCGGGACGAACTTGCGGAGCGTACCGGGGTGACGGAAACAAATCTCACGCCGGTGACCTACGCGCGCGGATCCGACGGGCAGTACATCGCCACGTCCTCCGGTGTGGTTCAGGCCGGTTATTCGCTTGGCGGCAATCCGTCCCAGAACCTGCAGATTCTTCTCCTTCTGGCGGCGGCGGGCCTGCCCCTTCCGTCAGGGTTCGGGTCCGGCCAGCTGAATGCGCTCCGGGCTGGCAATTCAAACGTTGACGCGTTCCTGTCAGCTAACGGTTTCGCGATGGGCGGCATCATGACGCCGCACGGGCCGTTGGCACTGAACACATACGACAATGGTGGGATTGCGAACTCGCCGCAGCTCGCGCTGTTTGGCGAGGGCAGGACGCCCGAGGCCTATGTTCCCCTTCCGGACGGCCGGTCCATTCCGGTGAGCATGAGCTTCAGCGGCGCGGCGAATGATGGAGTATGGGCGGAGCTTAAGGCTGTCCGGCTAGAACTCGCTAGCATGCGCTCGGAGGCCATGAACTTCGGGGCGCCGGCGAATGACGGCTACCTGATCGAGTTGAGGGCCATGCGGCAAGAGATCGTCGCCCTGCGCTCCGAGAACGCGGAATTCCGCCGGACGGTGGCTGCGCTTGGCAACGAGGCCGCCTCGCAACGCGCCGAAAGCAACAAGATCCTCGGCAACATTGAAACGGGGGGCCGCCAGCAAAAGGCGGCGACACGCTGATGACACAATATGTCGACGTCCTCTTGCTGACCGGCGCCCCGAAGGCGGGGGATGGCGTCACGCTTGGGCACGAACTGGCGGTGAACTCTAGCCTTTCGGAAGGTGTTGCAGGGTGGGACGACGGGGTTTCCGAAATCAACTTCACGGAAGCCGGCGGCGTCCTGGCCCTGTCGCCCACCTCCACGCTGAGACAGACGCTAGGCCTGTCCCAGACGGGAAAGACCTACCGATTCGAGATCCGCCTGCGCAACGTCGACGTGAGCACTATCGTCATCGACGTGCGGGCGACAAAGGAAGCCCCCTATACAACCGACGTGCTCTATCTGAACACGTCCTTTTCCAGCACGGATTGGACGGTGATCCAGCAGGATCTGGTGGTTCAGGACGGCTATAACAGGGTTCAGCTTTATCTCGCCGTGTCGGGCTCGGGCTCCCAGACCATGGAGGTCGACTACATCTCTTTCCGGCAGGTTGGCGGCGGCGGGGAAAGCGTTTTCCTCTATGCGCACAACGGCAGCGGTGGCCTCCGCACGTCGGCAACCAACAGCCGCTTTCCGGACAGGTTCATTGCGGACCCAATGACCACGCCTGGGGCGATCACAGAGCGCCTGCAGATGACGCACCTGGTGCGGTTTGACGGGGCCCCCACTTTTTCCGAGGCGCGGCTAAACAACTCCGATGGGGCGCTGAATGGCCTGAAGAATTTCAACTTCAATGAGCGGCCGGCGGAACTTTGGCGTGGGCCTGTGGATCAGGAGCCTTTCGACGGTGACGGGTGGTTCCAGATTTACGATGCGCTGATCCGCGCCGTCGACGTTGCCGAGACGGTCAGTGTGACGGTGCGATCGAAGGCGGAGGCCGCGAACAAACCGCTGCACCGGAACTTCTTCGAAGGCACTTCCGAAGCGACCGGTGGCACCAACGGCGCGCCGGAGGTGGCCGGCCGCTGGCTGCCTGTCATGGTTGGCAATGCCAGGAACGTGGAGTTCCTGCCGCTGAACGGCGTAGACCAGATATTCGCAACCAACTTTGACAAATATGGGAATTACGCGCCGGCGCAATACGCCACAAACGACCTGATCGACATCTTCGACGGCGGGGGCCGGATCCAGTATCAGGAAGATGCCGCCGATCTGGCGGCGCTGCAGGCGCTCACGGTGACGGAGGGATACTTTGCACAGGTGCCCTCTCTCGGCTTGTTCAAGACGGGGAGCCAGCCCGTCTACAAGCTGACCGGGAGCCTCGGACGGAGTTCCAGTTCTTTCAATAGCCAGATGGAAATGAGCGAGACGATCGCCTGGCTGCTGGATAATTTCGGCGAGGGTATTTCCTCCGCCAATTATGACCCGGATGCGCCGACCGGCGGCGATATCGTCATGTACGTTTCCGAGCAGCGGACACTTGGCGAAGTGATCCAGGCCATCGCGGACGGGCAGCTTCACTACACGACGTGGGACTTGCTCGGCACGCTCTATGTCCGCCCGCTGCCGGCGCCGGAAAGCGCGACGCCGGACTACGTCCTGGACGATGCCAATATCATTTCGCTTGATCTGGCGGACCCGGGCCAGTTTGAGCGCAGCCTTGTGCCGGCGGGGCAGATTGTCGTCTATTCCGACTATAACTATGCGCCGCTGCAGCCGGGCGAGATCACCGGCGAAGCGACGGTGGACGGCCGCGCCCTCCGGGCTGAGAAGTTCGACCCGCGATATATCGAGTTGAAACAGAACCTCGAGGCGGACCCGTCAGCGGGCAAGCTGGAAATCGTCGCGCATATGAGCACGAAGAACCGGCAGCTCGAAATCGTGGGTACGCGTGCGATCGAGCTCTTCGGGGTGCCGCGCGACCCTTACTATGTGACTTTCTCGCCCGATCTTTTCGAGAATCCGTGGACTATGAGGCCGGGCAAGGTCATGCAGCTTAAGACCTCGCTCCGCGGCCTTTCGCCGGCCGGGAGCAATTTCGTGATTGTGGAGTTGGTGAAGGATCCCGGGTCGGGGGGCGCGGCGCCTGTGTTCAAAGCGCTTCTTTGGGGATGAACCGGACGCCGTCTTCTCCGATGAACTCGACCCTGAGTGTGTCGCTTCCGGCGCGGAGCGCGGCCTCGATGCTGGCAAGGTTCTCGGCAAGCATCTTCGGGGTAACTGGTGTTCGGTTGATGCGGTCGATCGTGGGCTTGGAAACGCCGGACACTTCGGCAAGGTGCGCGTTGGACCAACCGAGCCCGCCTTTCGCCGCGTATATCTGAACGCCCGTGATCATGATTTCGGAAGTATGGGGCGTGATAATTTTTTTATCACGTCGGGTCATTTTTTCGCGCTCCGGTGGTTGAAAATTTATTCTGTCGTGATAAATTATTTATCACTTAAGCAGAATAGATTGTAAATCGGAGTGTGGCATGCAACGGAAATCATGTTTTGCGCAGACGGCGAATCGGGTGCTGATGGCCGCCATCCTGCTCGTCTCGGTGGTGGCGCCCGCCGCTGCCGAAGATTTCGGTCAGCGGAAGGCTCTGATCGCCGAAGCGGTGGCGGCTTCGCGTTGGGGCCGTCTTTCGGAGCATGAGAAAACCGACTTGTTTGCCGCGCAGGCGTGGGCCGCCCTCGAAAGGGACGGCGCGGTGTGGTGGAAGTTCGATCTGTCGCTTTCCTGTCCGGAGACCCGGGCCGTTGCCGGTGGTGCGGATGCGGACGCGGAATTTCTGTTCCCGCGGCATGTGGCGGGGCGGACGGTCGCGCCGATAGTCTACGAAAAGCGCGCCTCCGAAGGACTGGAGCCGATAAAGGTCAAGGTCTGCGGAACATTCAAGTCCGGCATCATTCTGGTCCGCGACGCTGCGGCGCTGGAAGCTGTCAAAGGTATCTACCGGGTGGTCGAGTAAGGTCTCGGCCCTCGCCTCGGATCGACAATCAAAGAACTTTCGGCGCCGCCTCTCGGGGCGGCTTTTTCTATGGAGCAATCATGGCCGTTGCAGCGCTTGGGTGGATGAACCACGCCTCGACCGTCGAGGGCGGACACTTTCAGTCCGCGTGGCCCGCGGCAAAGGCCCTATCGCTGCCCATGGCGGACGTCGCGCACGCGGCGACGACCGGCGCGCGGCGCTTCTATTTCTGGGTGGAGACCGGGGGCGAGGCGGTTCAGGCGATATCCGCGCACTATCACAATATGTCCGAACACGCACAGTGGAGGGTGGTGGCCTCGGACTCGCCGCTGCCTCGCCCCGATCTGGACCTTGATTTCCGGACCAATGCGCTGGACGACGCCGTGACCCTGACCCGGGCGTCGACGGGGAACTATTACGATGCCGCAGGCGTGGAACAGCTCGCGGCGGTGGATGAGGCGCGTTTCGACCACGACCCGGCAACCGGCCGGCGCAAGGGCCTCCTGATCGAAGGCGAAGCCGTCTCGATCGCCGGGAGCGAGTTTTCCGAATTCTTCACGGCCGGCGCCGGAACGATCTATGCCGAATTCGAGATGACGAACGACACGCTGCAGCAGCAGGGCGTCATCTCCCTGTCGGATGGAACGACCGACAACGAAATCCGCGTGTCATTCGACGGGTCCGGAAACCTCGATTTCGACGTTGCGGCCGGCGCCTCTCCGCAAGCCGCCCTCGACGCGACCGTCGATATCGCGACCGGGACAATCTTCCGGGTGGCGATCGCGTGGGATACCGATGATTTCGCTATCTCCGCAAACGGCGCGGCGGTGGTGACGGATGCCGGGGGCTCGGTGCCAACGGTGGACCGCATCTTGTTCGGCGCGATCGGCGACGGCACGGCGCCCGGTGAGCTCTGGCTGAGAGACGTTCGATACTACCCGGAGCGCTTGCCGAACGCCGCCCTGGTCGCCATGTCGACAAACGGCACGATCACCAGCGCGGTGGATGCTCCGGATCTGGATACCGGGTGGCCCGATATCTGGCCCGGAGACCGGACGCCGGCGAACTCAAAGCACCTGCCGAAGCTGACGCGCATCTTTCTGTCCACCCCGGTCACGCACACGTCATGGCTGGTCGAGATTGTCGACCCTTATCAGGGCCCCGGCGAGGATCCGGCCGACGACGGCCTGGCGCTGCATATCGGCTATTTCGGGCTATTCCAGGTCTACCAACCCGCTATCAATGTCGACTTCGATCTCGAAGAACAAATCGTTCATCGAACGAGCTATCAGGAATCCAGGAGTGGCCAAAAGACTTTCGACGTCCGACCGAGCAGTCGCGAGTGGAGCGGGACATACCGCAACCTGACGCCGGCCGAAAATGCGCTCGCGCGGGAGGTCAAGATCTCGGTCGATAAGAACCTGCCGATCCTGTTCATGTTCGACCCGGCGGCTACCGACTGGCTGCAGACAGATATTCTCGCGACGAATGACGGCCGGTCTGCAAGCAGGCTCTCATACAGCGGTAATTCCGACATATACACGGTCTCCTTCCGCCTGGCGCAGATCGTGGAGCCGACTTCAATTTCATCCGCAGGAGGCGTTGCCGTGGCAAACAATGTGACGGGGCCGGCCTCGTCTGTTCTGAATCGGTGGGTCCGGTGGGCTAATACCATCGGCAACAAGATCAAGGTCAGCCTCTGGAGCGAAGACGATGCCGGTGTTGTGACGGCCGGCGGCGCGCTGAACATGAACAGCAAGGCGGTTAACAATTCCTCGAACCTGATCGAGCAGGGCCTTCACACCTTCGCCGTTCCGATCATCGGCGCGCAGACCAGAACGACGAACGGCGCGGAGCTCTATGAATCGGAGGCCGCGACCAACGATGTCATGAAGGGCGGCTACGCCTTCGATCCAGACACGGAAGAGGGCGTCCAATATTATGGCTGGCTTCCGAAGTCCTACAATGGCGGCACCGTCACCGCGATCATCGCCTGGACCGCCGACAGCGGTTCCGGTGATGTCGTCTGGGGTGTCCGGGCGAAGGTTCTGGGAAACGGCGATACGATCGATAGCGCCTTTGGAACAGAGGTCACAGTCACGGACATGCTGACCGGGGCCGGTGAATTCTGCATCGCAGACGTGACCGGCGCGATCACACCGGCCGGCACCCTGGCCGGCAACAAGCTGCTCATCGTTCAACTCGTCCGCAAGGCCGCGGACGGCTCCGACACTCTCGCGGCCGATGCCGTCGCGATGATCAAGGCGGTCAATATCACCCTGAACGCGGCGACCGACGCATGATCAGGTACGCACTCTATCGTTTCAGCGACGGCGCGTTCATACGGCACCAGGAGTTTCGCGAGGGGCGAGGCCCAGCCGCGTCCGTAGCGGGAAAGGGGCGGGCGTGGGTCGCGGATCCGCCGCCCGCTCTCACGATCTATCAGGACGAGGCTTGGGACAGCGAAGCGAAAACGTCCGTTGCCGTCCTGAAGCCCCTTTCCGAGCAACAAGCCATCAAGAACAGGCTGATCGACGCCAAGGTGATTAGTTTGTTTGGCGAAGGCTTCTATTACGAGATCCCCGGCTCTGGTGAAAAGCATCGCTACCAGCTCGATCTGCACGTTTCGCAGTTTCGCATGGTCTCGGTCATGTCGGCTCATAACGACGGCCAGGGCAACGCGAACCGCAACCGCTGGCGGGACGCGGAAAACGTGAACGTCACGATGAGCTCGGGCCAGAACAAGGCGTTCCTCCGGGCGGGCAAAGATTATGTCCAGGACATTATCCACAACGCGCAAGACCTGAAGGACGACAACGTCGCAACCTCGACGCAACAGGAATTCGACGCGGTCGACGTCGAAACCGGTATAGGCGGACAGGACGGCAGCGCCGCCGGCTGGCCGAACAACGGTAGCTGACATGCTGATCGGCAACACGATGGCGCTTCCGGGAAGGCGTCCCGCCGGCGGCGGCGCCACGGATCCGTATTTTGCAAGCGTCGCGCTGCTGCTGAACATGGACGGAGACAACGAGTCCACGGACTTTACGGATTTGAGCGCGGCCAGCAACACAGTCGCGGCGCAAGGAGGTGCGCAAGTAAAAACCGCAAGAAAGAAATTTGGAACGGGCGCTTGTGAACTGGATGGGGTTGATAGCGCCTTAAGTATTGCGGGCACATCCGCCTTTGATATGGGGGCATCCCATTTTTCGCTGGAATCATGGGTCCTTTTGGACACCCTGAAAACTTATAACGTTATCTTTGCGTCGCATTGGGACGGAACGGCCGGCGGATATTTCTTTTACATAAACAGCTCTGGCCGCCTCGCGCTCTATACCGGATCCGGGTTTCTCACGGCGTCGTCCGGCACGGTGTCGACTGGTGTCTGGAACTTCGTGGCCTGGTATCAGAACGGCGACAACCTAGGCATGTCGCTGAACGGTACCGAGGTTTTTTCCGGAGCCACGCAGACCCTGAACAGGGCCACGACCTCCACATCTGTCAATCCGAAGATCGGAACGGTTGACAACAATGCGTCTGTATTTATGGACGGCGTGCGCGACGGCTTCCGACTGACTATCGGGACAGATCGTGGATTTACCGGCAGCGGCGCACCCACGCCTACCGCCCCCTTCCCGACAAGTGGGCCCTAGCTCTAAGCGTTCGGCTTGTGTGGGACCGTGGGGCGTACCCGTGTTGAGATTTTCTGACGAATTCGGTCGCAACTCCGTGCGGCCGCTTTTCATTGAGGGGAAACGAAATGGATTGGCGGGATCAGGCGTCGGCCTGGCTTTCGAGTTTGGTGCCTTATGTCTCGATTTTCGGGGCATCGATTCTTGGCCGGTTGATGTATCTGGCGGGTCTCTGCCGGCGCGGCGACCGCCGTTTCTGGTCATGGTCGCTGCTCTGGGAAATCCCCGTTGCTTTCGGTATGGGGCTGATCGGCGCGGGTGTCGCGGAATATCTGGATCTCGGTCAGATGGGCGCACTCGGAACCATCGCGGTGGCGTCCTATCTCGGTCCGCGCGGCGCGGAAGCCACGCTGGAGCGTTTCCTTGACAGGAGGTCGACATAATGTCCGCCGCCGCACTCGCGGGCGCGCCCGGCATCGACCACGCCTTCATTGACGAGCGCGAGGGCGGGCTTCGCACGGTGGGCTACGTGCCGCATGCGGACGGCTCGGATTCCGGGGTGACGATCGGCGCGGGCGTGGACCTTGGTCAGCGTTCCGTCGAAGAACTGGAGCGGTGGGGGTGCTCCGCCGCCCTGATTTCCGCGTTGCGGCCGTATCTCGGTCTGAAAACGGCCGATGCGCAGCACGCCCTTGACGAACGGGGCTTGATCCTGGTTGAGGCCGATGCGCGCACGCTCTCGATCGCCGCGCGGCGGTGGGTGACCGAGACGCTTGCGCGCAACTATGAGCGCCACACCGGCGCCCTCTTCGAAGACCTCCCCGCCGCCGCTCAGACCGTCATCGCGTCGGTGGCGTACCAGTACGGGCCGAACCTCTATCTGCCGGCCAATAAAGGTGGTGCGCCGAAATTCTGGGCCGCCGCCTGCCGGCAGGACTGGCCAGGGCTCGAGGAAGAGCTCCGCGACTTCGGCGACAAGTACAAGACACGCAGGATCATCGAGGCCGACTACCTGCGCGACAATCTGAAGGTCGGCTGACCAACCCCTGAAAATCAGAACTGGAGATCCGCCATGCTGCGAAAGCTGGTTGGAATACCCGTGGCGTGCCTTGTGCTGCTCGCTGCGGTGGTTGCGTGCGAGAGCATCCCCGCCCCCATGGACAAGGCCGCGGACGTTGTCGTGGACGCGAAGAGCAACGAAGCCCGAGTGGTCCGCTTCGCCGGTTTCGCTGAAATCGGCTGCGCCACCCTCACGGCCCGCGGTGACACCGATGCGGGGCCCGCCTGCGCGCGACTTCGCGGTCACGCCGAAGCGGTGGCGGCTGCCCTGCAGGGCAATTTCTTCGAGCGCACCATTTCGGCCGGCGGCCAGGCCCTTGCCCTCGAGGCCTACAGGCTCATTCGCGGGGAGGTTCCGTCCGGGAAATTGTCGGCAGACGAATACCTGCAACTTGCCGCCGATGCGCTCCGGACCTTTGAGCCGGCCCGCGCTGCCATGACCGACCTCGCCGGCATGGTCAAGGCGGTGGACGCCGGAGCCATGCCTTACGGGGATGCCCTCGGTGAGGTCATGGCGCAGTTCGACAAATCCACGAAACTCTGACCGGAAGAAGTTCGTCATGAAATGGAAGAAGTACATTCCGGACCGCAAGGTCCTGTCCAGCGGGCTCGTGGGTGTCGTGGGATTCCTCGCCACCCTCGGTCTGAACGCGGCCGGTGTTGCGGTCGACTATGAAACCGTGATGCCGATCATCATCGTGGCGGCCTCTTTGGTCGCCTATTTCGTGCCGCCGTCCGCCCTGGACATCGCCCGCAAACTCAATGATGACATCATCGAGTTTGGCGTGGGCCTTGAGGAGAGCGCCGCGACCTATGAGGGTGCCTATCAGGCCGCCCTTAAGGATCCCGCCCTTAACCGGCCGGAGCGGGCCAGTGACGGTAGGAGCGGCTGATGCGAGGTCTTAGCGATATGCAAATCGCTGGCATCCTGGCGCTCGTTGCCGCCCTTGTAGGTCTCCTGCTCTGCCTCGTCGCGTGGGCTGTCTGCAAATGGATCGGAGTGCCGTTCCCGGGGTGGGTATGGGCTGTCGGCCCGTTTGGCCTCGCGGCGGTGGCGGGTGGTTTCGGTCTTTTCCTGGCATGGTCTGGACCGTGACCGTCACCAAGATCCTCGCCGCTTTGTCCGCCATCGCTGAGGCGGTGGCGGGCTTGGCCCGGTTTCTCACCAATAGGCAGCTCATCAACGCCGGCCGTGCTGCAGAACGCGCGGACCAGGCGAGCAGAGACGGGAAAAAGAAGGATGCGCAAATCAGGGCTCTCCTGGACGCTCCTCGCAATCGCGACGATATCGTTAAGCGCCTGCGCGAGGGCGGGCTCTGACGCCGACCCGCTCCTGAAGGAATACAGCCGCGAGTTCAATAATCGCCTTGCCGACGAGGTGGGGGCGATGGCGGAAGACAGTGCAACTGTTGAGGCCATAGGCGACTATATGGCGCTCCGCGATGCAATTCGCGGCGGTCGAGCGGTCCGCTAGAAATACCGGCGCGCGGCCTCTCTCGCTGACGCCCTGATCATACGCAGGTCATCCAGCCCCTCGACCGCCCACTGCCTACCGCCGAATTTGATCCGGAAGGCGTGGGCGGTTTTCTCGTCTCTGAAATAGACCCTCACGAAACCGCGGTAGCCGTGCATCTCCCAATCCGCCGGCGCAACGCCTTGGCCTGCGGGCCATGCGCGCATCGCATCGTCGGCGCGACCCAATCCCATCCCCGGAATATCGACGTCAACGCCGTGGCGGAAGGTTTTCTCTGCGGCGTCTCGGTATGGGGTGCGCGATTTGGCCGCCATGCAACCTCTCATCATTGGTGAAACGAATGTCTCTCGCCAACACCCCTATCATATCTCCCGAGCGTGACACCCTCTCCGCCTTTTTCAGCGCCGTGGACGCCCGCCTGGCGGCCTTCGGGCTGGAAGGCCACGTCCGGGACACCTGGAGCGGCCTACGGGCGTTCTGGGAGGCCTGCGGCTATCATTTCTTCGAAGGTTATACCGAAGAGGCCAATCCTGACGGATTCTGGCTCGATATCCGGAAGGACGGCCGGACGATCGCTTCCGGCGGCGGTTTTCCTATCGTGCCCCTCGAAACGCTCCGCGAGCACCTCGAGGTGGCCGGGCTGACTGCGGATCCTGCGGACGTCTGGGTGACGGAAGGAGAAGCGCGCACCGCGTGCGAGGCCATCAGGGGGACAACGGTCTTCACCGGTGCGATCGCCGTTGACCCGGACCATTGCGGCACGGCCTTAAGCGACGCGCTCGTGCATAAACTCATTCCGCCGGCGATCCGCGCCATCGGCATGGCCCGGTGGTCCGCTCCGCATTACGTGTTTTTCGTTAAGGAAGGGCGCCGGGTGGCGGAGCGTTTCCGCGCCGAACACACTCCGGTGCCGAGGGTCAGCTGGTACAGAAAGCCGGAAGACGCGCCGGCGGAGGCCCGGGACAACCCCGCCAACTGGACCCTGCAGAATCACCACGTGCTCGGCTACAGCAGCCCCGCTTTTGTGCTGGAGCGTTGCCGGGAGGTCATACGGTCTCAATCTCAAGTGTCTTCGACACGCTGACGACGTCGCCGTTCGGCCAGGGCAGAAGTAGCGTCAGATACTTCGCCCGCACCAGCGACCCGTCGTTCTGACGGATAACCGCCTCACACACGGCCGCTTCCTCCTCCTGTTCGAGGCTGCAGCTGTTCAGCCGCCCGGCGCACCATCTCCCATATTCCTTGTCGGCGGCTTCGACCAAGGGCCGCCCCTCGATGTCCGGCCCCCACAATCTCAGGCCGCCGCCGATTGCCTTCACATATCGCAGGCCGTGCTGCCCCCGGTAGGTGAGCGTCGCCCGCGGCCTGCAGATATCCGGCAGGTCCGTCATCGGCTTGCCCTCGCGCCAACTATCGAACGCCGCGCGCTGATAATCGGCCGCGCCTGGTAGAACGTGCTCCACCTTGCGGCGCGTCATGGCGAAGGCTGCCCGGGGTGTCTCCGGCGCAACAACGACGCCGGAAATCCATTCCTTCCCCTTGTCCTCGAGTTCGCTTTTCGCCATGCCGCCGGCAAACCCGGCCGTGGCGGTGGCCGCAAGCGCGGCTGCCCTCCCGATGAAGTTCCGGCGCGAAACAGCGCCGGCGCGTTCCTTCATGCGCTCGATCTCCTGCATCATCCTGCTGCTCCTTCCATTTTTTTCAAACGTGCTCGCCCGGCGGCCGTGATCGTGTATCCCGACCCGGCCGGTTCCTCCCCGTCTTCCGTCCATAGGCCACGGGCGAATTTCGCCTGTCCCTTGGCCGCCAATCCACGGACAAGCGCCCGGGCAAGGTCCCGGTCAATGACGTCGTCAGTCAGCGCGCGCATGTTGAGGTAGCCTCCCCATTCGCTATAGGCCTCTTCCAGGCGTTCGAGGATCCTCATCTCAAGACAGGAGAGCGCCGCGGTAAGTGTGCCGCCGCGTTTCGCGCTTCTATCTACGCGTAGCAGCACGCCCTCACCAAGCCCCACATGACCTGTCGGGAGAGTTCCGCAATGAAGACCGCAAAGATCACAAGCGGCATCATTGTGATGACGAACAGTCGCGCGGCCATCACGCACCAACCCGACCGGCAACGGCGCGGGAAAGGTTCACGGATTTTCCACGGATTGACGCCGACGTTCGCCGCTTGTTCTCGCATTTTTTCGCCATGCGAGGCGGAATTTCTTCGGCTAAGTCATTGAAATGATGGTGCTGCCGGAGTGATTTGAACACTCGACCTCTCCCTTACCAAGGGAGTGCTCTACCCCTGAGCTACGGCAGCGTTTTTCGGCAATAAAGCCGGGCGGCGAGGGAGGCCCCTCGCGAAGCGCGCGGAACATGCCATAGGCTCCCCCCGGGTGCAAGCCCGTTTCTTGACTGGAAATGAACCCCGCTTCCGGGCACTCTCCGGCCATGGCGAAATCCCCGAAAGAAACGGATTCCCGCGGTGCCAAGAGCGACGCGGACCTGCGCGCGGAGCGCCGGGCGGCGGCCTTGCGCGCCAATCTTCACCGCCGCAAGGCGCAGTCGCGCCAGCGCACCGAGGCACCTGTCGAGAGCGGAAAGAAAAGCACACCCGGCGATTCGTGACCGCCCCGGCGGCGCACAACCGCCTCTCAGCGCCCAAAACCTGCCGCATTCTCGGGAAATTCTGACAGTTCGCGGGGTTGAGAGACCTTATCGCGATGCGGTAGAAATAAGCAGGGTCCGGCGCTTTCAGGCGCGGGCTCTTTCATGAATGGGGACCTTTATGGACAAGTTGGTGATTCGCGGCGGCACTCCGCTCAAGGGACAGATTCCGATCAGCGGGGCGAAGAACGCCGCCTTGCCGCTGATGGCGGCGACCTTGCTGACCGACCAGCCGGTCACCCTGACCAACATTCCGAAGCTGGCCGATATCCGTTCCATGGGTGCCCTGCTCGACCAGCATGGGGTCAAGCGCAGCGTCCAGAACGAGGCCGGCGGCGGTCAGACCGTCGATTTCCACGCCGCGACGATCGAAAGCACGACCGCGCCCTACGATCTGGTGCGCAAGATGCGCGCCTCCGTGCTGGTGCTCGGCCCGCTGCTCGCGCGCTGCGGCGAGGCGACGGTGTCGCTGCCCGGCGGCTGCGCGATCGGCAACCGGCCGGTCGATCTGCATCTGAAGGGCCTCGCCGAACTTGGCGCCGAGGTCGCGCTCGAAGGCGGCTACGTGAAGGCACAGGTGCCTTCAGGACGGCTGCACGGCGGGCGCGTGGTCTTTCCGCTGGTCTCCGTCGGCGCGACCGAGAACCTGATGATGGCAGCCAGCCTCGCAGACGGAGAGACCGTGCTGGTCAATGCCGCGCGCGAGCCGGAGATCACAGATCTCGCCGAATGCCTGATCGCCATGGGCGCGGAAATCGAGGGCCATGGCACCGATACCATCCATATCCAGGGCAAGGAAAAGCTGAACGGCACCACGCACAAGGTGGTCGCGGACCGCATCGAAGCCGGCACCTATGCCATGGCGGCGGCGATCACCGGCGGCGATGTCGAGCTGACCGGCACCCGCCCGGGCCTGCTGGAGAACGTCTTCGAGATCCTGCGCGAGGCTGGGGTAAAGATCGAGGAAGGCGACCGTTCGATCCGGGTTTCGGCGGATCGAAGCAAGCTGCGCGGCGTCGACGTGATGACCGAACCCTTCCCCGGTTTCCCGACGGACCTGCAGGCACAGTTCATGACCCTGATGTGCGTCGCCCGCGGCGCCTCCATGGTCACCGAGACGATTTTCGAAAACCGCTTCATGCATGTGCCGGAACTCAGCCGCATGGGTGCGAACATCAATGTCCATCACGCTTCTGCACTGATCCGTGGTACGGATCGGTTGATCGGCGCGCCGGTCATGGCGACCGACCTCAGGGCGTCGGTCAGTCTCGTACTCGCCGGTCTCGCAGCGGACGGCGTCACCGAA
The DNA here is from genome assembly GCF_014904705.1 of Nisaea sediminum. NCBI lineage: Bacteria > Pseudomonadati > Pseudomonadota > Alphaproteobacteria > Rhodospirillales > Thalassobaculaceae > Nisaea > Nisaea sediminum. The sequence goes on from NZ_JACZCQ010000005.1 coordinate 24,975, forward strand.
GTGAACCGGATCTATCATCTCGACCGCGGCTATGAGAATCTGGTCGAGAAGCTGCGCGCCTGCGGTGCCGACATCAAACGCGTCGCGGCCGAGGCCGATGAAGAAGTGACAGTCTAAGTGGCGGGGGCCATGGTTTCGCGAGACGTATCCCTACTGCAGGCGGGCGACCGCCCGTTCCGGGTCAGGGCCGAGGACGCCGAGGATCTCGCCATCGTGGCGGCTTTCCTGCAGGACGCCCTGCTGCCGGTCTCCGGCATGACCTACGAGGCGGACACGGGCCGTTTTGTCATGCTGGTGCAGCGCTTCCGCTGGGAGACCGCACCGGAAGCGGGCACCGTTCCCGCCGACGGCGACACGCTTTATGCGGAGCGGGTCCATTGCGGTATCCGCTTCGACGGCGTGACCAAGGTGCAGACCCACGGCTTCGACCGCGGCAAACGGGAGCGGATCCTCAACCTGCTGACCGTGCATCCTTCGGACGGGCAGATCGACATCGCCTTCGCCGACGGCGTGACCATTCGACTCGCAGTCGACCGCATCCTGTGCCATATCGAGGACCTCGGCGAGCCATGGCCGACCGTCTTCACGCCGTCCCATCCCGATGAGGATGCGGAAACGGCAACGGCGGACGAGGCCTCGGACGCCTGAACGGACTGCCGCCGGGCACGGTCGCGGCAGACGGATAAAGACAGGAGATAACGCGGTGAGCGCGAACCAGCCATTGATCCTCGCCCTGCCGAAGGGCCGGATCCTGAAGGCGATCACGCCCATACTGGAACGGGCCGGGATCGAGCCGGAAGACGACTTCTTCAACGAGTCCTCGCGGCGGCTGCAGTTCCATACCAACGATGCGGATCTCGAGATCATCCGCGTGCGCAGTTTCGACACGGCGACTTTCCTCGCCTTCGGCGCCGCCCATCTCGCGATCGCCGGCAGCGACGTGCTGATGGAGTTCGACCATCCGGAGATCTACGCCCCGGTTGACCTCAATGTCGGGCACTGCCGTCTCGCGGTTGCCGAACCGGCGGAACTCGCCGCCAAGGAAAACCCGCAGCACTGGAGCCATCTCCGGATCGCGACGAAATATCCGAACGTCACCCGGCGGCACTTCGCCGCGCGCGGGGTACAGGCGGAATGCATCAAGCTGAACGGCGCGCTGGAGCTCGCGCCCGGCCTCGGGCTCTGCCGCCGCATCGTCGATCTGGTCGAGACCGGCTCGACGCTGAAGGCGAACGGCCTCGTCGAGGTCGAACAGATCGCCGCCGTGAGCTCCCGCCTCGCCGTCAACCGCGCCGCCATGAAGACCCGTCCGGGCCCGGTGAAGGACCTTATCGACCGGATCGGGGAGGCCGCTCTTGCCGCGTAAGCTGACAGCCGGGGCGCCCGGGTTCGAGAAAGAGTTCGAAGCGCTGGTCAATTCGAAGCGCGAGACCGACAGCGATGTCAGCGACACCGTCGCCGCCATCATCGCCGACGTGATCGCCCGCGGCGACGCGGCGCTGATCGAGCTCAGCCGGAAGTTCGACAATATCGATCTGACCGAGACCGGGATCGCGATCTCGGCGGAAGAGATCGCCGCCGCCCGCTCCGCGTGTTCGGCGGAGACCCTCGCCGCGCTGGAAACGGCCGCCGAGCGGATCGAGGCTTTCCACCGCACACAGGTCCCCTCCTCCATCGACTTCACCGACGCGGACGGCGTCGGGCTCGGGCTTCGGCATTCGCCGGTCGACGCCGTCGGGCTCTATGTCCCCGGCGGCAAGGCCGCCTATCCGAGCTCGGTACTGATGAACGCCATTCCGGCACGGGTCGCCGGGGTGGAGCGCCGGGTGATGGTGGTGCCGACGCCGGGCAACGAGATCAACCCGCTGGTCCTCGCCGCCGCAGAGATCGCGGGGATCACCGAAATCTACCGGGTCGGCGGTGCGCAGGCCGTGGCCGCCCTCGCCTACGGTACCGAGACGATCCGTCCGGTCGACAAGATCATCGGCCCGGGCAATGCCTATGTCGCCGCCGCCAAGCGGCAGGTCTTCGGAAAGGTCGGCATCGACTCCATCGCCGGCCCGTCCGAAATCCTCGTGGTCGCCGACGGCAACAACGATCCCTCCTGGATCGCCATCGACCTGCTCTCGCAGGCCGAGCATGACGAGGTCGCTCAGGCGATCCTGATCACCGACGACGCGGACTTCGCGGGCAAGGTCGAGGCGGCGGTCGCCGATCATCTCGCCACCCTGCCGCGGGCGAACATCGCCGGCGCGAGCTGGAACAATCACGGCGCGGTCATCATCGTCGACGATCTCGCGGACGCCCCCGCCTTGGTCGACCGGCTGGCGCCCGAGCATCTGGAACTCGCCGTCGACGATCCGGACGCGCTGGCGGCCAAAATCCGCCATGCGGGCGCGATCTTCCTCGGGCGGCACACCCCGGAAGCGATCGGCGACTACGTTGCCGGCCCGAACCACGTGCTGCCGACTGCCCGTACGGCACGCTTCTCCTCCGGACTTGGCGTGCTGGATTTCCTGAAGCGCACCACCTGGGTGAAATGCGACGAGGCAAGCCTCGCCGCCATCGGCCCCGCCGCGGTCACGCTGGCGGAGGCGGAAGGGCTCGGCGCCCATGCCCGCTCGGTCGCGATCCGCCTCGGAGCGGCCGCCGAATAGGCGGGAGAGGAGCATGGTGCGCGATTTCGGCGACGGCCCGATCGAGGAAGACGACGAGGAGGGCCGCGCCAACGCGCGTATCTCCAAGATCGAGCTCGACGAGCGCACCGTCGTCCGCCGCAGCCCCGAGGTCGAACACGAACGGGCGGTCGCGATCTACGACCTGCTGGAAGAGAATTCCTTCGCTCCCGCGGGCGACGAGGAGGGCGGTCCCTACGAGCTGAAGCTCCGCATCGAGGAGAACCGCCTGCTCTTCGACATTTCCGATCCGGAGCGCGGCGGCAATTACCAGATCTGGCTCGCCATGACGCCGTTCCGCCGCGTCGTGCGGGACTATTTCAAGATCTGCGAGAGCTATTACGACGCCATCAAGCATCTGAACCCGTCGCAGATCGAAGCCATCGATATGGGCCGGCGCGGGCTGCACAATGAGGGTTCGACGCTTCTGAAGGAGCGCCTCGCCGGCAAGGTGGATATCGATTTCGACACCGCCCGCCGCCTCTTTACCCTCATCTGCGTCCTGCATATCCGGGGCTAGGCGGATCATGACGGATCGCGTCACGCCCCCAGACCTCCAGTCGCCGCTCGGCGAACCTATCCGGGAGCCGAGCGCCATCCTCTTCGCCTGTACCCAGAACGCGGTGCGCTCGCCGATGGCGGAGGCGATCATGAAGCATCTGATCGGCATGAAGGCCTATGTGGATTCCTGCGGTGTGCGCAACGGCGATCTCGACCCCTTCGCGGTCGAGGTGCTGAACGAGATCGGCATCGACATCTCACGCCACGCGCCGAAAAGCTTCGAGCAGATGGAGGACGATTTCTTCGACGTCATCATCTCGCTCTCGCCGGAGGCGCAGCACCGCGCCATCGAGATGACCCGCACCATGGCCTGTGATATCGAGTACTGGCCGATGCTGGATGCCACCATCATCGAAGGCTCGCGCGAGATCCGCCTGGACGCCTACAGGCAGGTACGGGACGAGCTGATGCGGCGGATAAAACAGAGATTTTCCGCCCTGATGAAGAAAAACGGGACGCCCGGCTGAACGCTTTGCAGTTCTGCCATGAGGAGAAAAGACCTTGACCCGGGAGACCTCCCGGAGCACTTATTTGCGCGATCTTCGCAGACCTGTAAGGAGTAGGAATGGCCAAAGAAGATGTTATCGAATTCTCCGGGACCGTGTCGGAACTGCTTCCGAACGCCATGTTCCGGGTGAAGCTGGACAATGACCACGAAGTGCTCGCCCATACCAGCGGCAAGATGCGCAAGAACCGGATTCGCGTCCTCGCGGGCGACCGGGTGAACGTGGAAATGACCCCCTACGATCTGACCAAGGGTCGTATCACCTTCCGCTTCAAGTAACTCTTCCGAGGTGACGGCCATGTCTGGCCCCCTACGATTGCGCGCCCCTTCCGGCGCGCATTTCGTTTTGGCCTCGGCCTCGCCGCGCAGGCTCGACCTGCTCGGCCGGATCGGGCTGAAACCCGACCATGTGAGACCAGCCGATATCGACGAGACGCCGAAGAAGGGCGAACTGCCGGACGCCTATGCCGAGCGCGTCGCCTGGGAAAAAGCGCATGCGGTCGCGCAGGAGTTTCCGGACGCCTGGGTTCTGGCCGCCGACACCGTCGTCGCGAGCGGACGCCGCATTCTGCCCAAGGCGGAGAGCGAAGATGTGGCTCGAACCTGCCTGAAACACCTTTCCGGACGCCGCCACCGGGTGATCGGCGCGATCCGCCTGATCGGTCCGGAAGGCTACACGCGCTCCCGGATTTCCGAGACCGTGGTCACCTTCAAGCGGCTGACCCGCGAGGAGATCGAGACCTACATCTCCTCCGGCGAGTGGGACGGCAAGGCCGGCGGTTACGCCATCCAGGACCTCGCGGCGATTTTCATCCGTTTCCTTTCCGGCTCCCACTCCAACGTCGTCGGCCTCGATCTCTATGAGACCCACGCCCTCCTCGCCGGATGCGGTTTCCGCTATGGTGAGGACGATGCGTGACCCGGACCGCCTGATCATCGACAAATCGCCGGGGGAGACCCGGATTGCCGGTCTCTCCGGCGGACAGCTGACCGATCTCTGGCTCGAGCGCGCCGGCACCCCGCCGCGCCGTGCCGGCGAGATCGTTCTGGCACGCGTGACCGCCGTCAGGCCGGAACTGAACGCCGCCTTTCTCGATATCGGACATGGCGAGGCTTTCCTCAATCTCGGCAAACGCAAGGCCCCTGCCGAAGGCGCACTGATCGCGGTGACGGTGACGGCCGACGCCGCCGGCCGCAAACAGGCGCAGGCGTCCCGGCAGGTCGTTCTCCGCGGCCGCTACGTGAGCCTCCGGCCGACGGAGACCGACCTCTCGATCGCCGGTGCGATCAAGGCCAAGGGCAAGCGGGACACTCTGAAGGACCTTCTGGAACCGGGACGGCCCGAAAACATCGGTTTGCTGGTGCATGAAACCGCGACGGATGCGGAAAAGATCCAGCTGCTCTCCGACCTGGCAGCTCTCCTGAAGGAGTGGAAGGCTGTCGAGGATGCGATCGCGGCCGGAGACGGACCGAAGACGGTCCGTCCTGCCCCGGATGCGGAAGCGGCGGCGCGTTCGCTCTTTCCGTATGCGGCAGTCGAGGAAAGCCGCAACGGGAGCGGTTTCGCCGACGACGACGTGGACGGGCAGATCGACCGGGCCCTCGCACGGCGCCTGCAGCTTCCGAACGGCACGGCGCTCACCTTCGACGAGACCGAGGCACTGGTCGCCATCGACGTGGATGTCGCGGCGGCGGCACGTGCACCGAACGGCTGGGCACAGCTTTTCGAGGAGATGGCACCCGCCATCGCGTCGGAAATCCGCCTCCGCCGGCTCTCAGGTCTTGTCCTGGTGGATTTCCCGCGCCTCTCCCAGAAGTCCGACAGGGAGCGCGTCGCGGACGCGATGCAGACCGCCCTCGCGGGCTGGCCGCTCGGCGGCGGCGACAACGAGCAGCCGCCCCAGGTACTCGGCTGGACGCGGAGCGGGGTGCTCGAGATCACCGTGCAGCGCGCGGGCCGCAGCCTCGCGGAAGACTATCTCCGTCCTGTCGAACAACATCCGCGCGCCGCGACAATCGCGCTCGCGGCGCTGCGCCGGCTGCTCACCGAGACCGGCGGGATCGCGCATCCGGAAATGATCTGCGCTCCCGATATCGCCGACTGGCTGGCGGGCCCCGGAGCGACGGCGCTGGAGGAGACGAAAGAACGCCTCGGCGGCGCCTTGCGGGTGACCCCGCAAACGGACTATGCGTTGGAGCGGATCGAGATCGGTCCGGCGCGACGTTAGGACCGGAGAGGGCGATGGGCGAAATCAGCGAATTCGACAAGAAAAAACGCAAGCGCAAGCCCGGCTGCGCGATCTGCGGCAAGCCGGTCGACACGGCCTTCCGGCCCTTTTGTTCCGAGCGCTGCAAGACCATCGATCTCGGCCGCTGGCTCGGCGGCGAATACCGGCTGCAGACCAACGAAGTGCCCGACGAGGCGGAACTGCTCGATCTGGCGAAGGCGCTGGAAGAACGCCAGGAGCGCTAGGCCGCCTGACACCAGAACTGGTACATGGCGAGGAAACTCTCCGGAAAGGCCCGCTCGAAAGCGTCCCAGTTGGCCGGGTCTGTCGCCGAGGGATCATTCGGGAATCGCTTGAGATAGGCTTCCCGCAGCGCCTGTGACGCCGTTTCCACCCCGACGAGTTTCAGATCCAGCTCCGCCACCGCCGCGCCGATCTCCGGCCAGGTGAAGCGCACCTCTCGTCGGTGGAACAGCAGGTCGCGGCAGCCGCTGAGGGAATAGAAATCGCCGGTCTGCCAGACGATCGCCGCCGGATCGTCCTCCGCCAGCAGCAGCGCGTCCCGCCGCCGGACGCGGATCTCGGAGGCTATCTCCCCCTCCCCGGTCGCCTTGATCTCCGCCCGGAGCTTCGCGAACCGCTCCCGCGCGATCTCGCTGTAGAGCGCTACTCGCATCAATCCGCCCGGCTTTAGCAGTCCCCTGAGCGCGCGCCAGCCCGCCATCGGATCCGCCATGTGATGCAGCACGCCAGAGCATTCGATCACGTCGAACCGCTCCTCCAGCGCCCCGAGCCCGAGAATGTCCGCCTGCGCGAAGGAGAGGTTCGTCCGTCCGAGCTCCCGCGCCATGCGGGCCGCGTAGCCGAGCGAGCGACGGCTGAGATCGACGGCGGTGACCTCGACGCCCTCGTAGCGTGCCGCGGTCTGGATCGCGTGCCGCCCGGTGCCGCAGCCCGCTACCAGAAGCTTCGGCGCCTTCAGGTCGATGCCCTCGAAGCGCATGGCCGGAAATCTCTCGCGCAGATGCGCGTCGAGCGGCTTGCGCCGGATCTGCCCGTCGACGCTGCGCCAGCGCGGATAAGGATGGATCTCGTACTGCTCCCGCACCTTCTCCGAGGTCGCGTCGGCGATCAGCGTCAGCGATGGAAGCGCGGCTCCGAGTGCCCGCTCCGCCTCCGGTTCGCATACCACGCGGTCGAGGATCAAAGGGACTTTGGTACCTTCGAGCGCGGCGCATGCGGCCGGAACGCCGGCAATGTCGCGGTAGAGAGCAACCTGCATCGCCTGCTCCGGCGTCAGGGCCGCCAGCGACAGAAGCCGCTCGACGGCTTCCGTTTCCTCGGCCGTCTCGATCCACGCATATTCCGAAGTCATCGCCTGCAGCACGAGCGGCAGGGCGGCGGAAGGTTTCAGCGCTCCTCCGAGCAGGAGCCGCCGGCGTTCCGCCACCATCCAGGCTTCCATGCGCGGATCGGGCAAGGTGGTCCATGAGAGCAGCGCCGAGAGCAACGCGTCCTCCGGCAGCGGCGGTGGCGCCTCCCCGCCCTCCCGGTACCAGCGCCACGCCTCGCCGGCGCCTTTCGCCAGAGCGCGATTGGCGAACACGAGCGACATCGCCGCCGGGGCGAGACGCTGGAGATCGATATCGCGCCGTTCGAAAAGGGCGAGCATAAGTGCCCGAAGCGCCGGGTCGGGTTTCTCGAACCTGAGCCCCGCGAGCGCATCGAGCATCTCGCCGAGGTAGCCCGCTTCCGGCGCCTTGCGGTGCGCGCTCTCGAGATGAAGAACCGCCGCCGCGCCCTCCCCGAGCTGAAGCAGGGCGCGCGCGAGATTGGCCTCGGCGACGGCGTAGCCCGGCGCGAGCTTCAGCGCCCGACGATAGGCCTGCACCGCCTCCTTCGGCTTTCCCGCCGCCTTCAGAGCGACACCGAGATTGTTCTGCAGTTCCGGCTGGCGCGGATTGGTTTTCACGGCCTCGGCGAAGATCGTCGCCGCCTCTCCCGCCCGGCCCTGACGCATCAGCTGCGCGGCCTCGCGGAGCCGCGCCATGGGATCGGGCATCGTCACCGGTCAGCCGTCGATATGCAGGTCGAAGGCGATGCTGATCCGCTCGCCGCCGCCGCGGAACGGGATCGTGCTGTGCCAGACATAGGAGGGGAAGACCACCGCCATGCCGAGCTCGGGACAGATCGCCTCCAGCTTGCGGGTGCCGCGATAGGGAATGCCGTAGCCCGGCCGGTTGAATTCGAGCCAGCCCGCACGTTCCGGATCGTCCGGCCGGACCGTCTCCGGCACGGCGGCATAGTAGGTGCCGCTCAGCCAGCCGGCATTGTGGATATGCGCGCTCTGATGCCCTTCGTCGCCGAGGATGTTGGCCCAGATATTCACCGCATAGCCTTTCGGGATACGGGCGAAGAAGGGATGCGACGGGTCCTTCGCGAGGCCGGCGATGTATTTGTCCAGCCCGGCACTCAGCATGCGTTCGAACGCGGCTGTCGCGGGTCCCTTGTGGTCGAACAGTTGCGGCACGAAAGCGCCACCCCGAATCGCCCGGCGCAAGGGGTCGAGGTCGCCCGAGATGTTCGGGTGATTGCGGATCTCGTCCGAGAGCGCGGCGTTGAACTCCGCATGGTCCCGGTACCCGTCCGGCACCTCGAAGCGGATCGGACGGGTCGCGGTGCCGTGTGCGATCAGCCGGTCGACCTCTTCATAGCGGCCGAGTTCCTCCAGCGCGACCGAGCGGTAGGCCGTCGCACGGACATGGTTGGGATGGCGGGCGAGCACGCGGTCCGTCGCGGCGAGCGCGCCCTCGACATCGCCCTCGATCAGCAGCGCCTGCGCCAGGTTGTTGGCAGCCGGGATGTTTCCCGGCTGCCCGGCAAGCGCCCGACGGTAGGCGGTCCCGGCGGCACCGTAATCCTTGTCGAGCTGGAACCGGTTCCCCAGTCCGACGAACGGCCCGGTATTCTCCGGTCCCGCGAGGAGCGACCTGCGCCAGGCCGTGCTCGCCGCCTCCGGCTCGTTCCGCGCATCCAGCACGTCGCCCCGCGCGTTCCAGGCCTGCATGAAATCCGGCGCTGCCCGGGTGGCGGCCGCGGTCAGGCGGTCTGCTTCGTCAAGTCGGCCTTCCTTCAGATATATCCGGGCCCGCAGCGTCGCTGCCGGCGGGTTTCCCGGCACCACTTCGAGAATCCGGTCGTAGATCTCCGCCGCCGCCGCGGTGCGGCCGGCATTCTGGTGTTGGATCGCGAGCGACAAGGCCTCGGACAATTGCATCTTTCGGGTCCCTCTCCGGCAAGCCCGCTCTTGGATAGCGCCGATGCCCGAGGTCATCAAGCGGCCCGCAAAAAAAGCTCGGATTGGGCGCTGGACAGCCCCGGTGATATCTTCTATACAGCTGCCTCTCATCGATATGGCAGCGCCTGTCGCGGTCATACCGAAAGTGTGCCCAGGTAGCTCAGTTGGTAGAGCAGCGGATTGAAAATCCGCGTGTCGGTGGTTCGAATCCGCCCCTGGGCACCACTTTCCCCATAAACGTTTCTCCCCCATATCGAAGAAACAATTAAGCGCATCCGGCGCGCTGCGTTCGTGCGCAGACCGGAAAGTCGCCGAGCTAACGATCAACCTCGTCAAGCTCTGCCGCGGCCTGTCGCAAGGCATCCCGCAGTGACTGCAGTGCGGCCATTTCCTCATGCTCGGACAATGTGACAAAGCCGATCTGGATCGGCGGCAACTGCAACGACGGCACGTTCGGCACACACAGCTCGCCGGCGGCGATATGGGTATCGAGCATAAACCGGGGCACGCAGGTCAGGACATCCATCTCCCGGGCGAGGATCATCAATGCGGCCAGATCGGCGGATATATCCATCATCGGCTCGGGACCGGCGAGGCCGTGATTTCTGAACTCCCTCTCAAGGGCGATGCGATTGTTCGAATGCACCGGCGGCAGGACCCACGGCCAGTCCGCCAGTTCGGAAATGCCGATGTTCTCCCGGCCCGCGAGCGGATGCCTGATCGAACAGGCGATGACGAGGTCGGTCCGGAATAGAGGTTCGTGTCTCAGCACGGGGATCATCCTCTGGGGGATCTGATCCCAGTCGATCCGTCCTGCATAGCAATCGAGATCACCGTCCCAGAGCGATTGCAGCATGTCGCCGACGATGCCGGTTCGCAGCCTGAACCGCATGTCGGCACTTTCCTTTCCGAGCACGCGCATCGTCGCCGGCAGCATGCGGAACAGGAGCGCCGGGTTTGTGCCGACCCGCAGAACCGGCGATTGACTGGCATGGAGTTCGGCAGCGAGATGATCGAAGGATGCCAGCCCGGAACGCGCGCGCTGGAGTGCCAGTTGACCCGCCGCATTGAGCCATACTCCGCGCGCCGAGCGCTCGACCAGGGTCGCCCCGAGGGCGTATTCCAGATCCTTGACCATCTGCGAGACTGCCGGCTGCGTCCGGCTCAGGACCATTCCGATGGCTCTGAGAGACTGAAGCTCGTCAATGAGTTTAAGCAGCCGGATATGACGCAAGCGCAGGCCGTCCAGCCGTTGAGGGGAGTAGGTCATAAAGAAAACTTATCATATGGAAGAAAATTCCGATTATTTCTTTTGACCCATTCAAAGCTAAGAATCGATCGAAGAAGAGACGTGGCCGCCCGCCCTGCAAGGATGGGAAATGTGCCGCGCAGGGAGGAATCTTGAGACGCGCTAACGTCCTGTCTGGCGTCGTACTGGCCGTGTTCGGCCTCGTGATGCTTGTCGTCGTCATTCCCGCTCAGATCGGCCCCGGACCGGAAGGCATGATGGCGCCGAGTCTCGTGCCGAGCATGATGATGATCCTCGTCATCGTCCTGTCCCTGCTCCTGACCTTCAACAACATGAAGGCGAAGCCGGAGAACGCGGACGATGAACTTCCGGTCCCGATTTCCCGTGGCGAGTTCGCTGCCCTGCTGAAACTCGGTGCCGTCTTTGCCGCCGCCATCGCCCTTTATCTCTGGGTATCGCCGCTGGTGGCCGGCGCGGCCCTGATCGTCGGCGCATTGCTGGCACTCGGCGAACGCCGTCCCCTGGTCATTGTCGCCATGCCGACCGCACTTCTGCTGGCGATCTGGTTCCTCTTCTACAAGGTGCTGGGCACCGGCATCGTATGAGCGCGCTTCTCGTCGGCTTTCAGGATGTGCTCAACCCGGGGACCTTGTTCTGGATCGCCCTCGGCGTGACGCTTGGCTACGTTCTGGGCGCGTTACCCGGCCTCGGGAAAGCGACCGGTGTCGCCGTCTCGATCCCGCTCACGTTTTACCTCAGTCCGGCAGCGGCGCTCGGCATGCTCATCGGCATCGCCAAAGGCAGCGCCGCCGGAAGCGCCGTCTCGGCGATCCTGCTGAATACCCCGGGCGAGCCGTCATCCGCGCCGACCGCGCTGGACGGCTACCCCCTTGCACGGCAGGGCAAAGCTCAGAAAGCGCTCAAGATGGGGCTGTTCGCCTCGGTGATCGGAGACTTCGTATCCACGCTCCTCCTCATCGTGCTGGCGGCGCCGTTGGCCCGCTACGCGCTGCTCATCGGCCCGGTCGAACTCTGCACGATCCTCTTGTTCTCGCTCACCTTCATCGGCGGCCTGTCGGGGCAATCCTTGACCAAGGGATTGATCGCGGGTGCGCTCGGCGTCTTCTTTGCCACCATCGGGCTCGAGACGGAGACCTTCGTTCCCCGTCTGACATTCGGCCTGCTCGAACTCGATGACGGGATCGCGCTGGTCCCGATGGCAATCGGCATGCTCGCGGTCGCGGAGATGATCGTCCAGGCCGGGAACCTAAAGGCGCTCGATAGCGAAACGGCCAAGATCGCCGACAGCACCTCGCGCAACGACCGCGTCGTTCTCGCCTCGGAATGGCGGCGCTGCGCGCCGGTCATCGCGAGAGGCACCCTGATCGGCTCCATCGTCGGCATCCTTCCGGGGCTGGGCGCGAGCGTCGGGTCGTTCCTCTCCTACGGCGCGACACAGAAGGCTTCGAAGACGCCGGAAAAATACGGCACCGGCATGATCGAGGGCGTGGCCGCCGCGGAAAGCGCGGACAATGCCGTCGTTCCGTCAAGCCTGATCCCGCTCTTCGCCCTTGGCATTCCGGGAAGCGTCATCGCAGCGATCCTGATCGCGGCCTTCATACTCCACGGACTGACGCCGGGCCCGCTGATGTTCCAGCAGCAGCCGCGGCTCGTCGCGGATGTCTATGCCGCCATGCTCTGCGCCAGCGTCATCCTGCTGATCGTCGGCTACACCGGCCAGCGCCTCTTCGCGCAGGTGATCAAGGTGCCGCTCCGGCTGATCATTCCTGGCGTCCTGCTGCTCTGCAGCGTCGGCGCCTATATGGAAACCAGCAGCGTATTCTCGATCTACGCCATGCTGTTCTTCACATTGGTCGGCTTCTTCGCCCGAAAGCTGGATTTCTCCTTCGTCACTTTTCTGATCGGCTTCGTCATCGGCCCGAAACTCGAACTGAGCTTCCGCCAGTCGCTCCAGCTTCTCGACCACAACGCGGCGAACCTCGCCAAGCACCCCATTGCGATCGCGTTTATCGCCCTGACGGTCATCGTTCTCTGGTGGACCGGACGGTCAAGCAGAACCAGCGGCAGCAACAGCCGCATCAAATGAGCGGTTCGGGCATCCGACGTTCATAACAAGAGGGAGGACGAACAATGAAACCGATCACCAAACGAGACCTGCTGGGCCTGATGGCCGGTGCCATGATCGGCGCGGCAGGATTGACCAACACCGCACTCGCGGCCGACGGATACCCGACCGGCCCGATCACCATGCTGGTGGGCTACGGCGCGGGCGGCCAGACCGACTTGGTCGCGCGCGCGGCGGCCAAGACCATGTCCGAGCGGCTCGGCGTTCCCGTCAACGTCGTCAACAAGCCCGGCGCCGGCGGCGCGGTCGCGGCCCGAGACCTGAAGAAGGCAAAGCCTGACGGCTACACTGTCCTGTTCCACTCCAACTCGGTGGTGAATTCCGCGCCCTTCATCATGAAGCAGGTCGACTTCAAACCGGCGGACTTTGAGTACGCAGGCATGATCACCGCTTATCAGGTGGGCATGGCGACCCAGAAGGATCAGCCGTTCAACACGATCGCGGAATACGTCGCCTGGGCGAAGAAAAACCCCGGCTCGAGCTACGGCGCCCTCAGCCCCGAAGCGCGGCTCTACATCACCGAGATCGCGAAGAAGAACGACCTCGACATCAATATCGTTCCGGTACGGAGCGGCAGCGAGATGATCAACGTGCTACTCGGCAAGCAGGTCGCGATGGCCTTCTCCGGGGGCATTCACTATCGCTATCCCGACGAGCTGAAGACAATTTCGGCGCTGACGACATTCCGCCATCCTTCGGCGCCCGACGTCCCGACCATCGAGGAGGAAGGCTATCCGCTCGGAATGGACTCCCGCACGACGATCTTCCTGCCCAAGGGGACGCCTCGGCCCATTCTCGAACGGTTGAGCGGGGCGCTGCAGGCGGCCGCGACAGACGACGCTTTCAAGAAGCTTACCGACACCGCGAACATCCCCATCAAGTATCTGAGCGTGGACGAGGCGTACGCGGAGATGGAACGGACCTACGCCAAGCACAAGGGCATCATGGAGAGCGCCGGAATCGTTCCTCAATAACCTCTTGAGCCGCCGCCGCGGGCGCCCTCCGGCGCCCGCGGTCATCCCCACGGAAGATACCGGAAGAGCGAATGTTCCAGCCCCTGAATGGCATACGTGTCGTCGATCTGAGCCAGGTCCTGGCCGGCCCCTACGCCACCTACCAGATGGCCCTAATGGGGGCGGAGGTCATCAAGATCGAGAAACCCGGCGAGGGTGACTGGACGCGGCTCGGCGGTCTCCTGCCGGAACTCGCGGAACGGCAGATGGGGCTGGGATTCCTGCCCCAGAACGCGGCGAAGAAATCGGTCACGCTCAATCTGAAATCACCGGAAGGTCTGGACCTCGCGAGAAAGCTCGTGGCGACGGCCGATGTCTTCGTCGAAAACTTCAAACCCGGTGTCGCCGAGCGCCTCGGCCTCGGTTTCGACGCCGTGCGGTCGATCAGGCACGACATCGTCTATTGCTCGATTTCCGCCTACGGGCAGAACGGACCACTCAGCCGCCGTCCGGCGTACGATCACGTCATTCAGGGCATGTGCGGCATCATGATGACGACGGGGAAACCCGGCGACGGCCCGACGAAAGTCGGCGCACCCTATGTCGACTTCGCCACAGGCATGAATGCCGCCATGGCGGTCATGGCAGGTCTTCTGGAGATAAAGCGCACCGGGACGGCCGTGCAGATAGACGTCGCCATGCTCGATACGGCGCTGATGCTGATGGCGTCACTAATGACCCAGCACAAGTCCGCAGGCTGGAAGCCGGCTCAGAACGGCAACGAAGCCTGGAGTGCGAGCCCCTCATCGGGTGCCTTCGAGACCGCGGCCGGCCTCCTGATGCTGGCTGCCAACAACGAACCGCAGTTCCGCAGGCTTTGCCGGGCGATCGGCCGTGCAGACATCCTGGCCGACGCGCGCTGGCACACGCCGGAGGCGCGCAAGCGGAATGGCGAAAGCCTGCGCGAGGCACTCAACGGCACATTTCGTACGCGCACGGCCGATGACTGGGAAAGCATCCTGGAGAATGCGGACGTTCCGGCGGCCAGGGTCCGCTCACTGGACGAAACTCTGACAGAGCCGCAGATCGCGGCCCGCGGCTTGCTTTGCCAGATGGATCTGGAAGGCCATGACAGCGCGATCCATGTGCCGTCGCTGAGCTTCAGGGCCAATGGAGAAAGCGTGTCGCCGCAAATGCCGCCTCCGGTCCTGGGCGCGGATACCGAATACGTCCTGAGAGATCTTGGAATCGAAGGAACCGAACTGCAGAGGTTGCGGGACAACGGAGCAATCTGAACCACGCCGGGAGCTCTCGGCGGTTTGTCACTGCTTCCAACGCAGGAACAGTCTTTCCGCGATGCAGCATCGTTTTCCGCAATGCAGCATAACAGTTGGCTTCCGGCACCGGCTGCGTTAAGCCACCGCTCCAACCGAATCCTCCGCCGAATTGCGCGGACCGTATCGGGATGGAGAAGACAGATGAACCATCACTCACGCACGGCGGAATCGCTATCGTGCCATATCGGCCCGGCGGATATCCGTGCCGCCACACCCGACCGCCCGCTGGTTTGCCTCACCGCCTACACAGCACCCGTCGCGGCCTATCTCGATCCGCTCTGCGACTTACTGCTGGTCGGCGACTCGCTCGGCATGGTGATCTATGGCATGGACGGCACCGTCGGGGTCACGCTCGACATGATGATCGCCCATGGCCGCGCCGTGACAAGGCGGGCGCGTCATGCCTGTGTCGTCGTCGACTTGCCGGCAGGCAGCTACGAGAACGGACCGGAGCAGGCGCTCGAAAGCGCGCGCCGCGTTATGACGGAGACCGGGGCCGACGCGGTGAAGCTCGAGGGCGGCATCGCCGTCGAGGCCTCGATCGCCGCCCTGGTCGGGGACGGCATCCCGGTGCTCGGCCAAATCGGCCTGCTGCCGCAGCATGCCGAAGACGGTTTCAGGATCCAGGGACGCGGTGAGGACGGCGCCCGGCAGGTGCTGGAGGACGGCCGCGCCGTCGAACGCGCCGGCGCCTTCGCCGTCGTCATCGAGGGCACGGTGGAGCCCGTTGCCCGCCGAATAACCGAAGCGCTCTCCATCCCGACCATCGGGATCGGCGCATCCGCTGCCTGCAGCGGCCAGATCCTAGTCACCGACGATCTGCTCGGACTTTATGACGGGCATCTTCCGAAATTCGCCGAACGGTACGCCGATCTCGCGGGCACGATCCGCGAAGCGGCGCAGCGTTGGGCGGATGACGTACGCAGCCGGGCCTTTCCGGCCGAACGCAACACCTACGCCGAAAAGCCGGCGCGAGAGGGCTGAAAATGGACATCATCCGCACCAAGGCCGAGCTGCGCAAACGCGTGAGCAGTTGGAGGAATTCCGGCGAGACCGTCGCCCTGACGCCGACGATGGGGGCGATCCACGAAGGCCATCTCTCGCTCGTCCGGCTCGGCCTCGAACGCGCGGACCGATGCGTCGGGACGATTTTCGTCAATCCGCGGCAGTTCGGGCCGAACGAGGATTTCGCGACCTATCCGCGGGACGAGGAGGGCGATTTCGCAAAGTTCGAAACCGCCGGATGCAGTGCGGTCTACGCGCCCGCACCGGAAGAGATCTACTCCGCCGGCTACAAGACCGAAGTCATCGTACACGACATCTCCGAGGTCATGGAGGGCGCAAGCCGCCCGGGCTTCTTCACCGGCGTCGCCACCGTGGTCTCAAAACTCCTGATCCAGGCGATGCCGGACATCGCAATCTTCGGCGAGAAGGACTTCCAGCAGCTCGCCGTCATCAGGACCATGGCCCGCGATCTCGATCTGCCGATGGAAATTCTCGGCGCGCCGACGGTCCGCGAGGCGGATGGCTTGGCGCTCTCCTCCCGCAACGCCTATCTGAGCGCGGAAGAACGGCGGATCGCTCCGGCGCTTCATGCGGCGATGACCGCTGCCGCGGCGACCCTCCGCAACGGCGCCAATCCCCCGGCAGCAGCGGAGCAAGCGCGGAAGGCGATGCTCTCGGCCGGCTTTCAGGAGGTCGATTATATCGATATCCGCGATCAGGACAGCTTTCAGCCGGCCTCCGTTCCCGGCGAGAATCTCCGCATCTTCGCGGCGGCGTGGCTCGGCAGCTGCCGCCTGATCGATAATCTCGGGGTCTGACGGAGCGTCCCGATCGGGCTATGCTTCCCTCCGAGGCCGCGACACGACGGCCCGGAGGGAGGACCGCAAGATGGCTATAGAGACGCCGAACTATCCGGAACATGCCGCACTCGGGGCGCTCGACTCACGCCCCGTCGACCCGGAGAAGCTCGACTGGAGCCCGACCCGCTTCGAGGGGGTCGAGATGAAGGTGCTGATGGAGGACAAGGAAACCGGGCTGATGACCGCCCTGTTCCGCTGGCAGCCCGGCGCGGTCCTGCCGTTTCACGAGCATACCGATATCGAGCAGACCTACATGCTCGAAGGCCGGCTCGAGGACGAACAGGGCTCGGTCGGGCCCGGCGAATATGTCTGGCGTCCGGCAGGCAGCCGGCATGTCGCGCGGGCGCCGGAAGGCGCGCTGATGCTGAGCATGTTCCACAAGCCGAACCAGTTTCTCGACGACGGCGCCTGATCAACCCGGAATTTTGACTTCGATATCCCGGTCGGGCAGGCCGGCGGACCGGTTCCCGGCGATCTCCAGGAACGCCGCCTCTAGAGCGGCGACATAGGCTTTCGTCGAGAAGAAACCGCCCGGCTCCGGCTGCCGTAACCGGGCGCGGACGGCGGCGAGAAAGGGAGCGTCGGCGGCGAACCGTTCAACGCGGGCGAGATAATCCGCCGGACTGTCGGCGATCCCCTCCGGCACACCCGCCGCAGCCAGGATGCTTGCCGACATGCGCCACGCGAAGCAGCGCCCCGGCAACGTCACGACCGGAACCCCGCGGGCGAGCGCCAGCGCCGTCGTATGGCCGCCATTGTAGCCGAGCGGATCGAGCGCGATGTCGGCAGCGGCAACGCGTGCCCGGTGATCGCGGATACCGGTCGGCTCGGCGAAACGGATCCGCTCCGGCGCCAATCCCGCCTGCGCGGCGAAGCGGCGGAGATTGTCCGCCCCCTCCTCCGATTGCGTCGCAACCCATAGCAGCGCGCGGGGAATGCGTCTCAGGCACTCGAACCAGAGCCGAAGCGTCGCCATGTCGACCTTGTTGAGCCGGTTGAAGGCGGCCATGACGAAACCATCCTCCGGCAGCCCGAGTTCCGCGCGGGCGGGGGCAGGGTCGTCCTCCGCCTGGTCGTCGACCGGCAGGAAGCTTCCCGGCATCAGGATCAGGCGCTCGGAGAAACCGGAGCGCTCCGCTTCGGGCACGACGACCCGGTCCGCGACCGTATAATCCACGGTCTCCGCGCCGGTCGCCCCCGGAAATCCGATCATCGCGACCCGGACAGGTGCCGGAGCGCGGCGGAAGACATCCTTTTCGGGGCTCAGCGGCGTGCCGCTCAGATCGACCAGGATATCGATCCCGTCGGCACGGATCCTCTCCGCGAGCGCAGCCGGCGCTAGCCCCCCGACCTCCCGGAAATGATCGGCGGCCAGGCGCACAGGGCCCTGAACCGGCCTGACCGGCTCCTCCGTCCGGTCATATACGAAGGTCTCGAACCGGCTGCGATCATGATGAACCAGCATGCTGCGGACGGAAAACCCCACGGGATGCATCCGGAGGTCGGAAGTGACATAGCCGAGGCGGAGACGCCGCCCGCCCCGCCAGCCCCATTCCGCCCGCCATCGAGAGTCCGGCGCACTGGCGATCCGCATCGCCGAAGTGGTTACGGCAAGCGCGATCCCCGGATCGTCCCGGCGCTCCAGCACGGAGAGCGGGGGCTCGAAAACCGTATCGCCGCGCCGCAATTGCTCGGCGAGAACCGCATCGAAAAGCGGCTCGAAAAAATATGAAGCCTGGAAATTGAGCGCATCCCGAAAGCCTGTTTGCCCGCTTACCAGAGTCCTCACGACACTCGCATTCACCGCCAGCAAGCGAGCCGGCGCATCTCTGAGAAAACGCTTCTGCCAGTCGTCGTCGCCCTGGGTGCCAGCAAGCGTACAGAACAGCTCGGCATAGGCGTGAATCCTCTCTGGCCGGTCGAGAATTTCGGTTCTGTTGCTCATGTACCGACGCAGGAACAGTGGAGGAATAGATACGATCGTTCATGTTTAGCGACAGCCGGCGACCGCGTATAGCCGGCAACTCGAACAGCCTTGGAGAGCATTCGGGGCCTTGGAACCATCGCCCGGAATATCTTGTTACGTCAGACAAAACCCGTAAAAAATTAATCCACTATTGGAAAATGGCCGATTCTCATTCAATTTCAGCGGAAATCTGGATTAAGAATCAATTTTAACAAAGCGTAACATATTAATATTACGAAGTATTTTATCAAATCAAACTTGCCGAACAGAATTTGATAACTAGCTTTCACTCCAAACCGCTGAAGCAGATTTTGCTTTTACTGACGTATATATGGCAAACAACGACAAACACTATGCCGGGACGGTAGCGGACGCAGCGGACCTGTCCCATCCGGAGCATCGCGCGCTGTTCGACCACTGGAAGGCGAACCGGCGCGGCGAGGATGTCCCGCTGCGCAGCAGTTTCGACCCGCTGCAATTCCATCGCTCGATGCCGAGAATGGCGATCATCGAGCGCAGCGGCCCGCCGGACGCCTCTGTCTTCCGATATCGCCTTGCGGGCACCGAAATCGCGCGGCGCGCGGGCCGCGATCCGACCGGAAAGAGTTTCGAGGAGCTATACGAAGGAAACTATCTCGAGACCGCGAACCGGACCTATCGCGAGATATCCGAATCGGGCCAAGCGCATTTCTCACAGCGTGTCTTCACGATCGGCGGCGAAAGCGGAAACCTGCGGTATGACCGGCTCATCCTGCCTTACAGTTCCAACGGGTCGTCGGTCGACCAGTTCGTGCTGCTGATCGTCGTCGTCGAGCAGGACGCGCCGGTGAAACAGGTGGGCAGCTTTTCCATATTCGGCAGGAAGCGGAACAAATAAAAAAAACAGGCGCCGAAACGGCGCCTGTTCCTATCGATTCTGCTGGATCCCGGCCCCGATCAGAGCGCTTCGTCGACCCACTGCTGCAGCTGGGCCTTCGGCATCGCGCCCATCTTGGTCGCGGCGACCTGACCGTCCTTGAACAGGATCAGCGTCGGAATGCCGCGCACACCGTATTGCTGCGGGGTCTGCGGGTTCTCGTCGATATTGATCTTGGCGACGGTGACGCGGTCGCCCATCGACTGCGCCACTTCCTCGAGCGCCGGTGCGATCGCCTTGCAGGGGCCGCACCATTCGGCCCAGAAATCGACCAGAACCGGCTTGTCGGAGTTCAGAACGCTGTCGGAGAAACTTGAGTCGGTAACCGTAACCGTCGACATGGGGGCTTCCTCGTTTGCCTTGTCTCGCATGCCGGGCTCCCACCCTTGCATGAACCGTGAATCTAGGAAGCGTCGGCAGCCCCGTCAAGACAACCGGCACGGGCCCAACGTTTCCAAGGGGGAAAGGGCATACCCCTCAACCGGCACGGGCGCCGGGCGCGTATGAGTCGAGCAGATCCGGCGGCAGTTCGGTCAGGAACGGACCGTCCGTCCAGAGCAGCAGGCAGCGGACCTTGCGGCCTTCGAACATGCCGGCGAGCAGCGCCCGGTAGGCCGCCATCTGCTTCAGATAGACTGCCGGCACGTCCTCCAGCCGCTCCGGCGGCGGCCGGTTGGTCTTGAAGTCGACCACCGTCACGCGGCCCTCTTCCACCAGCAGCCGGTCGATCTGACCGGACACGACCGTGATCCCGCCCTCTCCGGTCGCGACCTGACCGACGATCGGCACCTCGGCACGCGAGGCGGACGCGAAAAGTCCGGCCCAGTCCGGATGCTCCAGTACCGTCATGACCTCGTCGAGATAGCGAGCCGCCACATCGGGCGCGAGATCGTGCAGCGGGCGCCCGAGGAAGGAGGCTCCCGCCTCCCGACGGCGCTCTGCGGGCATGTCCGGAAGGACCTGGAGCATACGGTGGATAAGCTGCCCGCGCTTGAAGCGTCCCTGGTCCACGAGAGAGAGCGGGGAGCGCAGCGCCGGTTCCGGGTCGCTCGGCCGAGACGGCATCAACGGGCGCGGCGGAACGGGCTCCGGTGCGGGTTGCGACTGTGCCCAGCCGGGCACCGCCTTCTTCGCGTCCGCGGGAACGATCGTTTCGGACGGCGGCGCCACATCCCTTTCCTGCGGCGTTTCGTGTCGGAGCAACGGGAGGTCCGAGCCGGACGCGGCACTGATCGCGCTGTCTTCGATTTCTGACGCCAGATCGGCCATCGCGGCGCGCACCAGATCGTACCAGTTGCCTTCGGGCGCCCGCTGCTTGGTTGCCCATCCGCCGACATAGAGCCGGTCCTCGGCGCGGGTCATCGCGACATAAAGCAGGCGGCGATATTCTTCGTTCCGTTTGCGCTCGGCGGCCTCCTTCGCATCGCTGCTGGCCGCCGCGTCCTCCGCCTTCGCCGGGGCGCAGAGCGGAACCGGCACGCCGTCGTCGGACTGGCTCCAGAGGATCTTCGCCGTACCGCGCGGGACCTGAAGGGTGTCCGGCATGAAGACGATCGGCGCCTGCAGGCCCTTGGAGCCGTGCACCGTCATCACACGGACCCGCCCGCCCTCGCCGCCTTCCATGTCGCGCTTGATGTCGCTCTCCGATGCCTCAAGCCAATGCAGGAAACCCTGCAAGGACGGCACATGGCCGCGCTCGTATTCCAGCGCCTGGGCAAGGAACTCGTCGAGCGGGTCCGCCGCCTCTATACCGAGCCGCTCAAGGATCCGCCGCCGGCCGCTCGGCTCGCCTTCGGCGAGAATTCCGGCGAAGAGCTCGTAGGGTGGCATCGTGTCGGTGCGGGCGAGATAGGAACTCAGCAGCTCGTCGGCACGGGCGAAGGAAGCCTTTTCCGGCGCACGGCGACGCAGCTCGCGCCAGAGCCGCCTCTCCTTGCGGTTCCAGGCAAGCTCAAAAAGCTCGTCCTCGTCGAGCCCGATCAGTGGGCTCTTCAATACCGTCGCGAGCGTCAGGTCGTCCTCCGGCAGCAGCAGGAAGCGGCCGAGGGCGATCAGATCCATGACCGCGATCTGGTCGCTCAGCACCATGCGATCGACACCGGCGACGTCGATGTCCCGTTCCTTCAGGGCCCGCACCATCTCGTGCACGAAACCGCCGCGCCGGCGCACCAGCACCATGATGTCGCCGGGGCCAATCGGCCGGCCTTTTGAGGGCAGGATTTCTCCCCGGTCGATCCACGACCGGATGCGCCCGGCGATCGCGCCGGCGAGCCGGGAGGCCGGATTGTCGAGCCCGCGCTGGGCGAGCGGCAGGGCCCAACTCCCTTCCTCCTCGCTTTCGGCCGGCAGGAAGGGCGGCCAGACTTCGACCAGGCTCGCATCGCCGCCGCGCGAAACGCCATGGCGGATCGAGAGCAGCTCGCCGTTGCCATCCGCCTCAAGGACTCCTTCTCCCGCCGGACGGCTGTTGAAGAGCCGGTCGACCAGCCCCAGCACCGCCGCACCCGAGCGGAAGGAGACCTCCAGGTCGACCGAGGCCCAGGCCCCTTCCGCCGCAGCCACGCGCTCCGCGAAATGCCTGCGCATGCGCAGGAACCCTTCAGGGTCGGCGCGCTGGAAAGAGAAGATCGACTGTTTCACGTCGCCGACCGCGAAGATGCTGCGCCCGGCATCCCGCGCTTCTTCGTAGGCACCTTCGCCGGCGAAGAATTCCTCGGTCAGCGCCTGCACCACTTCCCACTGCTCGGGGTTGGTGTCCTGCGCCTCGTCGATCAGGATGTGATCAAGGCCACCATCGAGCTTGAACAGCACCCAGGCGGCAACGCCCGGCCGTTTCAGCAGGTCGCAGACCGTGGCGACCAGATCCTCGAAATCGACCAGCGCGCCGCGCCGTTTCCCCGCCTCGTAGCCGTCCAACACCGCAGCAGAAATGCGCAACACCGCAGAGGTGCGCTCGGCAAGACCGTGGGCGTTGAGACGCTCCTTCAGGGCGATCAGCCGCTCACCCTCGCGGGCGAGCACGGTTTCTATATCGGCGAAGAGCTCCAAAGCCGCCTTCGTCGCCAGCCGCTTGCGCATTTCCCCTGCGCCGGTGAGGAAGACACTGCAATAGCTCTCGAAGAGTTCAGACCGTCTCGCACCTTCCGCCACGAGGAAGTCGGCGAGCGCGGCCCCGCGCTCCATATCCGTCTTGCTGCTTTCCACGAGAGCTTCTGCGGCACGGCGTAGCCCGACGAGATCAAGCGCACTGTCGGCAAGCCCGTCACGCAGCACCGTTTCGGCAGTCTCGTCCGGCGGCAGATCGAGATGTGTTCTGAGCGCCGCGTCGATCCTGTCCCTGCCACCGATCGCCTCGATGAAGCGGGCGAGCCGGGCGCGTTCCTGCAGCAATTCAGAGACCAGCCCGTCGAAGGTTTCCTCGGCGAAACGGCGGTTGATCAGGCGGAGCGCCTGGCCGAGCACGCTCTCGGGATCGGCGGCGGCCAGGTTCAGCACCCGGTCGCGCGCGTCCCAGAGCCGCTCGTCGGCGGTGCGATCGTCCATGACCTGGAAATGCGGCGGCAGGCCGGCCTCGAGGGGGAAGCGCTTCAGCACCGCCTGGCAAAAGGCGTGGATGGTCTGGATCTTGAGGCCGCCGGGCGTGTCCAGCGTGCGGGCGAAGAGGCGTCGGGCGAGCGCGATATGGTCCTGCGCCGGCTGTCTGCCGAGCAGCTTCTCCAGCTGCCCGCTTAGTTCCGTCTCGCCGGTGACCGCCCATTCCGAGAGCTTGCCGGAGATGCGCGCCGACATTTCCGCCGCCGCGGCCTTGGTGAAGGTGAGACAGAGAATACGGCCCGGATCGGCACCCGCGAGCAAGAGGTTCAGCACCCGGTCGGTCAGCACCTTGGTCTTACCGGTCCCGGCCGAAGCCGCGACCCAGACCGATGCGGCCGGGTCGGCGGCCCGGCGCTGCGCCCGGTCGGCCTCCTGGATCACCGCTGTCGGATCGTGCTCGGCCATCTCAGGACAGCTCCCCGCCGGCGGACCATTCCTTCACCCGCGCCAGATGCTCGTAGTCGGAATAGCGCGGTGCATATTCCGGCGCCGGGCGCGACCGGTACGGCGTTTCCGGATCGTCGAAGGTCCTGATGAGATTGAGCAACCCCTCCTCGGCCTCGGTGACCAGCGTCTCGACAGCCGCCTTGATCGCCTTGCGCTCCCCCGCCGGATCGCCGCCGCTGAGCCGCCAGTATTCAAGCGCCTCGACAGCGCCTTCCGGCACACCCTCGAACCCGCCCATGGAAAGGATCAGCGCCTCGAGCGGCAATTGCGGCGAGTACCCGGCCGTCACCTGGCTTTCCGTCGGTGGCGCGCCGGTCTTGAAGTCGATGATCGCAAAGCCGCCATCCGCCAGAAGCTCGATCCGGTCGGCCTCGCAATTCAGATCGACCGGGTCCCTCAACCCGCGCACGGTCACGTGGCCCTTCTTCTCCGTCCAGATCGCGGCGATACCGGACCGGCGAACCCGTTCGGTCTCGACGAACCAATCGGCGATACGCTCGAAGCGCGGCCACCAGAAGGCCTGCACCGAGGGATGCGCCATCTCACGGGCGAACTCGCCGCGTCCAATCTCGATCAGACGCTCCAGCGCGCCCGGCGGGATGTCCCGCGGGAACTCGTTGGTGAAAAGTTCCAGCGCCCGGTGGATCATCGTGCCCCGGTCCGCCGCGCCCGGATCGGCGTCCAGCGGATCCAGCGACCGCAAGCCGAGCACCCGCTTGGCATAGATCGCATAGGGATCGCGCACCCAGGTCTCGATCTCGGTGACGGAGAAGCGGCGCGGACGGGCTGCAAGCGGCGGACGCGGGGTCGGCGGCTTCACGGGCTCGACCTTGCGCGGCCTATCCAGTTCTTGCTGCCAGTGCGGATAATCCGCCACCGGACGGCGCACCTTTTCTGTGAGCTGCAACGCGCGGAGTACGGTGTCCATACGCAGCCACCATCGCGACGCGACGGTCGGCGCGCCCTCGACCCGTTCAGCCCGGGTCAGCACCACTTCGGGCGCCGAGGCGGCCATCTGGAAATCGTGCGCAGAGAGCCCGATGCGGCGCTCCGGCGCGGGCAGGCCGAACTCGGCGCGCATCGGCCGGCTCATCCAGGGATCGGCGCCCGGATCGGGCGGCCAGGTGCCTTCGTTCAGCCCGCCGAGGATCATCAGGTCGTATTGCTGCAAACGCCCTTCGAGCGGTCCGAGAATGGCGAGACGCGGATGGGTCCCGTAGCGGGGACGGTGCACCCGTCCGGCCAACAAGGCCTCCAATAGGGAGAGGTAGTCGCGACCGTCGATCCGGGGAAAGTCGCGGGCGGATTCGGCAAGCTCGGCGAGGAAGTTCGCCGCATCCTCGCCCGCCTCTCCGGCCCAGAGCCGCTTGTCGCCACTCTCCTCGTCGGTCGCCGCCAGCGCCTCGGCGACCGCGTTATGGGCGGAGAGCAGGTCGATCAGCGAGACTTCGTCGCTCCGCAGCAACTCCGAGAAGAATTCGGCCGGCTCGGCAAGCCGGTCGATCCAGGCACGCATGTCGCTCCGGTCGTCTTCGTCGAACGCCTCCTCGACGGCCGCGATCAGGCCTGCCGGACCCGGCGCGGGGCGTGGCCCGCGCAGCACCTGGCGTTCGAGGGTCCGCACACGGCGGCGGAAACGCGGCTGCGCCATGCCGCCGGCGGCGAGAGGGTGCTTCAAGGCGGCGAGCAGCGGCACCGGCGCACAGGCCTCGGCCGCCATGTCCGCCGTTGCCAGCCAGAAGGTCATCGGCAGAGTCGCGGCAAGCGGCTGGCCGGCGGAATCGTCGACCTCGACCTCCCAGCGCCGGAGAGCGGCTTTCACACGACGGGCGAGCACCCGGTCCGGCGTGACCAGCGCGGCGGTGCGGGTCTGATCCTCCAGCGCCTCGCGCAACATCAACGCGATGGTCTCCGCCTCCTCGTGATGGCTCGGGCAGCTCAGCACCGAGAGTCCCACGGTCCCACTGGTCAGGAGTTCCTGATCCGTCTCCGCGAGGCGGCGCCAGGCTTCCGTGGTCTCGGCCGGGCGCAGCACTTCCTGGATCAGCCGGGCACGGGCCGCGCGGGTTGTGCGGGCACCGGAGACGGGCCAGTGCTGGACCTCTTCCCTCGTCTTGCCAAGTCGCTTCAGCAACAGGGCGAGATTGTGCTGGGCATGCCCGCTGTCCTCCTCGATCGCGCTCCAGGTCGCCGCGTCCGCGTCCCGGTCGAGCCCTGGAAGTACGACGGAGCCGCGCGGCAGACCGAGCACCGCGCCCATCAGGCGGGCCGTCGCCGGGATACTGCCGGTCGAGCCGGCGACGATCACCGGATCCTCGGGCGGGCTCGCGGCCCAGAGCGCGGCAAGCCGATCGACCAGGGCCACGTGCCGGAGCGGCGCCTCCATCGCGCCCTCCTCGGCCAGCATGGCGGGCCAGAACTCGGTCGCGATGGAGAGGAATTCCACCACTTCCTGCCAGTGGGCGGCGTAGCGCTCGCGCGCAAGACCGGCGAGCCCTTCGTAACTCACCTGCTCGGTATGGACCTGATCGAGAAAGCGCGCGAGTTCGCCCGCGAGCAGGGCCGCGTGATCGACCCCGGCGGCATGGATCGCGGAACCGCTGTCCTTGCGCTCGAGGAAGCGCTGGACGAGCTGGGTCAGCAGGAGCTGTCGGCGGAGGCCAGGAACGGCGGGCGGCAAATCCCCCGCGGCGACGGCACCGTCGAGGCCGCCGAAAGCGCCCTCGTCATCGTCGATATCGCCGACCGGGCGGAGCGAGGGAAGCAGCATCGGCCGCCCGTTGCCGAGGCGAAGGAAACTGTCGCGCAGGGTGCGGACCGCACGCCGGGTCGGCAGCAGCACGGACATCCGGGCGAGTACCATCGGATCCTCACCGGCCTCCTGCCAGAGGCCCCGCGCCAGCGTGTCGGCGAACCCGTCTGTCGCCGCGATGGCATAGAGCCCGCCGATCCCCATGGAGCCTCCCCCGGTGGCGGATTTCAGAAGAACGGCACGTCCGGAACGTGACCCTGGGCATAGAGATGCCGCGCCGTCTCGAGATCCTCATTGGTGCTGATATGGTACCAGAGACCGTCATGCAGGGCACCGTAGAGCCGTCCTGCCTCCTGCGCCTTGTCATAGAGCAGGTTGAGCGAAAACGCCCCTTCGGGCGCGCCCTCGAAGAGATGCGGATGCAGGATGGAGGCGCCCATATAGGCATAGGGCGCGACGCGGCGCTCCTCGCGGCGGGTCAGGCGGCCTTCCGGATCCATGGTGAAATCGCCATAACCGTGCCAGCCGGGCACGCGCGAGAAGGGATGCATCAGCAGCAGCGCATCCATCGCCTTGCCGTCCCAGGCCTCGGCGAGCCGCGCCAGGGTGGGCTTCATCGCATCGACCCAGAGGCTGTCGCCATTGATCACGAAGAACGGCTTGTCGCCGAGCAGCGGCAGGGCTTTCGCGACGCCGCCTCCGGTCTCCAGCAGTTCCTCTTCCCGGCTGAAGACAATCTCGACATCCCCTCGGCTGCCGAGGTGCTTCTCGATCTGCTCCCCGAGATGGAAGGTGTTCACCACCACCTTCTTCACGCCGACGGCGGCCACCCGGTCGAGGATGTGATCGATCAGCGCCTTGCCGTCGACCTCGATCAGGGGTTTCGGTGTCTTGTCCGTCAACGGCGCCAGGCGCGTCCCCTTGCCGGCCGCGAGAATCATCGCGGTCTCCGGGATCGTTACCTTTTTCGTCTTCAGTCTGGTGAGCAGCATGGCGGTCGGATGTTCCTCAAGGCGCGCGGCCGCCCGGCGGCGGCGTCACACGGTAATCGTCTGGCACGTGTTTTTCGATCCAATCCCGCACCGGTGCAAGAGCGTCGTCCGAAAAATTCTCCATCGTGAGACGCCACATCCTGTCGATGAAGCGAAGATAGGAGTGATTTCCCAAGAGCACGGACTGACGGGCAAAGCCTCCGATATTCTTCAGATGCCGTTGCGCGCCCAACACGTGGTAGGATCGAACGAAGCCTTCTCTGTCTGTGATATTGCGTGCAGATTCGAAGAATCTCGCACTGACTTCGTCGACGATAGCGGTCGAAATATCGCGCCGGCAATCCTGCAGGAGTGAAACGAGGTCGTAGCTTGCCGGCCCGATCACCGCATCCTGGAAATCCAACAAGCCGCAGGCCGCGAGATCCCGCCGGTCCGACAGCACCATCATATTGTCGACGTGAAAATCGCGCAGCACCAGAACTTCGGGACCGGACCGGGCGGCCGGAAAGACCGATCGCCAAGCCTCGGCATATTCCTCGCGGGCGTCGTCCGGGATCGCAAGCCCGTGCGCTTTTCGCAAATACCAGTCCACGAACCGCATTGCCTCTTCCAGCAATTTCTCGTCGCTATAGGCTGGCACCCGGTCTCTGATTTCGGAAACGTCGCGCTGCGCCAGATCGCCAAGCAGATCGCCTGCAAGGCAATAGAGCTCGCGTTCCTCGTGCCCGGCAGCAAGGGCGCGGGTGTAAGTCAGGTCGCCAAGGTCTTCCAGCAGCAGGAAGCCCGCCTCCTTGTCGGCGGCGAGTATCTCGGGAACGCTGTAGCCGAAACCTTTCAGGATCTCCGCTATGTCGACGAATGGCCGGACATCCTCTTTGTCCGGCGGCGCGTCCATGACGATCGCGCGCTGCCCGTCCGGCCGGCTCAGGCGGAAATAGCGCCGGAAGGAGGCATCCGCCGCGAGTGCGTTTTCGGACGCGTCGGACCATCCGGCCGCGTCCCAGAAGGCCCTGCGTGCGAGCGCGCGAGGGCCCGATACGAAACTGTCACTCATTCGTCCAAACGACCTCAAATCCCGCTTCCGCAAAGGCATCCGCATATCCCGGCTGCATGTGCTCCGGAAGCGAGAGCGCGACCAGACGGTCGCCATCCTCCGCCGGACCTCCTTCGCATATCTCGAAATGGAGCGCCACCGCTTCCAGCGGCGCGAAGTCACCGAGACGTTCCGGCCATTCGACAAGGCATATGGCCGTCTCGAACGCCTCGTCCAAGCCGAGTTCCAGCACTTCGTCCGGATCGCCGATCCGGTAGAGATCTGCATGCCAGATCTCGATCTCCTGCCCGTCTTTATCGATCGGGCCATATTGCTGCACCAGGGTGAAGGTGGGACTTGGAACCTCTTCGTCCTCGCCGACGAGATAACGGATGAAGGCACGGGCAAAAGTGGACTTTCCGGCTCCCAGCCCGCCCGACAGGAGGAAGCTGCAGCCGGCCCCCGCAAGATCCGCACAGATCCAGGCGAGGGACTCGGTTTGCTCCTGCCCTTCAAGATGGAGGCCGGCGGCCACGTGCGTTTCGGTCACAGGGAGAGCTCGTTGGCGAATGTCGGATTGGCTTCGGGCAGTTCGGCATGGCGCGGCATCCGGCACTTGATGCAGAGCCCCTCACCCTCTACCGGCTCGAGCGACAGGCTGCCACCATGCAGTTCGACAAGGCGGCGTACCAGAGGCAGGGCGAGGTCCGGGCCTTGAGCCCGGCCACCGCGATCGACGCCGGAGAAGACCTCGAACAGCATCGAACGCATCTCCTCCGGCACCCCTTTTCCGCCTTCGAGAATCACGAAATCGACGTGGTCCGCATCGGCGCAGACCCGCAGCGTGATCCGCATCCCCGCCTCGGTGAACTGCAGGGCGCTGGAAACCAGATTGAACAGGATCTGCCGCATCCGGCGATCGTCCGCCTCGATCGTATCGACGCCCTCCTCGAATTCGACGCCGATCACGACATTCTGGGACCGCGCCCTCTCGTCGACCAGCGACACCGCCGCAGTCACCACTTCGCGGACGTCGAGTTCCTTCGGATCGAGCGTGAGATAGCCCGCCTCGATCGAAGCGAGGTCGATGATGTTGCCAATCAGGGACGACAGCCGCCCGGAGGATTCGAGAATGGCTTTCAGGTATTCGCTCTGCCGTTCGCTGACATCGCCGACATAGCCGCCATCGAGCATTTCGGCGAAGCCGATGATCGCGTTCAGGGGCGTCCGCAGCTCGTAGGACACATTGGCGATGAATTCGCTCTTCAGGCGGTCGGCGGTTTCCAGCGCCTCGTTCCGGTCCTGCAGGGCACGCTGCACGTTCAGCGTGTCGGTCACGTCCAGGAAGTTCACCAGCGTGGCGCCGTCCGGCAGGGGAACGAAGGAATATTCGAGCGCCGTACCGTCCGGCCGTTCGGTGCGGCCGTGCTCCACGGATCGATCCGCGAAACGGGCGGCGAATTCCTGCTTGTAGTCTTCCCAGACCGCTTCCTCGACGACCGGGAAGAGCGGCCGCATCGCCTCCAGAACGTCCGAGACATGGAGGGACTGTTCATGGAATTCCGGGTCCAGATCCCACATCCTGAGGAAGGTCGGGTTGGACAGCGTCATCCGCCCGTCCGCGCCAAACACGACGACGCCTTCGGCCAGGTTGTCGATGGTCTCCCGCTGCACCTCGTTCAGGGTATTGTAGCTCCGCTCCAGCGCCAGACGGTCCGTCACGTCCTCGAAAGTCAGGAAGAGGCCGCCGAAAGGATGCGGCATCACCACCATGCGCAGGGTGCGATCGTCCGGCAGGAAGAAGAAATCCTCGAGCGGATCGATCAGACGCGTGAAAAGCCCGTTCCAGTGATCGCGATAGGCGCGGAAATCCGACTGTTCCGGCAGCCGCCGCAATTCCCTCAGGAGCTCCAGGAATTCCGTGATCGTCGGGTCGGCGTCGAGCTTCGCCGGGTCGACCTCCCAGAGATCCGCGAAGGCGCTGTTGAAAAATTTCAGTCGTTTGTCCGGCCCGAAGATCGCGATCGCGGTCGAGAGCCCCTCCAGAACGTCCTCATGGGCCGCGATATGCCGGGCGATTTCCGCTTGCGCCTCTTCCAGAGCCGTGACGTCGATGGCCCAGCCGACCGTACCGCGCCCTCCCGTGCTGGGCGCCTCGGTCACCTCGAACAGCCGACGCTCGCCGTCGACGACGATGAAGCGGCTTTCCGAAAAAGGCGCGCCGAGACGGCGCGCCCGGCGAGACGTGTCGCGCGCCGGTTCGGAATCGAGGTCGATGACGTCCGCCGCGATATTGGCGAAACGGATCCGCATGTCCTCGTCGCGCTGCCAGAACGGGATCGTCTGCAGATTGACGGCAGCGAGCAAGTCTTCCGTCTTGCGACGCCATTTCCGGGCTTCGTCCTCCGCCGCCGAGCGCGCGCCGGCCAGCTCCGAGATATCGACGATGGAGACCGTCGCGCGCCCAAGAGCACCGCTCCCGGCATCGATCGGAATTCCGGAGACCCGGACGATGCGCGCGCCGTTGCGGATACCGCTCTCGAAGCTGAAGGCCTTGCCTTCCGCCATGAGCCTGGAAACCGAAGTCACGAGCCGCGACCCAGATCCGTCCGAAAGCAAAGCTGCGATCGCGTCGATCGAATTCAGACGGTCTGCATCGGCGCGCAACAGGGAGGCGACCGGCGGACTGACATGTCGGAGGACCGATCCTTCACCGGAGCTGTCCGAGGCAACCAAGCCGATGAGGCCGACCTGGGGGCTGTGCAGAGCCGCGTCACGGCCGTCGATCTGATTGGAGAGGCTGTCCAGCTCGGCCTGCAGACCGTTGATGCGCCACCGGTAGATGAACTGCATCGCGGCAAGCCCGATGGCCAGCGCGAGAAGAAACGCGAGCGCAACCGATGTCAGCGGGATCGCGGCAATATTGTCGGAAAGGTTCTCGACCATAGATCCCACCGCACGCGCTTCCGGAACCCGGAAGACGAGGTCGCCGGACACGCCGACGGCTGCGGTGAAGAGAATCGCGATCCTTTTCATTATCTCACGTTACGCGTCCAGCGGACTCGGCTCAAGCAAAGACACCCTCTGCTTAGCGATTGTTCCCAAAGAGAAAACTGTAGACTGTCTGATCGAGACCGGGCGCCGGAACCCCTGCTTCCCGGAGCGCCTCGGACAATCCTCGGCTTGCGTCTCGCACCGCGGCTTCGGTCGCCCCGTCGAGCAGGATCACCCATTCGGGAGTCTGCCCCGGCGGCACTGGTTTGCCCTGCGCCTTCAGGCCCGCATTTGAAACGTCGATATCGTTCTCGGCGAGACAGCCGCCGAGCATGTCCGGCTGGAATCCAAGTGCAGGCAACACCGTCTCGCCAAGCAGACCCCGGAGGCGCTCCATCGCAGATGCTTCGGGGAAAAACCGGGTCACGCCCAGCCAACCGGTGAAGCCGTGCGTCTTGTCGACGGTGATCGACGCGGTCAGGCGGTCGAACTTGGTGAAACCGGCCATGACCTTCTGGCTCCAGGCGGTCTGCTCTGCAAGCCGGGCCATATATTCCGGGTCGGCGAGATCGGAGACCTTGCCGGTCTCGTAGCTGGCGAAATACTTCACCCGTGCATCGGGATCGACCGCAACATAGCGCCGCGCCCGGTGGAACCCAGGCATCCAGACGCGTTCATCGATATGCTCGCGGTTGTACCACTCGTTGAACTCGGCCTCGTCTTCCGGCGCCACCTCCGTGAAGGTCATCAGCATGCCGGTTCCGTATAACGCCATGAGATATTGCTCCCTGTCTCAGCGATGCAGATCGCGGGCGATTTCCTTCACCACATCCCACCCCTCCGCGACATGGCGGCGCTCCGTGTTGGTCTGCCCGATGGAGAAACGGATCGCGGCCCGGCCGCGCACCTTGTTCTGCGTTAGATAGATCCGCCCGTCGTCGTTGATCCGCTGCAGCAGCGTTCCGTTCAGGCGATCCAGGTCCTCACTCTCCGGCATCCCCTCCGGTCGGTAACGGAAATTGATCAGCGCAAGCGAGCGCGGCGCGACGATCTCGAAGTCGGGCTCGGCAGCGATCCAGGCTTCCAGTTCGGCGGCAAGCTCGATGTGGTGGCGAACGATCTTGCGCAAACCGTCTGCACCGTAGGAACGGATCACCATCCAAAGCTTCAGGGCCCGGAACCGCCGGCCGAGCGGGACGCTCCAGTCGCGGTAGTCGATGATCTGGCCCTGCTCCCGGCTCTTCAGGAATTCCGGCAGGATCGAGAGCGTCCGGATCAGCGCATCCGGATCCTTCACGAAATGGGCGGAGCAGTCGAAATTGGTCAGCATCCACTTATGCGGATTGAAGACCAGGCTGTCGGCATATTCGATCCCATCCAGCATCCAGCGCTGCTCCGGCAGCAGCCAGGCGGTGCCGGCCCAGGCGGCATCGACATGCAGGAAAATCTTGTGCCGCTCGCAAATCTCTCCGATCGCGCGGAGCGGATCCACGGCGCCGACGCCGGTCGCCCCGATAGAAGCCACCACGCATGCCGGAATGCAGCCCGCCGCGATGTCGGCCTCGATCTGTGCTTCCAACAGATCCGGGCGCATGGAGAAGTTCTCGTCGACATCGATCAGACGGAGATTCTCCCGCCCGAGACCGATGATCTTCACGTTCTTCTCGGTCGCCGAATGGGTCTGGTTCGAGGTGTAGACCGTGAGTGTCGGCTGGGTGCCCAGCCCTTTCTCGTTGGCCTGCCAGCCCGTCGCCTTCTCGCGGGCCGTCAGCAGCGCGCAAAGAATGGCGCCTGAAGCCGAATCCTGGATCACTCCGGTGAGCCCCTCCGGCAGCCCGGTCATCTGCCGGAGCCAGTCGAGCACCTTGGTCTCCATTTCGGTCGCCGCCGGGCTCGTCTGCCAGAGCATGCATTGCGCACCGAGAGTCGCGGTCAGCATTTCCGCCAATACGGACGGCGGCGAGCTGTTGGCGGGGAAATAGGCGAAGAAGCGGGGATGCTGCCAATGGGTGATGCCGGGGATCACGTCGGATTTGAAATCCGCGAAGATCCGCTCCATTCCCTCGCCTTCCTCGGGCGGCGCGTCCGGAATCGTGGCGGCAATATCCCCCGGAGCGGTCTGCGCCCGTACCGGATATTGCTCGACCGATTCCATGTAATCGGCCATCCAGTCGACGAAGTTGTGAGCGTGACGGCGGAACTCTTCGGGGGACATTTTAGGACCACAGATATTTGAAGGTCCGTTCAGGCTAGTACGGCCAAGACGATTGTGCCACCGCGAGGCTCAGGGATCGCGGTGGCAAAATGTCATTTCCGTCAGGCCGTCCGTATGGTTTGAGCAGTGTTGCGCAATTCCTGGTCGAGAACCGTCGACTGCTCGCTCAAAGCAGCGGTTGCGCTATCAATTGTCCGGGCAATCTCGCCGGTGCTCGCCACCGCCTCCCGGACCCCGATCATGTCGCGTGTGACCTGCTGCGTTCCCGCAGCGGCCTCGTCCACAGAACGGGCGATCTGGGCCGTCGCGGCACTCTGCGCCGAGATCTCACTGGAGATATTGCCGGAAAGTTCGTTCACCCTCTGGATCGTTCCGCCGATACTTTGGATAGAGGACGCCGCCTTTTGCGTTGCGCTCTGGATGTTGCCGATCTGTGACCCGATCCGGCTGGTCGCTTCGGCGGTCTGATTTGCGAGACTTTTCACTTCGGAGGCGACAACGGCAAACCCCTTGCCCGCATCGCCGGCACGCGCGGCTTCGATCGTCGCGTTCAGAGCAAGCAGGTTTGTCTGCTCCGCGATCTCGGCGATCAAGCCGACGACCTCGCCGATGTCCTGGGAAGCCTGCATCAGCTGTTCAACCTCGGCGACAGTACGCTCAGCCTCATGACTTGCCGAGGAGGCAATGTTGGCGGTTTCCTCAACCTTTTCGCCGATCTCCCTGATGGCGGACGCAAGTTCCTCCGCCGCTTCCGCCACGGTTCTTACATTCTCGGATGCCTGTTCCGCTGCGGCGGCAACAGAGTTCGTCTTCGCGTTGGTGTCCTGCGACGTGTTCGACAACAGGTCCGCGACCGCTTTCAACTCGGACGAAGCTCCGGACACGGCACTTGAAACACCGCCGATCCGGCTTTCCATGGTTGCCGCCATCTGATGAAGCATGGCGACACGCTCGTCGTTGGCGCGAACCTCTGCCGCCTTCCGCTCCTCCGTGAGCTTTACGCGCTCGATCGCATTCTCCTTGAACACCATGACCGAGGCAGCCATTTCGCCGATCTCGTCCTTTCGGCCCTGATCGGAGATTTCCACATCCAGATCATCGCGGGACAATCGTTTCATGATCGCCGTCATGCGGCTCACTGGCTTGCTGACCGATCGGGCGACGAGGAGGCTGATGATCGTAACGACGACGATGGCCAGGACAAGCGTGACAAGCAGAGCGATCTCGAGCTCGCTCATGGTTATGTTCTGGTCACCCACCGCGTCCTGTTCCAGGGACGACGCCAGCGTTTCGATGGACTTTGCGCTTTCGATCGCTCCCGTGACGAGGGAGGTGAATGCGTCGCGATTCCGGTAGAGGGAATCCCTGTGCTCCGCGAACTCCGAAACGCCCTTGAAATAGTCGCCGAGAAGCTGGTCAATCTTCTCGCGCTCTTCGTCTAGCATCGGCGCTGCTTTGAGGATTTCGCGGAACTCAGCGGCCCTTTTCTCGATTCTGCCGATATATTTCTCGCTGTCCCCGCGGATGATGAAGTCCTTCTCGTGGCGCCGCATCATCAGCATTTTGATGGTCATCTGGTTGAGAAACTCCAGCTTCGTGCCGATCGCGGCCTCTGCCTGCTCCTTGAGCATGGTTTCAATGGAGTGAACCGCGCCACGGAGCTGGCCGCGCAAGCCTTCTTTCTCCGACTCGCCGAGCACAACCACCGCAGACGCAAGGTTCTCGTATTCAGTCTTGAGCGAGCTCAGGATGGGGAGGAGCGTCCGGGTCGCCTCGTCGATCCCTGTCGAAATCGGTGCGGCAGCCAAAGTGTCGTATGCGGAGAGCAGTTTCCGGTCTTCGCCCTCAAGCTCCTCTTGCTGATCCAGTTTCAGCGTGAGGACCATTTCGGCGGCCAGATGCCGGACATTTACAAGGCCCTGAACGAGACTCGACGATGCGGCGGCAGCTTCCTGCGCCACGACCATCTGTTCAAGAGAAGTCCGGACCTTGTCATCCGACACTTTGAACACAACACCAAGCATGACGAATGCGACGAGGTTGACCGCCACAATCAAGAGAATTTTCCACAGGATTCGAATATCGGAAAACGAACGCATCTACGTGCCCCCAAACTCGTTGCTTGAGGTTCTCGACACACTACCAAACGGCCCCATCGGGTGAGCCTGCCGCAAGTCGTCACTGGTCTCAGGAAGAGAACTCTCGGTGGCCGGACGATACGAGGCAGGCGTGAAAGAAAGATTAATAAGATTTTATTCGCAATTAAGGGAATTTTAGGAAAACGACCTCTAGACTGCCACTTCTGCCTCTGGAGCTTCACTCCTCGGCTATCGCTTCTATCCGTTCCTTTTCAGCCCGGTTCCGGTCCGGATCTAGAAAGTCTATGTAGGCATATTCTCGATGATGAACACCGCCTTTCTCGAAACCGCCTCGAAAAGCTTTCAGGAGCAGATGAGTTCGCGCGCGATCCCTCTGCTCGCCTACTGGTACACAAACCGCGGTGACAATCCTGTTCCTGACCGCGAGACGTTCAATCCTCATGATCTTCAGGAGTGGCTGGGCTATCTCAGCATCTACGAATACGTTCCCGAACACGGGGATTTCATGAACAGGCTGGAAGGCACGCTCATAACCGAAATGACCGGGCAGGACTGGACCGGGCGGTGGGCCTCGGACGTCGACCGGTCCTTCGGATCGACCTTCCTGGAAGAACTTGCAGAAGTGCGCTCGACCGCTACGCCCCTGATCGACAGCGTGCGGATCTATCAGAAGAAATACCGCACCGCGACAAAACTGCTGATGCCGGTAGTCGATAGCAAGCGAGATGGCGCGGATCAGGTGATTCTCGCCATGTTCCCCAACTGGTGATTTCGAAGCGGCTCCCGGGAACATGAGATCACCTCGACCCTGATCAGGGACGAGACGCCCCGATATCCCATTCCCTAAGAACCGCCGGGTCATCCCCATTGTTGCGCGCGTTTTCGCGCATCACAGAAAACGCCTCAGGCTCCATCAGACGTCCCGACGCCCAGACAGCCATGGCCCGGACTATCGGCGAGGCATCCCGTGTCAGCGCTTCGATTTGCGGCAATAGAGAGACGTCTCCGCAGTTCCCGCAGGCAATCAGCACGTTGCGCAGAAACCGGTCGCGCCCGATGCGCTTGATGGGCGAGCCGCTGAACCGTGCGCGGAACGCCTCGTCATCGAGACCGAGGAACTCAGCGAGCGGTGGCAGGTCGAGATCGTGCCGCGCGGCGAAGGCCGCCTCTGACGAGGCTTCCGCGAACTTGTTCCAGGGACAGACCGCGAGACAGTCGTCGCAGCCGTAGATCCGGTTGCCCATCGCTTCCCGGAATTCCTCCGGAATGTGTCCCTTGTGCTCGATCGTCAGGTAGGAGATGCAGCGCCGCGCGTCGAGCGCGTAAGGGCGCGGAAAGGCGTCGGTCGGGCAGATATCGAGGCAGCGGGTGCAATTACCGCAATGGTCCGTCTCGGCCGCATCCGGCACCAGCTCCATGTCCGTGAAGACCTCGCCGAGGAAGACCCAGGAGCCGTGCTCGCGCGAGACCATGTTGGTGTGCTTGCCCTGCCAGCCGAGCCCAGCGGCGGCGGCGAGCGGTTTCTCCAGTACGGGCGCCGTATCGACGAAGACCTTCACCTCGCAGCCATACTGCTCGACCATCCAGCGCGCGAGGCGCTTCAGGCGCTTCTTGATGAGGTCGTGGTAATCCTTGTTGCGGGCATAGACAGAGATGTTCGCCCGGTCGCGGGCGCCGAGATTCTCCATCGGGTCATGATCGGGGCCGTAATTCTGCGTCAGGACGACGACCGACCGCGCGCCCTCCCAGATCGCCCTCGGCGCGATGCGGCGCTCCAGATGGGTTTCCATCCAGGCCATGTCGCCATGCTCGCCGCCAGCGACGAATTCCCGGAGCCGGTCCTGTTCGCGGGTGCCGACCTCGGCGCGGGTGATGCCGACAGCGGAAAACCCGATGGCTGCCGCCTCGTCCTTGATGCGCTGCTCTGGCTTGATCCGCCGTTCCGGCTCCATCCGCGCTCCGTCAGAGAGGTTCGATATCGCCCAGTGCCTGTTCGGCCCGGAAAGCGACCGCATGATCCTTCAGCCTTCCGCCCTCGATGGCGGAGCGGAGCCCGGCCATCACTTCCTGGAAGTAGGCGAGATTGTGCCATGTCAGCAGCATCAGACCCAAGACCTCGCCGGTCTTGAAGAGATGATGCAGGTAGGCGCGGGAGTAATCCTTGCAACAGGGGCAGGAACAGCCCGGATCGAGCGGGCGCGGATCCTCGGCATGGCGGGCGTTGCGGATATTGACGGTGCCGCGCCTTGTGAAGGCCTGTCCGGTGCGACCGCAGCGGGTCGGCAGCACGCAGTCGAACATGTCGATGCCACGTTCGACCGCGCCCACCAGATCGTCCGGCTTGCCGACGCCCATCAGATAGCGCGGCTTGTCCTCGGGCATGTTCGGGGTAGTGAAATCGAGCGTGGAGAACATCATCTCCTGCCCCTCGCCCACTGCGAGGCCGCCGACCGCATAACCGTCGAAGCCGATCTTCGTCAGCGCGTCGATGGATTCGTGCCGGAGATCCTCGAACACGCTTCCCTGCACGATCCCGAAGAGCCCGTAACCGTCCCGGTCGACAAAGGCGTCGCGCGAGCGCTGCGCCCAGCGCATCGAGAGCCGCATGGACTCCGCCGCCTCCTTTTTCTCCACCGGGTAGGGCGTGCATTCGTCGAAGCACATGGTGATGTTGGAATCGAGCTGATGCTGGATCCTCATCGAGCTTTCCGGCGTCAGCTCGTGCGACTTGCCGTCGACATGGCTCTGGAAGGTCACGCCCTGCTCGGTGATCTTGCGCAGCTTCGAGAGGGACATGACCTGGAAGCCGCCGGAATCGGTCAGAATCGGCCCGGACCAGTTCATGAACCTGTGCAGCCCACCGAGCTTCTCCACCCGCTCCGCGCCGGGACGCAGCATCAGGTGATAGGTGTTGCCGAGCAGGATTTCCGCGCCGGTCGCCTTCACCGAGTCCGGCAGCATGCATTTCACCGTCGCCGCCGTGCCGACCGGCATGAAGGCCGGCGTCTCGATGGTGCCGTGCGCCGTGGTCAGGCGGCCGCGCCGGGCGCCGCCGTCCTTGGTGATCAGTTCGTATCCGACGGTCATGTCGAAAGGTCCGTGCGTTTCAGGAGACAGGCATCGCCGTAGGAGAAGAAGCGGTAGCCCTCCGCCTTGGCATGTTCGTAGGCGGCGAGGATCCGCTCGCGCCCGGCCAATGCCGAGACCAGCATCAGCAGGGTCGATTTCGGCAGGTGGAAGTTCGTCAGCAGCATGTCGACGATCTTGAAGCGGTAACCCGGCGTAATGAAAAGGCCGGTCTCGCCGGAAAAGGGCGGGAGCGAGCCATCTTCCCGCGCCGCGCTCTCGAGCAGACGCAGGCTCGTCGTCCCGACAGCGACCACTCGCCCGCCCGCGGCGCGTGCCCGGTTGATCCGCTCCGCCGCCTCTGCGGAAATCTCGCCCCACTCGAAATGCATCTTGTGATCGTCGGTATCCTCGACCTTAACCGGCATGAAGGTGCCGGCGCCGACATGCAGGGTCAGCGCGCAGCGCTCCACACCGGCGGCATCGATCCGCCCGATCAGCCGGTCGGTGAAGTGCAGCCCGGCCGTCGGCGCCGCGACCGCGCCGTCGCGGGCCGCGAACATGGTCTGGTAGGAGGCATCGTCGTCGACGCTCTCCCCTTCGTCCCGCTTGATATAGGGCGGCAAAGGCATGGAGCCGACGCGCTTGAGGGTCTCGATCAGCGCGGCGCCGGTCTCGGGAAAACGGAAGACGGTTTCACCGCCGTCCCGCTTTTCGATCACTTCGGCCTCAAGCTCGCCTTCGAAGAGCACGCGGTCGCCGACGCGGCAGCGTTTCGCCGGACGCACGAAGGCGGCCCAGCTTCCGTCAGGCTCCGCCTTGTGCAACGTCGCCTCGATCCGCGCCTCACCCCGTCGGCCGATCAGACGGGCCGGGATCACCCTTGTGTCGTTATAGACAAGGATGTCGCCCGGTCGGAGCAAAGCGGGGAAATCGCCGACCGAGCGGTCGACGATCCCCTCGCCCGAGAGATCGAGCAGCCGCGCACTGTCCCGCGGCTCGGAGGGGCGAGTCGCGATGAAATGCTGCGGCAGCTCGTAATCGAAGAGATTTATGTGCATCGGGTTCCGTTAAGCGGCGGGATCCGCCGCCGGTTCATCCCGCTGGAAACGCTGGGGCAGGACGGCGATGAAGGCCCGGAACGGGACCAGAAGCACCGCCGCCATGGCGAGCTTCGCGCCGTAGTCCCCGACCGCCCAGGTCACCCAGGGCAGGCCCGTCGCATAGAAAGCGAGGGAGAAGAAGAGCGCGGTATCCAGCGCGGAGGAGAGCAGCGAAGAGATCAGGGGCGCCTTCCACCAGCTCTGCCGGCGCAGCTTGTCGAACACCCAGATATCGAGGAGCTGCGCGGTCAGGAAGGCGGTACCGGAGGCGAGCGCGATGCGCTGGTCCGCAAACCAGAGCGACAGGGCGACGCCGAGCGCGAAGCCGGTATAGACGACCTTGCGGGCCGGACCCGGTCCGAAGATACGGTTCACCAGGTCGGTCACCAGGAAGGCGATCGGATAGGTCAGCGCGCCCCAGGTCAGCCAGTCGTTGATCGGATAGTTGACCGCGATATTGGAGACGAGGACGACGACACCCATGGCGGTCATGCCGGCGATGAGGCCGGTGCGGCCGAACACGGCCGTGTTGGAAGTGCTCATCGAAGAGCTCCTTTTCTGTTCCTGCCGTCACGGGAAGCCATGCCGGCTTGAAATAGGTCCTGCCGGTGCGGGAAGCCTCACTGGCCGAACAGTGCGGCGGGTTTTAGGAGCCTGCTCGCGTTTTGTCGATGGAAATCGATACTCGGGGAAACGGCCCTACGCCCAACCGGACTGTGCAATTTGAGCTTTCCTTCTCGCGGGTGGCGCGATCAAATGCACTCTACATTTCTCTTGAGGGTGCGCTGCATGCGCGATCCGGCTGCAGTTCCTGACGCCTGAAAGAGATAGGCATTGGCCGGAGAGAGGCAGAAGGCCTGGATGATCTCCTCAGTGAAGCCCGCGCTCCTTGCCGCAATCCTTGCGGCCCTGTTCTACCCATTCATTCTCGCTCCGGGGTTCGCGCAGAATGTTGAGCCGGTCGCACACCTCGATCTCACAGGCGAAGAACGGGACTGGATCAAGTCGAACCCCGATGTTCTGGTCGCCTTCGATCCGTTCTATGCGCCGTACAGCTTCCTCGGCAACAAAGGAGGCTATACGGGGCTCGCGCCGGAACTGTTTGCGCAGATCGGCAAATTGACGGGACTGAATTTCCGGGCCGCTCAGGTACGCGACTGGAACGACATTCTGGACAAGGCCCGCTCGCGAAACATCGATGTCGTGGCGACCGTCGTCGAGACCGCCGCGCGGCGCGAATTCCTCGACTTCACCGACCCCTTTCTGCCGACACCGCTCGTCATCATGGCCCGGACCGGCGACTACAGCGTTCTCGGGCCGGAGTCCCTTTCCGGCAAGACGGTCGCCCTGGTGCGCGGTTATTCGACCACCGACCGGGTTCTGGCGGACCATCCCGACATCATAACGCGCTTCGTCGACTCGCCTCTGGAGGGACTTCAGGATCTCTCGGTCGGACGCGCTGACGCCTATGTCGGCGTCGTCGGGGTCAATACCTATCTCGTCCGGCACAATGGGCTCGCGAACATCCGGATCGCGTCCGAATACGAGCTCGGCCTTGGCGAAACGGCACAAAGCATCGGCATCCGGCCGGATCGGCCGATCCTGAGACGGATCCTGCAGAAGGCGGTTCGCTCACTTGGGGATGTCCAGCAGACGGTGACCTATCAGAAATGGATACCGATCCTGCAAACCGTGGTCGAGGAGACCAGCAGCGCTCCCTTCGAGTTGACCGACGAGGAGCGGGCCTGGCTTCGGAAGTTCGGTCCGATCCGGATCGGCACCAACAACGCCTGGGCGCCTCTCGACTATGCCGATGCCGACGGCAACCCGGAAGGCATCGGCGCCGGTTTCCTCGAAGCCATCGACCGCAGGTTGGGACATGTGATCGAGATCGTGCCCGGCCCATGGCCGGAGATCTACGCAGCCGCGGAAACCGGTGCGCTTGACGGGATCGCGGGCATCACGCCCACGGAGGCCCGGAAGCGGGCCTTCACCTTCACGGATCCCTATATAGAAGTCCCACACGTCATATTCGCGCCGGTCGACGAACAGCGGCTCCCGTCCCTCGATGCACTCAGCAACAAACGCGTCGGGATCGAGGCAGGCTTCTTTCTCGGCGACCTGATCGAACAGCGCTATCCCGGCGTGACGGTCGTCCGTTTCGAGACAACCGGCGACGCGCTGACCGCCGTTTCGAAAGGCGAGGTCGACGCCTATGTCGGCAACCGCGCCGTCGCGAACTATGCCATTCACGCGGGACTTATCACGAACCTGAAGGAACACGGCACGATCTCGGAAACCTCCTCGATCAACGCCTTCGGCTTCGCAAAGGGCCGGGAGGTGCTGCGCGACATTTTCCAGAAAGCTCTCGACAGCATTACCGTCCGTGAGAAGCGCCTGATTTCCGGTCAATGGGTTTCTGTCGAGAGAGAGCGAACACCGTTTTACCTGACACCGGCGGAGCGGCAGTGGCTGCTCCGGCATCCGACGATCCGCGTCGCCGGCGACAGGGACTACGCGCCGATCGAGTTCATCGGCGAAGACGGAACCTATCAGGGCCTTGCTCCGGACTTTCTGGCGAAGCTGTCCGAGATGCTCGGCATCAGTTTCGTCTATGACACCAAGTCGAGCTGGCCCGAAGCTCTGCGCAAGCTCGAGAATCGCGAACTGGATATCGCCTCCGCTGCAGCCGCAACGGATACACGCCGCGCATATGCCAGCTTTACGTCACCCTATCTCCAGCTCCCTGTCATGATCTTCGGACGGAAGGGCGGCTTCTTCGCGGCGAATCTGGACGATCTCTCAGGCAGAACAGTTGCCGTGGTCCGTGGCTACGCAGATACCGAACTCGTCATGAGCGGACATCCGGAGCTTTCCTTCGTTCAGGTCGGGACCGTCGCCGAAGGTACCGAACTCCTGCTCGCCGGCCACGTCGACGCCTTTGTCGGGAGCGTTCTGACGACGGTCCATACGCTCCGCGAAGACGGGAACAACGCGCTCATGGTGATGGGAAAGACCCCGTTCTCCGTCAATCTCTCGATCGCCGTAAGGAAGGACTGGCCGGTGTTCACTTCGATCGTCCGCCGGGCGGTCAGCCACCTGTCAGCGACCGAGCGCACCGAGATCGTCAACAAATGGATCGGTCTGCGGATCAAGGAGCCGATCGACATGCGGCTGCTGCTGCAGCTCAGCCTCACGGCCTTCGCGATCATGGCCGCGGCGGCGGTCTGGATCTATTTCCTCTGGCGCCGGACCCGGACGCAGACGGTGGAACTGGCCGAGAGGAACCTGGCGCTCGCCGAAGAATCCAGGACACGCCTCGCGGCGCAAAGGATCGCGGAACGCACGACGCAGGAGAAAGATCACCTTCTGGCGAACGTGTCACACGAAATCCGGACTCCGCTAAATGCCATCCTCGGCTATACGGAACTCCTGCAGGGCCGCATCGCTGCGCTCCGGGCCGGCGGCAAGATCGCCGAATATCTGGATGCATTGCGGATTGCCGGAACGCAGTTGCAGACGATCGTTCAGGACCTGCTTGAGCTGGCCGCGAACCGTGGCCGTATCGAACTTGCCGAGGAACAAATCGCTCTCGACACCCTCTTTGCCAATGTACGGAGCCTTCTGGACGCAACGGCGGGGGAAGAGCCGTCTTGCGTGAAATGGCCGGAGCCGGTGGCCACGACCGTATTGGTGGACCCGCACCGGCTCTCGCAGGTCCTCGTAAATCTGCTCGACAATGCCCGCAAATTCTCGCCAGCCAATACCGAGGTCACGCTTACCGTTCGCACATGCAGCAACGGCGATCTGGAGATCCTCGTTCAGGATCATGGCATCGGAATAGACCCGGATATCCTGGACGATGTGATGGAGCCGTTCGTGCGCGGCGACGATCCCTTCGTGCGGACGTCGCAAGGATCCGGCCTCGGCCTGTCAATCTGCAAAGCCTTTGTTGAGGCTCATGGCGGCACCATCAGATTGCAGAGTGTCCGCGGCCAAGGCACGACGGCCATCGTACGCTTGCCGAAAAGCCGGGTCGTCCACCTCGAGCAACCCGCATCATAACCGTTCAAGATCCGCCCGCCGAATGATCAATTCGTTCGATTTAACATCAATCAGCCAACAAAAACATCAATCAGTCGATTTATTAATTCCGTACGGTCATTAATTTGGTGTTAAAAGAGCCAATTAACTCGTTATCTTGATCGGATTATGTTCTGTACATCATCGGATCAAGGAGACGAGAGATGAGCAGATCCCAGATAAGGACTCCGACTGTCGCAGAGATCAATTCCGGTGTTGCCGCCGGAAAGCGGGAACGCTCCGAAGCCCTTTGGGCGATTCTTTCCGGA
This sequence comes from Nisaea sediminum, assembly GCF_014904705.1. Lineage (NCBI taxonomy): Bacteria > Pseudomonadati > Pseudomonadota > Alphaproteobacteria > Rhodospirillales > Thalassobaculaceae > Nisaea > Nisaea sediminum. The sequence continues at coordinate 69,321 of NZ_JACZCQ010000005.1, forward strand.
CTGAGTGCACTCGTCCGCAAGCACTTTGAATGGCGCGAGAATATGCGCCGCATCGCGATCAACGGTCGCTGCCCGAACTGCAGTTGCTAGGGCCCGAAAACGGCTCTCGGCACCCATGCGGATCGCGAATGCTTTACATATGAAACATTCTGTTTCCGCATGCCATCTTTGCTGCAATGCAATATGGATACCGAAACCCTGATCGGTTACATTGCCGATAGTGGGAAACGCAGAAGCCAAGCAGCAACAACAATCGGGCGCGCCTTTAGACAGGAGCACTGTAATGACTGCGAAGAGCCCAAAAATCGAACGCCAGACCATCAATCACGCCGAAATCGAGCGCTACATGGCCGCCGGCCGGGCGGAACGGTCCAAGGCCGTTCACGAAGCCCTCAAGATGGTCGGCCGCGGTATCGCGACGCTGTTCGACCTGCATGCCGTGATGCAGAAAAAGGTCAGCTTCGAGCCCACCGTCAAGGCGGCCCCGAAGCACTGATCCCGATCACCGGACCGGGAAACCGCCGGATCAGGCGGTTTCCCGGAGCTTGAAGCGCTGGATCTTTCCGGTCGCGGTCTTCGGCAGCGTGTCGGTAAAGATGATCCAGCGCGGATACTTGTAGGCCGCCAGGTCAGCCTTGACGAACGCGGTCAGACTCTCGGTCAGCTCCGCGCTTTCGGTCACGCCTTCGACGAGCACCACGTAGGCCTTCGGCTTGATCAGACCGTCATGATCGGGATGGCCAACCACAGCCGCCTCCAGCACAGCTTCGTGCTTCAGCAGCGCCCCTTCAACCTCGAAGGGCGACACATAGATCCCGCCGACCTTCATCATGTCGTCATTGCGGCCGCAATAGGTATAGACGCCGTTCTCGTCGGCCACGTATTTGTCGCCGGTCCGTGTCCAGGGGCCGCGGAAGGTGTCGACGCTCTTGGCGCGCTGGTTCCAGTACATGATCGCCGAGGTCGGACCGGAAACCTCCAGGATCCCCATTTCGCCCGGCTTGCAGAGCCCGCCCTCGTCGTTGACAAGCCGCAGATCGTAACCGGGCACCGCCTTGCCCGAACTGCCGGGATAGATCTCGCCGATCCGGTTCGAGAGGAAAATGTGCAGCATCTCGGTGCTGCCGAGCCCGTCGAGGATTTCCGGGCCGACGCGCTTGCGCCAGCGGTTCAGCAACTCTTCCGGCAGCGCCTCGCCTGCGGACACACAAAGCCGCATCGCGTGCTCGCCCTGTCCGGGAAGGTCCTTGGAGGCGAGCAGCATGCCGTAGAGCGTCGGCACGCCGAAGAAGATGGTCGGCTTCTGCTCACGCAGGATGCGCGAAACCGAGACCGGGTCCGGCGGCCCTTCGAGCAGGATCGTCGTCGCTCCGACCGCGAAGGGAAAGGTCAGCGCATTACCGAGCCCGTAGGCGAAGAACAGCTTCGCCGCGGAATAGACAATGTCGCTCTCGGAAATCCCGAGGGTCGGGATGGCATAGAGATCCGCCGTGGCAAGCAAGTGTGAATGCAGATGCACGGCGCCCTTCGGCATGCCCGTCGTGCCCGAGGTGTAGAGCCAGAAACACATGTCGTCCGGCACCGTCTCGGCCGCCGCTGTGTCTGTTCCAGGCGTCGCCAGGAAGTCCGCGAAGGAGGTATGCCCGCCGGACTCTCCACCGGAGACCACGACCAGGCGCGGGGTATTCGCCTCAGCCAGCACGCCGTCTTTCAGATTTGCCGAAACGAACAGAGCCTCCGCGCGGGAGTCCGAAAGGATGAACGCATAATCGCGCGCCGCCAGCCGGGTGTTGACCGGAACCGGAATGACGCCGGCCCTGATTGCACCCAGAAACGCTGTCGGGAAATCGATCGTGTCATGCAGGGCGAGAATGACGCGCTGCTCTCGCCGAATGCCCGCGGCCCGGAGCGCGTTTGCAAAGCGCTCCACCCGGTCCGAAAGCTGCTGATAGCTGTAGCTGCCGCTGCCGTCGATGACGGCGATCTTGTCCCCGCGCCCGGCCTCCAGATTGCGGCCGATCAGATCCTCGGCCGCGTTATAGAATCGCGCCGCCCCGGCGTTTTCCGCCATACGTCCCTCCCAATTCGACCTCCCGCGAGGCCATGACATGCTGGGCGCCGTTCTCCGGCGCTCCGTTTCTTCAGGTTTTAAATTGTTCCGCCCGAGGAGATCAGGCGGCCGCCTTGGCCTCCATGACGGAGATCCAGCCCTCGATCCACTCGATCGCCTCGTCCTCGGCGAGATTGCCGGAATTGGCGTCGTGGATATGCCGTTCGATCACGCGCTCTGCGCCACACTCGGCGAGGATGGTGTCGAACTTCTGGCCGGCGAAATTGAAGGTGTCCTCGTAGGTCATGTCGCCGAGACCGAAGACCGCGAAGCTGACGCGGGACAGATCGGGCTTGTTCGCGACCAGCGCCTCGTAGAATTCCGTGCCGTTGTCCGGGATCTCGCCATAGCCGTAGGTCGAGGTGCAAATGATGAACTGCCCGCCCTCGTCGAACACTTCCGGACCGAAATCGCCCATCAGCGTCGCTTCGGCATCGATGCCGCGATCCGCCAGGGTATCGACGATTTCCTGTGCGCAGAGATCCGCCGTACCGCCTTGCGTGGCAACGAGAATTTTCACCGTCATGCTTCCACCACTCCTTCTTGCCCGGTCCGCGGTTCGATAAAGTGACCTAAATCAGACACGCACTATAATTCATGTTACAGCGTGGAGCAAAGAATGATAATTCAGGTACTATTGGCTTGTGACACGCCCGCGACAGACGAGCAAAGGTCGACCCGGAGCCCATGAGGCAGAGACAGCATAGCGAGACGATACCGCCGCGCCGCAGCGCTCTCGGGATCGAGGATTACCTCGCCCGCTTGGGCGACCGCGTGCGCGCCGCCCGGGCCAAACGTGGCATGTCGCGCAAGATCCTCGCCCGCGACTCGGGCGTATCCGAACGCTATCTCGCCCAGCTCGAGAGCGGGCGCGGCAACCCTTCCGTCGCCGTGCTGCACCAGATCGCCGACGCCATGGACATGGCCGTGATGGAACTCGCCGACCCGCATGGCGGAACCGATCCGGCGATGACCGAGATCCTCTCCCTGCTCGCTCCGTTGGATGCCGACGAGCTTTCCGAGGCGGCCCGGCTGCTGGATCGCCGCTTCGCCGGCAGCAGCACGCGGGGCCGTCGTATCGCTCTCATTGGTCTGCGCGGTGCGGGCAAGACCACGCTCGGCCGCGCGCTCGCGGAGAAACTCGGCGTTCCCTTCATCGAGCTGAACCGGGTGATCGAGAAGGATTACGGCGCCAGCATCGGCGAGCTGCTCTCGCTTTCCGGCCAGCCGGCCTTCCGGCGCTACGAGAACCGCTGCCTGAACCAGATCCTGTCGGAATATGACGAGGCGGTGATCTCCACCGGCGGCGGCATCGTCGCCAATCCCGAGACCTACACCATGTTGCTGCGCCGGGCGCACACGATCTGGCTGCAGGCGAGCCCGGAAGAGCACATGCAGCGCGTCGTCGAGCAGGGCGACATGCGGCCGATGGAACAGAACCGCGAGGCCATGACCGACCTCCGCGCCATCCTGGAAGCCCGCGCCCCGCTCTACAATCGTGCGGAAGCGAGTGTGGACACGGCGGGCGAAACGCTGGAGAGCAGCCTCGCAAAACTGACGGAAACCGCGCGCGGGCTGATCGGCTAGGCGAACGCCCCGATATCCACCGGCAGCCGCTTCTGCCCCCAGGTGCCCGGCTTCTCCTCGAACACGCCCGCGAGCCTGGTGCCGCAGGATGTGCAGCAGCCTTTTGCGTCCAGCTTCCAGTCCGAGAGCACGTACCAGTCGCGGCCGATCACCCGCTCGCCGCAGCCGCTACAATAGGTGCTCTGGCGGCCGAGATCGTGGACGTTGCCGGTATAGGCGTAGCGCACCCCGTTGCGGAGCGCGATGCGCCGCGCACGGGCGAGCGTGTCGAAGGGCGTGCGCTCCTTGTCCATCATCCGGTAGTCGGGATGGAAGGCGGAGAAATGCATCGGCACGTCGGGGCCGAGCTTTTCGACCACCCAACCGGTCATCTCGTCCAGCTCCCGCTCGCTGTCGTTCTCGCCGGGGATGATCAGGTTGGTGATCTCGAACCAGACATCCGTCTCCTCGCGGAGATAGACCAGCGTGTCGAGCACCGGGCCGAGCTCGCTCTTGGTCACCTGCTTGTAGAAATCCTCGGTGAAGGCCTTCAGGTCGACATTGGCGGCGTCCATGTGGCGGAAGAAGGCGGGCCGCGCCTTGTCCGTCAGATACCCCGCCGTTACCGCGACATTCTTCACCCCGGCCTCGCGGCAGGCGATGGCGACGTCGTCGGCATATTCGTGAAAGATGATCGGATCGTTATAGGTGAAGGCGACAGAGCGGCAGCCGAGTTTGGAAGCGGCCCGGGCGATGGTCTCCGGCTGCGCCTCGGCCTGCATGGCGTCCATCTCCCGGCTCTTCGAGATGTCGTGGTTCTGGCAGAAATTGCAGGCGAGATTGCAGCCCGCCGTGCCGAAGGAGAGCACCGGCGTGCCCGGCAGGAAATGGTTCAGCGGCTTCTTCTCGATCGGATCGACGCAGAAGCCGGAGGAGCGGCCGTAGGTCGTCAGCACGATGCGGTCGTTCTGCCGCGCCCGCACGAAACAGAGCCCGCGCGCGCCTTCCTTCAGCTTGCAGTAGCGCGGGCAGAGCTCGCACTGCACCCGTCCGTCGGGCAGCATGCTCCAGAATTCGGTCTCGACAACCGGGCCCTTGCCGATTAACTCCGGCGGCGCGCTCTCGGCGAGGCTCGGCGCCGCGTCCGTGACAGTCTCACTCACCAGCTCTCTCCCTTGCGGGTTCGCGCCCGCTTCTTTCTGACTTTATACTCCGATCCCTTCCGCTCCGCGACCACTCGAGGCCCATTTGTTCGCCACCTTGATCCTGCCCATAGCGCCGATCTTCCTCTTGATCGTGCTCGGCCACCTGCTCCGGCGCGGCGGCATTCCGAGCTTCGAGTTCTGGAACCTCAACGACAAGCTGGTCTACTGGGTGCTGTTCCCCTGCCTGCTGTTCAACAAGATCGCTGCGCTCGATTTCTCTGGCGGCGAACTCGGCGAGCTGGCCATCGCGATCTATGCCGGGTTCGGCGCCGCGATCCTCTTTTCGCTGCTGGTGCAGCCGCTCTTCCGCACCGAGAAGCCGCTCTGGACCTCGATCCTGCAGGGCTGCGCGCGGCACAACACCTTCATCGCGCTTGCCGTCGGCGAACAGGTGTTCGGCGGCGAGGTGCTCGGCAAGGCGGCGCTGGTGACGGCACTGCTGATCCCGGTCACCAATATCGCCGTTGTCAGCATCATGGCGGTCACTCTGGCGAAACGGGACGGCGGCAACCTCTTTGCGGCTGTGCTGAAGGATCTCGCGCGCAATCCGTTGCTGATCGCGGTCGGGCTCGGCTTCGTCTGCAACGGGCTCGGACTCGAGACCATCCCGGTTATCACCAAGATGACGACGATCCTCGGCGCCGCCGCCCTGCCCATCGTGCTGCTCTGCGTCGGCGCCAATATCCGCATCCGGGCGATGGCGGCGGAGCTCCGGAGCACTTTCGTCGCCGTCTTCGGCAAGATGGTGATCTTCCCGGCGGGGATCGCGCTTGCCGGGCTCGCCATCGGGCTGGAAGCCGACCTCTTCCTTGCCGCCATGCTGTTCGGCGCCTCGCCGACGGCGGCTTCCGCCTACACGCTGGCCCGCGCAATGGGCGGCGACGCGCCGGCGATGGCGGGGATCGTGACGATCCAGACCGCGATCGCCTTCGTTTCGATGCCGGCGACCCTGCTGCTCGCACAATACATACTTGCGCTTTGACCCTCCCGCTCGCCGCGGTCCGTGCTTATATTCAAAGAATGGAACAGATCATCGAAACCGCACCGAGCGTCCGGGCCCCGCATGTCGCCGGTGCCTTCTATCCGGACGCGCCGGATGCATTGGAAAACATCGTTGCGAACTGCCTGACCAAAGCCGCCGACACCCCGGTGCCGGAAGCGAAGGTCGTGATCGCGCCCCATGCGGGCTACGTCTTCTCCGGCCCGATCGCCGGGACCGCCTTCAAGCCGCTCGCGAAGCGCCGCGGCACGATCCGCCGCGTGGTCGTTATCGGCCCGGCGCACCGGGTCGGCTTCCGCGGCCTCGCGACCACCAGCGCCGACGCTTGGGCGACCCCGCTCGGCACCGTGCCCGTCGCCTGGGACGCGCTCCGCACCCTGCTGACACAGCCCGATTTCCATGTCTCCGACCAGGTGTTCGAGGGCGAGCACAGCCTCGAGGTCCATGTCCCCTTCCTGCAGCAGGTGCTGGGTGAGTTCGAGATCGTGCCGATCCTCGTCGGCGAGGCCTCGCCGCAGCAGGTCGCCCGCGCCCTCGACGCGATCTGGGGCGGGCCGGAGACGCTGATCTCGGTCTCCTCCGACCTCTCGCATTTCCTCGATTACGACACCGCATGCAAACTCGACCGCGAGACGATGAAGCGCATCGAGCTGCTGAAGCTGGAGGAGATCGACGGCAAGGGCGCCTGCGGCCACCGCGCCATCGCCGGCGCGCTCGCCCTCGCGCGGCGGCACGATCTCCGGATCACCGGGCTCGACACGCGCAATTCCGGCGACACGCGCGGCGGCAAGGACCGGGTGGTCGGCTACGGCGCGGCGGCGATGGAATTTGCCGGCAGCGCCCGCCTGCCTGCCTCCGACCGCGAACAGCTGATCGAGGCGGCGCGCTTCTCTCTGCGTTTTGGTGCCGAGAACGGACGCCCGCCGGAAGCAGAGCTCGGCCGGAATCTCTCCCCAAGCCTGACCGCGATGCGGGCCAGCTTCGTCACGGTGAATATCGCGGGCAAGCTGCGCGGCTGCATCGGCAGCGTGATCGCGCACCAGCCGCTGCTGCTCGACGTCATCACCAACGCCTACAAGGCCGGCTTCGGCGACCCGCGTTTCCCGCCGCTGACGATGGAAGAGCTGCAGAGCGCCGACATCCACGTCTCCATCCTCTCCACCCCAAGGCCACTTGCCTTCAATGGCGAGAAAGACCTGATCGCCAAGGCGCGCCCGGATGTCGACGGGCTGATCCTGCAGGACGGCAACAGGCGCGGCCTCTTCCTGCCGAGCGTCTGGGAAGGTCTGCCGAAATCGGAGGATTTCATCCGCAACCTGAAGCGCAAGGCGGGCCTGCCGATGGATTACTGGTCGGACGGGGTCCGGGTCTTCCGCTACACGACAGAGTCGTTCGGCGCGCCCTTCGCGGCGGCCGAAGCCGCGATCGAAACGGCGTAACACGGATGAGCGCGCCAGCCGCGATGCCGAACTGGCACCTCCATCACATGAACGCTCTCGGCAAGCTCGACGCGCTGATGGGACCCGTCGAAGCTGCGGCAACGGATACCTACGGCCGTATTGCCCGCGTCTTCGAGCCTCCCGTCGTCGACATTCTGGTGCAGGCCGTATGGCAAAGCTCGGTGATCCCCGACCGCGGTCATACCGGCTTCGGCAACGAGGACTTGGTCACGCTCTGGCTCGCCCCCGGCCACCCGAAGCTCGAAGAGAATCTCGGCGAACCGCTGGCGAGGACCGTGGCGCACGAAATCAATCATGTGATGCGCTTCCGTTCGGCCGGAGGAACGAGAACGCTCGGGGACCATCTGGTCTGCGAGGGGCTTGCCGGACGGTTCGTTGAGCAGCTTTTCGGCAATGTGCCGGAACCTTGGGAATGCGCCCTCTCTCCTCAGGAGCTCGCGCAGTATGTGTCGCGCGCACTCGAATGTTTCGACATTCCGGCCGGATACCGCTCGGAAGAGATCAGCATGCATGAATGGATGTTCGGCTCGGGGGACCTGCCATCCTGGCTGGGTTATACGCTCGGATACGAAATAATCGGCGCTTATCTCAAGGCGCGACCGGAGCTACAGGCCTCCGACCTGATTTCGATCCCAAGCGCCGACTTCAAACCCGCGCTGGCGGGACTGACCAGCTAATCCGGCTTCCCCGGCAAGGCGACGAGTTCCTTCGACCAGACCGGAAGCGCAAGGCAGGCCTGCCGACAGATCGGCGACCGAATGGAATTCGAGTCTTCCACTACACATGTACCAATAGATGACTGAAGCCTCCGGGGCGCCCTTCGCGGCAGCCACGGAAATGAGCCCTGTCTAAACCGATGCGACGACGGCGTCCGACGCTGAGCGAAGAACGACAGCAAAGGTTGCATTTATTTTCTTTTCACATCTAAATCCTGCGCATGACTTGGCAGCTTCATTACCTTGATGCTCATCATCGGACCACACTGTTCCGATCCGCGATCGAATCAGCATTGAACGATGTCGAGACGCGATTGCGTGGTGTCTGCGAGCCGCCAATCGTCGACATCGTTGTCCGGCCTGTTCCAAATTCATGGGTCATCCCCGAAAAAGGACATTCCGGTCGTTGCAGCGGCGAGATCATTGATCTTTATTTGGCTCCGGAACATCCGCTCCTCCCTGAGAATCTCGGGTGCTCCCTGTCCCGGATGGTAGCGCACGAAATTCATCACGCGATGCGCTATCAGAGCATCGGATTACCAAAGACTTTAGGCGACTTGCTCGTGTCAGAAGGTTTGGCAGGAAGATTCGTGGAAGAACTCTTCCAGAGCGAACCAGAGCCTTGGGAACGGGCGATTTCCAAGTCGGAGCTAAGGCACTACGTCCCACTCACCCAATCCCAATTCGACGATGAAGAGTTCGACGACTGGAAGTGGATGATGGGAAGCGCTGAACTACCGCGCTGGCTCGGTTACTCGCTCGGCTATGCGTTGGTTGGCCAGTATATCGACGATCATCCGGACGCTCGTGCATCGACACTGGTCGCCACCCCGAGTGCCAACTTCAAGCCATTTCTCGCGAAACTCGCTGCCTAATCCGGCTTCCCCGGCAGGGCGACGAGCTCCTTCGACCAGACCGGGAGCGGCGTCTCGAAGCCCCGGACCCGGTACTCGCCGAGAGGCTTCAGCCGGTCCTCCGGTTTCGATTTCTCCGCCACGCCGGCATCGGCGAGCACTGTCGCGCCGACCTCCTTGGCGAGAACCTCGAAGCGGGCGGCGCGATTGACCGTGTCGCCATAGATCGTGAAGGCCTGCCGACGCTCGGACCCCACACGGCCGGTCGCGATCGGTCCGGCGGCGAGCCCGATACGAACGTGGAAACCGTTCTCCTCCGCCGCGGCCAGAAGATCCGAAGCCGCGTCGAGTGCCGCCCGTTCCGGATCCTTGATCTCGAGCGGCGTGTTGAAGGCGGCCAGCAGCCCGTCGCCGGTGAAGCTGATCACCACGCCCTCACGGGCGGAAATCACGTCGGAGGCATCGGCGAGGAAGGTGCCGAGGGTCTTGATCACCTCCGCCGGATCGCGCCCGTCCGCATAGTCGGTGAAATCCTGGATATCGAGCACCAGCGCGACGCCGTGGCGGACCTGCGGCTTGAGAACGCCGCGGTCCGCCGCCAGCCGCTCGGCGATGGTCTCAGGCACGAAACGGCCGAAGGTCCGTACCATCTGCTCGCGGGCGATCTCGGCGCCGACCTGAGCGACGAAAACCTGCCGCGCCCGGTAGACCGCGAGGGCAAGGATCATGGTCGCCATCAGCAACAAGCCGGTTTCCTGGATCCGGCTGCCATAGCCGACGAAATCCGGAGACAGGAAGACCGAGAGGAACTGCTCCTCGGTTGCCTCGTGCGGCAGATCGCTCCAGGAGATGCGCCGCTCCATCCCAGCGATCGCGATCCCGAACGCGCCCAACCAGCCGACGATGGCCACCAGCCCGGACCAGGCGACGAGGCGCCAGGACAACGTCAGACAGGCCATCGCCACCAGGGGAAAGAGAAAATAGATGCCGAAGGAGCGGAACGCGATCACCTGCGGCAGGCCGGGCGCGGTGTTGCTCACCGGGATGATGACAAGGAAGGCGCAGACCCCGACGATGTCGACGGCATAGAGCGCGTATTTCAGCCACCAGCGATCGAACCGGGTTCCGATGACGGAATAGCTCGCGATGCCGAGCAGCGCGTAGAGAGAGAGCGCCGTAAGCCCGAGCGCGCTCGGTGTCGCGCCGACGGCACTCCAGGCAAGGATGAACCAGGCGATACCCGCGGCAACGGCAGCGGTCCGGCAAAGGATGGCCAGTTTCCATCCCTGCCGCTCCGCGACCCTGAGGCGCGCCAGCGCTTTGCGATCAACCATTCCCCGGTCTCCGGCGAAGGTGCGGGATGCACCCCGAAAGGGGGAATGTGGCGACTGGGGCCCTAGACCGCAAGCGCGCCCGCGAGCGGCGTCATCGGATGCGCCGCCGCCGAGGGCCCGTCCGGCCCGACCATCGCGCCGAGCGGGCAGGCATACATGATCGGATAGGTGGTCGGCGGCCAGCTCTCGGTCGGCGCCACCTGCTTCAGCGCCGCCAGGGTGGCCTCGTCCAGACGGGCATCGGCGTAGATCGTGTCAATGGCGCCGAGATCGACACGCGGCGCGTCCAGCGCAGTGGCGAGATCCATGCCGAAATCGCTGACGAAGGAGCAGAGCTGGAACACGGCCGGCATGATCTTGCGCCCGCCCGAGGCGCCGAAGCCGAACCATGGCTTACCGTCCCTCGTCACCACCGCCGGCACCATGTTGCAGAGCGGCTTGGTATCCGGTTTCAGCGAGTTCGGCCGGCCCGGGCGCGGGTCGAACCAGTTGATGCCGTTGTTCATCATGATCCCGGTCTCCGGGAACAGCAGGCGGCTGCCGAAACGGGAGAGCAGGGTCGTCGTGATCATCACGATATTGCCTTCGGCATCGGCCGCCGCGATATGGCTTGTGCAGCTGCGATCTCCATGGTCGCCGGCGTGACCGAGATGTTCCATCCGGTACTCGTAGGCCGCTTTCAGCGTTTTCGCGTAGGCGGCATAGGTGGCCGCGTCCGGGGCCGCTGCGGAGAATTCGGGAAGATCCTTCAGGGCGTCCGCGAAGCTCGGTCCGGCGGTGAGGCCCGCGGGAACATAGTAGGTCGCACCGCCGCGCGTCATCGAGATCGGCTCCTGGATCTCCGCCTCGTAGGCTTCGAGATCCGCCATCGAAAGGGTCGAGCCGAATCGCGCCGCATCCTTTGCGATACGTTCCGCGATCTTGCCGCGATAGAAGCTCCCGGCGCCGTCCCGCCCCAGCTCCTCGAGCGTGTCGGCAAGCTTGCCCATCGGGATGAATTTCGGTGCCGGGTTCGCATCCATCGCCGGCGGGCAACCGTTCGGCAGCCAGATCTCGGCGCTGGTGGGGTATTTCCGGAGCGCCGGCATGTCGGCCCCGCACATCAGAGTCGTCCACCAGGTCACCCGGTGCCCGCGCCGCGCCAGCGCCGCCGAAGGCGCGACGATCTCGGCGAGGCTCTTGCTGCCGTACTTCTCCAGCGCGAGGGCATAGCCCGCCACCGTGCCCGGCACGGCGATCGAATGCGGTCCGTTGACGTTCCGGTCCTCGACCACCGCCGGCCAGCCGAACAGATCGGCGCCGGTGCCCTTGGCAAGCGCATATGTCGCCGTGTCGAGCCCCTTCGGGGACTTCATGGCGAAATCGACGACTCGGACGGCCTTTTCCTTCGCCGAATAGAGGGTGATGAAGCCGCCGCCGCCGAGGCCGCTCATCCAGGGTTCCGCGACGGTGAGTGCGAAAGCGGTCGCGATCGCCGCGTCCATCGCGTTGCCGCCCGCCTCCAGCATCGCCTGCCCGACCGCCGCCGCCTCGACATTCTGCGAAGCGACCGCGCCGCGCTTTCCGGTTGCCGCGGGCTTTTCGGCACGCCATGTCTCATAGACCCGCTCGGTGGCGGTGACGGAAGCGGGAAGGCTCATTGAACACTCCGGGCATGGGGATTGCATGGCCGCAAGAAGCTGCGACGGACCGAGTGTGATGGGTAGAATGTGCAGAAATCAATTCCGCGCGTCAGAAAGGGTGACGTTCCAATGAACGGCTTCGCGAAATCGATCTGTCTGGCTTCGGTCGCGCTGCTTGCCGCGCTGGGGTCGACGTCGCTCCAGCCGGCACCGGTTGCCGCGCAGGACAGCGAACCGGCCGCGCCCGAGGGTCTGAACGATGCCGATTGCGCAAAGGTCCCGGGCGGCAACGCGCCGGTGAACATCCTGGCAAGGATCGAAGGCGGCATGGCGGTCGAGAATCTCGAATTCACCTACTTCGGCAAGAAGCTGTTCCAGTTGACCCAGCAGGATTTCGATTATCTCAAACGGCTGATCCCCTATTGCCGCGAGCAGTCGACGGATCAGACGAACTACATCATCGACAGGCTGGCGGTTCTGATCCTCGAGGCACAGGCGACCCGGACGAAATCCATCGAGTGGATCGAGAAGACCTCGGCGCAGCTCGACAAATTGCCGGCGACCAAGGAATCGATCGAGGAAGTCCATAACATCTGGGCCGAATTGCAGAACCGCCGGCTCGAGATGACGGCGGCCGACACCCGCTATCTCTCGAAAAAGATCGACGAGACGCGGGACCGGCTCTACCGGGAAGCGGACCTCGCGGCGCCCGGCCGGAACAAGCAGGATCCCACGCTCCAGGTCAGCCCGTTCCTTCCCGAGATTCCCACCGACGAGCGCAAACCCGATCCGAGCTGAGACGGCTCTCTTTTCGATTTTCCGCGTGCCAAGCAGGCGGCGGCGCGACACACTCCCCGGCACCAACAGAGTTCCACGGGGAGGATGACAATGTCGGGAAACGGCAAGACCGCAATCGTGACCGGCGCCGGATCGGGTGTCGGACGGGCCGTTGCGCTGGCGCTGCAGGGCGCAGGCTACAATGTCGCGCTGGCCGGCCGGCGTCTGGATGCGCTTGAAGAGACCGCCGCCATGGCGAAGACCGGCGGCGGCGCGATGCTCGCGGTGCCGACCGATGTCGGCAAAGCGGCGGATGTCGACGCGCTGTTCGACGCGGTGAAGAAGACCTTCGGGCGGCTCGACGTGCTGTTCAACAACGCCGGCATGGGCACGCCCGCGATTCCGATGGACGAACTGACGACAGAGCAATGGCAGGCCGTCGTCGACGTCAACCTGACCGGCTCATTCCTCTGTGCCCAACGCGCCATGAAAATGATGAAGCAGCAGAAACCCCAGGGCGGGCGGATTATCAATAACGGCTCGATCTCGGCCCATGCGCCGCGCCCGAACTCGGCGCCCTATACCTCGACCAAGCACGCGATCACCGGCCTCACCAAGTCGATCTCGCTCGACGGGCGGCCGTTCGACATCGTCTGCAGTCAGATCGATATCGGCAATGCCGTCACACCCATGACCGAGCGCATGGTGAAGGGCGAGGGCGTGCCGCAGGCCGACGGGTCGATGAAGATCGAACCGCGGATGGACGTCGCCCATGTCGCCAGCTCGGTGCTCTACATGGCGAGCCTGCCGCTCGAGGCGAACGTGCAGTTCATGACCGTGATGGCAACCAAGATGCCGTTCGTCGGCCGCGGTTGACCCCGTTCAGAGGAAATCGCGCAACATCGCCACCAGCGGCACGTCGGCGGGCGGCATCGGGTAGTCGGCAAGACGCATCGGCCGGACCCACTTGACCGCCTGCCCCTCGCGCGGGCGCACGTCGCCCCACCAGCGCCGGCAGAGATAAAGCGGCATCATGAGGTGGAAATCCTCGTAGGCGTGCGAGGCGAAGGTGAAGGGCGCGAGGCAGCTTTCCTTCGTGTCGATGGACAGCTCTTCCTGCAGTTCGCGGATCAGCGCCGCTTCGGGGCTTTCACCCGCATCGACCTTGCCGCCCGGAAACTCCCAGAGCCCGGCCATCGACTTGCCTTCCGGACGCTGCGCCAGCAACACCCGCCCGTCCGCATCAATCAGGGCCGCGGCGACCACAAAGACGACGGGCTTGTGCGCGCCGCCGCTCATACCGACGCCTTCCCGGTGCGGGTCAGCCAGTCCGCGCGCTGCATGTCCAGCTTCACCATCTCTACCCTGTCCCCGAAATTGGGCCGCGGCACCTCGATGATCCCCGCGTTCCTCAGCCCGCATTTCTCCATCACCCGGATGGACGCCGGGTTTTCCGGCATCGCCGCACCCCAGATATTCTTGAGACCCAACGTTCCGAAACCGAAATCGAGCATGGCGGAAAGGGCCTCGCTGGCATAGCCGCGCCCCCAGGCGGACTTGGCGTACCAGTAGCCGAAATGCGCCGTCTCTTCGGGATCGAAGCGCAGATCGATCGTGCCGACGATGGCGTCCGACGCCTTTTCGATCACCAGGAAGTAATGCCCCTTGCCCTCGGCGCGGCCGGTCCGGGCCCGCTCGATATAGGCGTCCGCATCGGCGCGCTTGTAGGGCCACGGAACCGAAGTGAGGTACTTGATGATGTCGAAATCGTTCATCCGCGCATAAAGCGCATCGCCGTCGGAGAAGGCCGGCGCCCTGAAGGCCAGCCGTTCCGTTGTCACCGATTCCATGACAGAAGCCTCAGCTGCGGTAATCCGCGTTGATGCTGATATAGCCGTGCGTCAGATCGCAGGTCCAGACCGTGGACTTGCCGGAGCCGACCCCGACGTCGACGTCGATGCCGATCTCCCGGCCCTTGAGATGCGCCGCAACCGGGGTCTCGTCATAATTCGGGTCGCGCATGCCGCCCACGGCGATGTCGACGCCGCCGAAGCCGATCCGGATCTTCGAGACATCGATCGGCTGTTCGGACTTGCCGACCGCCATCACCACCCGGCCCCAGTTCGCGTCCTCGCCGGCGATCGCCGTCTTGACCAGAGGTGAGTTGGCGATCGCGAGAGCGATCTTGCGTGCCGAGAGATCGCTCTCCGCACCGGTGACGCGCACCTCGATCAGCTTTTGCGCCCCCTCGCCGTCGCGGACCACGAGCAGCGCCAGTTCCTTCAGCACTCCTTCCAGCGCCGCCTTGAACGCGTCGAGCGCCGGATCCTCCGCAGACGATGGAGCGGCATTGCCCGCCTTGCCGGTCGCGAACAAGAGCAGCGTGTCGCTGGTCGAGGTGTCGCTGTCGACGGTGATCGAGTTGAAGGTCCGGTCGACCACCGGCGTCAGCACGGCTTGCAGAACATCGGACGGGATGGCGGCGTCGGTGAAGACAAAACTCAGCATGGTCGCCATGTTCGGCTGCACCATGCCCGATCCCTTGGCGATGCCGGCGATCTTCACAGCCTTGCCGCCGATCTCCGTCGTCGCGCCCGCGCCCTTGGCGAAGGTGTCCGTGGTCCGGATCGCGGTCGCGGCCGCGTCCCAGGCGCCATCCCGCAGCGCGTCCTTCGCTTCCGGAAGCTTGGCAATGATCTTGTCATGCGCCAGCAGCTCGCCGATGACACCGGTGGAGGCGACAAAGACCTCGTCCGGAGTACAGGACAGAAGTGCCGCCGCCGCCGAGGCAGTCTCCCGGACCGCGGCTTTGCCAGCCTCGCCGGTGAAGACGTTCGCGTTACCCGAATTGACCACGAGCGCACGCCCGCTGCCCTTCGGCAGGATCTCGCGGCACCAGGCGACCGGCGCCCCCGGCGTCGTCGAGCGGGTCAGCGTCCCGGCGACCGTGGTCCCCTCGGCGAGTTCGGCAACGAGCACATCGGGTCGGTTCTTGTACTTGATTCCGGCCATGACGGCAGCGGTCCGCACGCCGGCGATTGCGGGAAGCTCCGGAAAACTTTCCGGCGCGAGCGGTGAAACCTGATCGGACATGGCGCGAAGATCCCTTGCGACGCGGCTGTTACTTCAGCTCTGAGCCGTCCGGCCCGAAGCGCTTGATCTCGACACCGCCGCGCAGCGCCTCGACCGTCTTCTGAAGGATCTCGCGGGTCATTTCCTGCGCGATCTGCGGCTGTACCTGCTCGAAGCTCGGCGGCTCGATCGCGCGCCGGTCTTCGACCTTAATGACGTGCCAGCCGAACTGGGTCTTAACCGGATCTTCCGTAACCTCGCCCGGCTTCAGCGCGAAGGCGGCCTCCGAGAACGGGGGAACCATGGCCTCCTTGGTGAAATAGCCAAGGTCGCCGCCACTGCTGCCGGACGGACCGGTGGACTTCTCCTTCGCCAACTCGGCGAAGTCGGCACCCTTCTTCAGTTCCGCGATCACCTCGCGAGCTTCGGCTTCGGTGGTCAGGAGGATATGACGTGCCTTCACCTCCTCGCCGGTCTCCGTCGAGGTGGCAAGACTTTCCTCATAGCGCTTGCGGAGCGCCGCATCATCCATCTGGGCCGAGATTTTCTCGGTCAGGAAGACTTCCGAAATGATCTCGCTTTCGGCCTGCGCGACCCGCGCCTTCACGTCGTCGCGATCCTGCAGCCCGGCCTCGCGCGCCGCGTTCGCGATCAGGCGCGCATCGATCGCGCGATCAAGCATCGGCGGATAGATCTGCTCCATCGGCGCCTGCTGGTACTGCTGCGGCAGTTGCTGGATCTGCGCCAGAATCTCGGCGAGATAGATCGGCTCACCGTTGATCGTCGCGACGATTGTCGTGGCCGGATCGATGGCCGCCTGTTCCGCCGGAACGGTCTTGGCCGCGGCGCCGGACTGCTGCGCGGCGGCCGGCGGGACAAAGGTGGCCAGCATCCCAAGGGCCGCCGGTATCAACACCGCCTTCACGGAACGCGCTGCACGCGGGAAGCAAGTCAAGATCATGTCAGTGCCTTTCGCCGGGCACCGCCCGCGCTCTCGGGAAATCTCGGGCACGGCGCGCACCCGCCGCACGGTCAGAAGCAGGCCTATCAGATCGCCTGAGGAGCGGCAAGGCGCCTTATCGCTCCGGGGGCGGCTCAGGCTTTCTGGAACGGAAGGATCAGGTCGAAGCCCAGCCACTCCGCCGGAGACCGGTGGTCGCTGAAGTCGCTGTTGTCGGCGCGGATCAGGACGATCGCGCCGTCTGTATCGTCACTGCCGCCGAACAGTGGCAGATCCCGGCGCACGGTTTCGATGATGCGGCTGGCAATGACCGCGCCATGGTCCCCGGTATCGACGAAGACACCGGGCTTCGGCTCATGCACCGCAGCCTCGCCGCGCACGTCGAACACCACACCGGTGGCGCTGAAATCAATCCGGTCGAGAAACTCCGCCTCGCCGATGGATATCTCGGCCGCGCCGCGCAGCTCGTCATAGCGCGCCGAGATGTTCTTGAAAGCCAGCCCCGTTGGCAGCCGGTCCGGAGTCCCACCCTGGCGAACGTAGCGTTCCCGGGCCGGACGCACCGCGCTCAGGGCGGCGATATGAAACCGCCTCTCCACATCGTGCGCCGCATTGTCCGGCACCTTCATAAGGCCATGCACCACCAGCCCGACATTGGTGACGGCCCGGCGGATCAGGCTGGTCAGATCCTCCGCAAGCAAAACAGCGGTCGAGCGGGAAATCAGGACATCTTCATTGCTTTGCGGCGCGGGGTTCTGTGTGGCGCCCGCATAGGCCCTGGCGGCATAGGACGCTTGCGGCCCCGGCGCGGTGCCCGACAGACGGATCTCGACGCTTTCGTCGTCCGGATGCTTCTTGTTCTGCTGATCTCCATGGGATGACTCGCCACCCGAACGCCGTTCGTCGCGACGGGGCGTGACGCGCTGATTCAGCGCTTCGCCGGTGACCGGGCGGTTTGTCCGCACTGTCGTCGGCGCGACCACCCCGGACGTATATCCGGTGATCCGGTCAACCATCCGTCCACCCTTTCTAGGTAACGCAAGTTCATCAAACTTCACATGACGCAAAGAATTTTAATCGAAATTAATGATAGTTTCAATGCTTCAGCCTACTGCGAATCAAGTTTCCAGCGCTTTTCCGGCTGAACGGCTTCGGCCGCACTTGCCTTCAATGCATATCAACGTGCGAAAAAGATATTCCGACTATAACCATTGCGATGTACGAAACCCAGTTCGACATCTTCATGAAAGCCTGCTTTCTGCAAATCGCGCCTGAGATCGCGGTGCTGATCGATCTGATCCGACAGCTCGATATTGATTCCCCGCAGGCGGGGATCGTCGAGCAACTTTCCGAGCCCTGACACAACAAGATGTTCGAGGCCGTCTACATCGATCTTGATAAAGGTTGGCGCCGCGACATTGTAGCTCGAGGCGAAATCTTCGAGCCGCATCGAAAAAACCCCCTGACGGAAATCAGGCTCTACCGGGTTCAGCGCTTCATCCAGAGATTCTCCGACGGAATGCCCGCTGCTTCCCGCCTCTCGGTTTCTGGCGAAAAGAATGCTCAGGCCGGTATGATCCAGAGCTCCGAGACAATATGGGATCACCCTTCCGCTGAGGCCGTTCAACATGACGTTGCTGCATAGGAGCGCGAAGTTCCGCCCATCCGGCTCAATTGCATAACACTGCGCCCCACGCACTTTGGCCGCATAGATGCTGTAGGTGCCTACATTGGCTCCGACGTCATAAAGCACGTCGTCGGGAGAAAGCCTGTCGAGCCAGCGGATCGTCCCAGGTTCCTTGGATAACAACGTCCTCGCCCTGTAGTCCGCGATTCTAGATGAACAATCGAACGATATCTCGACGTCACTCAGGACGATTTTACGGACCGGCCGCGTATTCCAGAATTCTTCAAGTCTTCCGGCCTTCAAGCCCGTTCTCCCGAAACGATCATCACGGCCGCTTCCGCGAACCGTCAGATATCAATTTGGCTAGGCCAGTAATGCCTTGGCTCTTGCTTCGACGGCATCCCAGCTATTGTCCTCGCCTTCCTCGCGGTAACGAAGCGTCATCACGACGGCTCGGCGCGAGAGGCCTTCCGGTGCGCGAATACGCCCGATGGCATGGAACGAGTCCACCGATTTACAGAACATGCATGCTGTATTCGGTGCGTAGCTCGAGACGAAGAACGGTTCGGTATCCTGCCAGAACCGGTCAAGCACCTCCCGGGGCACTCGGTTCATGTTCGGGTCGAACCAGTCGGGTTTCCGTCCATCGCGAAACCGAAAGAAATACGTGCCGCCCCCATATTCCTTCCGCCAACCCTCCTGAGGAAAATAGAAGAGTATGGTGGCAATCTTACTCACCGTATCTGTGTGGGGTGAATTGAACTGACCATTGGCGAGACGTGCGAACTGCAGTCCCAACGTCATTCTTTCGTCGATGAGGTCCAGGAACCTACTTTCTTCGGAAAGCCGCTCGGAGAAATCACGCGGCAATCGCGGCGGGATTTTCGAAGCATCCCTGTACCGCTTCAGTCCGGGATACACGAGCCGGCCCACGCAACGCGCGAATTCTCGATTCAGCGTGCCTTTTACAAACTCCGACCAGGCCTTGGACTTCTTGGCGACGGCGAAAAAACCTTCATCCGACGAGCTCGCCGCAATCTTGCGATCGAGCCCGCCTTGCTCTCCCCAATGTTCGTTGGGGACAGGGAATTCGTCGCTGAGCCGGGTATAGAAATCGCCCGGGAAGACATCGCTGAACTGACGAACGAAGAAAGGGTCGTCGAACTTGACGAGTCCGTCCTCTTTAAACTGAGGAATGGGCATTCGCTTCTCTCCGTATCGAACAGACACCATCGAATGCTAGTCACACTATTAGATTATTCCCGTCAAGCTACGCGACCGGTAACGTGTTTGCCGCCCTTACCGGCTGCGAACGCGGTTCAAGTTGTGGAGATCTGGACGGTTGAAGTGCCGCAGGCACGCCGGGCCGCGTTGACAGGAATTGCGCGACCCCCTATCTGTCAGCCACCCGGTCTATGGCCGGACACCTGTTTCCATATCAGAGGTCGGCATGTTCGGCGCACTCGCCAAGGCCATCTTCGGCTCGGAAAACGAGCGGACACTCAAACGCCTGCAGAAGACCGTTGACGAGATCAACGCCCTCGAGCCGGAAATCGCTGCACTCGACGACGCGGCGCTCGCGGCCAGGACCGACGCGTTCCGGGAACGGCTGAAGGCCGGCGCGACCCTCGACGACATCCTGCCCGAGGCCTTCGCAACCGTCCGCGAAGCGGCGAAGCGCGCGCTCGGGCAGCGCCATTTCGATGTCCAGCTGCTCGGCGGCATGGTCCTGCACCAGGGCCGCATCTCCGAGATGAAGACTGGCGAAGGCAAGACCCTCGTCGCCACGCTCGCCGTCTATCTGAACGCGATCGAAGGCAAGGGCGTCCATGTCGTCACCGTGAACGACTACCTCGCCCGGCGCGACGCCGCCTGGATGGGACAGGTCTACGATTTCCTTGGCCTTACGACCGGCTGCATCGTGCACGGGCTGACGGATGCCGAGCGCAAGGCGGCCTATGCCTGCGACGTCACCTACGGGACCAACAACGAGTTCGGCTTCGATTATCTGCGCGACAATATGAAGTTCCGCCTGGAGGACATGGTCCAGCGCGACTTCAATTTCGCCATCGTCGACGAGGTGGACTCGATCCTGATCGACGAGGCGCGGACTCCGCTGATCATCTCAGGCCCGGCCGAGGACAGTTCCGCGACCTACACGGCGATGAATGCCGTGATACCCGGACTGGTTCCGGAAGATTACGAAAAGGACGAGAAGCAGCGGACCGTCGCCTTCACCGAGGCGGGCCAGGAGCACATAGAGGAGCTTCTGCGCGACGCCGGGATGCTGCAGGAAGGCGGTCTCTACGACATCGCCAACGTCTCGCTGGTGCATCACGCAAACCAGGCGCTGCGTGCGCACCACCTTTTCGCCAAGGACACGGATTACATCGTCAAGGACGACAAGGTCGTCATCATCGACGAGTTCACCGGCCGCGCAATGGAAGGACGGCGCTATTCCGAGGGCCTGCATCAGGCGCTCGAGGCCAAGGAAGGCGTCACGATCCAGAACGAGAACCAGACCCTGGCCTCGATCACCTTCCAGAACTATTTCCGCCTCTATCCGAAGCTTGCCGGCATGACCGGCACGGCGATGACCGAGGCGACCGAATTCGCGGAGATCTACAAGCTCGAGGTCGTCGAGATCCCGACCAACGTCGATGTCGCGCGGAAGGACCACGACGACGAGGTCTACCGGACCGCGGAAGAGAAATGGGACGCGATCATCGACACGATCGAGGAATGCCGGGGCAAGGGCCAGCCGGTGCTGGTCGGCACGGTCTCGATCGAGAAGTCCGAGCTGCTCGCCGAGCTGATGAAGAAGCGCAAGATCCCGCACCAGGTGCTGAACGCGCGCTTCCACGAGCAGGAAGCCACCATCATCGCCCAAGCGGGTCAGCCCGGCGCCGTCACGGTCGCCACGAACATGGCCGGCCGCGGCACCGACATCCAGCTCGGCGGCAATGCCGACATGCGGATCATGCTGGAACTCGGCCCGGAGCCGGATCCGGCGAAGGCCGAGACCATCCGCGGCGAGGTCGAGGCATCGAGGAAGCAGGTGCTCGATGCCGGCGGTCTCTACGTGATCGGCACCGAGCGGCACGAGAGCCGGCGGATCGACAACCAGCTGCGCGGCCGTTCCGGCCGTCAGGGCGATCCGGGCGCATCCAAGTTCTTCCTCTCGCTGGAAGACGACCTGATGCGCATCTTCGGGTCCGAGCGCATGGACGGCATGCTGCAGAAGCTCGGCCTGGAGAAGGGCGAGGCGATCGTCCACAGCTGGATCAACAAGGCGCTGGAAAAGGCGCAGCAAAAGGTCGAGGCGCGAAACTTCGAGATCCGCAAGCAGCTGCTCAAGTATGACGACGTCATGAACGACCAGCGCAAGGTGATCTTCGAGCAGCGCAAGGACATCATGCGCGCGCCGGAAGTCGCGGCCACGGTCGCCGACATGCGTCACGAGGTGATCGAGGACGTGGTCGCGCGCTGCATTCCGGAAGGCGCCTATTCCGAGCAATGGGACATTCCGGCCCTGCACGAGGAATGCCTCCGCCTGCTCGCCCTCGACCTGCCGGTCAAGGACTGGGCGGACGAGGAAGGCATCGCGGATCAGGAGATCCTCGAACGCATCACCAAGGCCTCGGACAACGCCATGGCGCAGAAGGCCGCGAATTACGGCCCCGAAGTCATGCGCATGGCGGAAAAGAGCCTGCTGCTGCAGATCCTCGACCAGCAGTGGAAGGAGCATCTGCTCTCGCTCGACCATCTGCGCCAGGGCATCAACCTGCGCGCCTATGCGCAGAAGGATCCGCTGAACGAATACAAGCGCGAGGCCTTCAACCTGTTCGACGGCATGCTGACCGGCCTGCGGCAGACCGTGACCGGCGTGCTCTCGCATCTCGAGATTCGCGTACAGGCTTCACCCGAGGAGATGGAAGCGCGGATGGCCGCCGAACGGGCTGCGCGCGAAATGCATGAGGGCCGCGAGGATCCGGCGCTGCAGGGCGATGGCGAGGCTGCCGACGGCGAAACCATGGTCCGCAGCCGTCAAGGCGCCGCCGCGATCGATCCGAACGACCCCGCAACCTGGGGCAAGGTGCCGCGCAACGCGGCCTGCCCGTGCGGGTCCGGCAAGAAATACAAACAGTGCCACGGCAAGATCTGAACCGGGGCTGACGTCCGGGACGCCCCGGTGTCAGCGCATCAGAGAGACGACCGTTCCGCGGTTTTCCAGAACAGTCACTTCGGCCAGGCCGGCCAAGACAAGTTCGACGTCACCGTCCGCTCCGCCGAACGGCAGGCAGATGATGCGTATTCCTGCCGCTGTCGAAAGCACTGGCTCGCGATCCTCCGCCGACCGCCGGATGCAACGGGCCACTGCCGGCGGGAGACCGCCTTTCGGAGCGGTCGTCGCGCCGATCGGGTTGCCGCCGAGCAGATCGGCCGCAGCCTCACCCGCAAATTCAACCTGGAAGCGTTGCCTGTCCTGATAGGCGAGAACCACGTGCGGCATCTCGTCGACCAGATCCGACAGAAACAGATTTTCCGATAGCGGCAGCGATGCGTCGGTACGCGAGAACTCCCAGTAGGTTCTCAATCCCCGCAAGACCGAGTCCACCCGGTCAGTAGATCCTGCACGCCGTTCTGGCCTGAAATCCAAGATCATGAGCCCCTCCTTCGGCGTTGCCATGCGCCGTGGCTATGGACGGTCGAAGACGATTTTTCGCTCCTGCAGACCGCCTTTTGCCAGCTCCCCAATTCGTTTTCGTTCCGCGGACAGACTGTCTTGATGACGTTTGCAGAGCCGCAGATCCGGCCGCATCCCTTAAGACGCAGCACCAGATCGTATGTGACATGGAACCCGACTGCAATGTGACTTCCGGGCTGCAAATGTTTTTCAATTATGGATATCGGCCCGGCAGGCCGGTCGAATGCGCCTGCGTCAGAGGGCCGGGCGTTCGGCTGCGTCCCTGACGGCGGCGATCCTCTGGATACAGGCGGGACGCGGCGTGCTCACCGTCAAGTCCTCGAACGCCACCACCCGCAGCTCCGGACGGCAGAGGATCAGCAACTCCTCCCGGTGCAGCAGAAAGTCCGGGTTCGAGGGCCGCCCGTAGGCCTCGTTCCCCAGCGCGAAGGTCTCGTAAATGAGGATCCCGCCGGGCGCGACCGCCGCGATGATATCGCGCATGGCCGGACGGTAGAGATAGTTGGTGACGACCACACAGCCGAAGGTCCGGCTTTTCAGCGGCCACGGCCTCCCGGCCTCGAGGTCCGAGGCGACGAGTTCGACACGCGCATCCGCCGCCATATCGGCGACGCGCGAAATATCCTGATCCAGCAGGACGACCGGATTTCCCCGTGCCCGGAAAAAGCGACCGTGCCGGCCAGCGCCGCAGGCCACATCGAGGACCTCCGCATCCCGCGGAACCCGTTCGGCGAACCGCACGACCCATTCCGACGGTTTGGCCATTGGGCCTGCGGCGGAACTGACCGTGCTCATGGTGCGGCCTCTGCGGATGCGACGACCGGAACGATCGCGCCGGAGTAACTGCATTCCGGGACGGCAAGGCGGAGAAAGACCGGGCCGGCGGCCTCGACCGGCGTGACGGAGCGGGGATCCTCGTCGGGAAAGGCCGAGGCGCGCATTCCGGTCTGCATCGCGCCCGGATCGACTGCATTGATCTTGAGACCGAATTTGCGGTTCTCGGCGGCGTAAGCCCGCATCATCGCTTCAAGCCCCGCCTTGCTCGCCGCATAGGCGCTCCAGTCCGCGTGCGCCCCGCGCGCCGCACCGGAAGTGACGAAAATACAGCGTCCCGCGTCCGAGAATGCGAGGAAGGGATGCAACAGCCGCAGAAGCCGGAACGGCGCCGTCAGATTGACGCCGATCACCTCGTCCCAGACTTTTGAGTCGAGAGCCGCAAGTGGTTCCAGCTCGCCAAGCAGCGCCGCATTCAGAACGAGAATATCGAGCCGACCGCCCTGCCGCTCGATCTCGGCCATGAGAGCCGCTTCTGCCTTGCCGTCCGACCGCGACAGATCCGCGGCCACCGGGACCGCCCGGCCGCCTTCGGACTCGATCTCCGCCCTCCGCGCCTCCAGCGCCGCCGCGTCCCGCGCGACGGTCAGGACGGTCGCTCCCGCCCGCGCAAAGGTCCTCGCGACCTCGGCGCCGATCCCGCGCGAGGCGCCGGTCACCAGCGCGACCCGTCCGGCAAGCGGCTTGTCCGCCTCATGCACCGCTTCGGCAAGTTTCTGGTCCTCGGCAATAATGCCGAGCTCGTGCCGGATGTCCTCGAGCGCCGCCTCCAGCGTGTCGACGATGTCGTCGACCTGTTCCTTCGTGACGACGAAGGGCGGCGCGATCAGCAGCGTGTCCCGGACGGCCCGCACGATGATGCCGCGCGCCTTGAGATTCTCGCGGCAGACCGCGGCGACAACGCCAGGCGGATCGAAGAATTGATGCCGCGCCTTGTCCTGGATCAGCTCCACCGCCCCAAGCAGCCCGAGCCCCCGCACCTCGCCGACCAGCGGATGCGCCGCGAGCCGGGCCAGCGTCGAACAGAAATAGGGACCGATATCGTCCCGCACCCGTTCCACCAGCCGCTCTCGCTTCAGGATCGCCAGGTTCTCCAGCGCGACCGCCGCCGCGACGGGATGGCCGGAATAGGTGAAGCCATGCGCGAGACCGCCCTCGGCATCGCGCAGGACCTCTGCGATCGGATCCGAGATCATCAGGGCGGAGATCGGCTGGTAACCGGACGAGAGCCCCTTGGCCAAGGTCATGAAATCCGGGCTGAGACCGAACAGCTCGGCGGCCGACCAGGCGCCGAGCCGGCCGAAAGCGCTGATCACCTCGTCGAGCGCGAACAGCACGTCGTGCTTCTGGCAGATCCGCTGCACCTCCGCGAGATAACCCTCCGGTGGAAAGATCAGGCCGCCCGCGCCCTGGATCGGCTCGCAGATGAAAAGCGCGACATTCTCCGCGCCGAGTTCCTCGATCTTTCGCTCCAGCGCGAGCGCCGCCTGTGCGGCGAAGGCGGCTTCCGGCATCTCGTGGCCGTGCAGGAACCGGTAGGGTGCATGGATATGGGCGAAATCGGGCAGACCGGTACCGCCCTGCGCATGCATCGCGCCGATGCCGCCGGCACTGAGCGCCGCCAGGGTCGAGCCGTGATAGCCCTCCTCCCGGCCGATCACGATGCGCTTCTGCGGTTTTCCGACCTTCTGCCAGTAGAAGCGGGCGAGCCGTATCGCGCTGTCGCAGACTTCCGAGCCCGAATTGGCAAAGATCGCGGTGTTGAGATGCCCCGGCATCAGCGCGGCGAGAGTCTCCGCAAGCTCCGCCGTCGGCCCCGTGGTGGTATTGAAGAATGTGTTGTAATAGGCCAGCCGCTGCATCTGCCTGGCGGCCACGTCGGCGAGCTCCTTGCGCCCGTAGCCGACATTGACGCACCAGAGGCCGGCCAGCGCATCGAGATAGCGGTGCCCCTGGTCGTCCCAGAGATAGCAGCCCTCGCCGCGCTCTATGACAGTGGCGCCGCCGGAGGCTTCCAGTTCCCGATTGTCGGTGAAGGGATGCAGATGATGCGCGGCGTCGCGTTGCCCCAGCGTCCTGCCGTCCGTCTCGCTCATAATGTGTCCCCCACGCAACGACACACTGGCTAATTAGCAATTATTACACTATTTCGACCACATGCTATTTCATACTGACAGGACATGACTGGATCTGTTGGATGATCAAATACCGACTGCGTTGCGACTCCGATCACGGCTTCGACGCCTGGTTTCCGAACAGTGCCGCTTATGACAAGCAAGCGGATCTGGGCCTGCTGACCTGTCCGACCTGCGGCTCGACATCCGTGTCCAAAGCCCTGATGGCCCCGAACGTCTCCAGTTCGAAGAAAAAGGCCGACCGCGAAGCCGAGGGCCAATCCGTTCCCGCCGTCAGCCAGATGACGCCCGAAATGGCCGCCATCCGCGAAAAGCTCATCGCGCTCCGGACCGAGGTCGAGAGCAAATTCGACTATGTCGGCAAGGAATTCGCCGAAGAGGCCCGGAAGATCCACTACGGCGAGAAGGATCCGCACGGGATCTATGGAGAGACTACGCCGGCCGAGGCGCAGGCCCTGCGCGAGGAGGGAATCGAGTTCGCACCGATACCCTGGGTGCCGAAAGGCGACGCCTAGGCGAGAGCTGACGGCTTCACCGCGAACATCGCGTAATTGATCGCAAGATCGGCCGACCGCGAGAAGCTGTCGGCCAGCGGGTCGAAGCGGATACCGGTCTGTTCCACAACTTTCAGCCCCGCCTCGGCCAGCAGACCGCGCAACTCGTCGGGCGTCAGGAATTGCCGCCAGTCATGGGTCCCCGGCGGGACCCAGCGCAGCAGATACTCGGCTGCGAACTTCCCGAAGAGCAGCGACTTCCCCGTCCGGTTCAGGGTGGTCACGAAGACCGCGCCGCCGGGCCGGACGAGCCGCGCCAGCGATGCGGCGAACAGCGCCGGGTCGGCGACATGTTCGATAACTTCCGAAGCGACCACCGCATCGAAAGCCTCCGGCATCTCCTCGGCAAGCGTCTCCGCGAGCGAGACACGGTAATCGATCTCGAGCCCGCCCTCGGCAGCGTGCACCGCCGCGGTGCGGATGGTCTTTTCCTCGGCGTCGATCCCGGTCATCGCCGCGCCCAACCTGGTCAGCGGCTCCGACAGCAAACCGCCGCCGCACCCGATATCCAGCATCCTGAGACCCGCGAACGGCACCGCGGCCTTGTCGTCGCGGGCGAAGTGATCGCCCATCCATTCGCGAATCAGCGCGAGGCGGACCGGCGTGAACTTGTGCAGCGGCGCGAACGGCCCGCGCATGTCCCACCATTCTTCCGCCACCGCGGAAAAGCGCCGGACGTCCTCGGGATCGATCGTGCTCCTGGCCATATTCTTTTCAATCATGGGTGCTCCGATGCCGTGCCGGAACCCGCGCTTGCCCGGGATGCGGCGTATCGCTATGTATAGCCTCGCCCGGGGCCATTAGGAATGTTCGCGTTCCGGTATTGGGCATTGGGGTACACTCCTGAAAAGCGGAACGAAATGGCGCGTATCGTGCAAAAGTTCGGCGGCACGTCGGTCGCCGATATTGAGCGCATCAGAAATGTGGCGCTCCGGGTAAAGAAGGAAGTCGACGCGGGCAACGAGGTCGCGGTCGTCGTCTCGGCCATGGCCGGGGTGACCAACCAGCTCGTCGCCTATGCGCGCGAGATGAGCGTGCTGCATGACGCGCGGGAATACGACGCCATCGTCGCGACCGGCGAACAGGTGACAAGCGGCCTCCTCGCGATGGCGCTGCAAAATCTCGGTATCAACGCCCGATCGTGGCTCGGCTGGCAGCTACCGTTCAAGACCGACGGCGTGCACAGCAAGGCGCGGATCGAGAGCATCGAGACCGCGGAGATCATCAAGCGCTTCGAACAGGGCCAGGTCGCCGTGCTGGCCGGTTTCCAGGGCATCGGCCCGGACAACCGGATCACCACGCTGGGTCGCGGCGGCTCAGACACCACGGCGGTCGCTCTGGCGGCGGCGCTGAACGCGGACCGCTGCGATATCTACACCGACGTCGACGGGGTCTATACGACGAACCCGCGGATCGTGCCCTCGGCGCGGAAGATCGAAAAGATCACCTACGAGGAAATGTTGGAACTGGCCTCGCAGGGGGCCAAGGTACTGGAGACGCGCTCCGTCGCGCTCGCCATGCGGAACAATGTCAGG
The DNA here is from genome assembly GCF_014904705.1 of Nisaea sediminum. Lineage (NCBI taxonomy): Bacteria > Pseudomonadati > Pseudomonadota > Alphaproteobacteria > Rhodospirillales > Thalassobaculaceae > Nisaea > Nisaea sediminum. The sequence continues at coordinate 97,391 of NZ_JACZCQ010000005.1, forward strand.
CTGCAGGTGCTCTCGAGCTTCGTCGACGCTCCCGGCACCCTGATCTGTGATGAGGATGAGATCGTGGAACAGAATGTCGTCAGCGGCATCGCCTACAGCCCCGAAGAGGCAAAAGTCACCGTGCGCCACGTGCCGGACCGTCCGGGCGTCGCCGCCTCCATCTTCGGCAGCCTCGCCGACGCGGCGGTCAATGTGGACATGATCGTCCAGAACGTGACCGAGGACGGCAACACCACGGACATGACCTTCACCATCGGCAAGACCGATCTGGAACGTGCCAAGCAGGTGCTTGAGAAGCTGCGCGACGAACTCGGTTTCCGCGAGATCAATGCGGATCCGAATGTCGCGAAGGTCTCCGTCGTTGGCGTCGGCATGCGCTCGCAGCCGGGCGTCGCGAAGACCATGTTCCGCACGCTCTCCGACAAGGGAATCAACATCCAGGTGATCTCGACCTCAGAGATCAAGGTCAGCGTCCTGATCGCCGCCGAATATACCGAACTCGCGGTCCGCGCCCTTCATACCGCCTACGGCCTCGACGGCCCGCCGGCAAGCTGACCCGATGACGGCGGCGGTCGAGCATAACGGCTTCGGCCGCAACTCCCGCTCCATGTTGCGCCGCCTGCGCGACGTGATGGCGGAGGCACGCGCGCCGCAGGACCGTCTCGACAGCATCACCTCGATCATTGCCGCCGACATGGCGGCGGAGGTCTGCTCGATCTACGTCCGCCGCTCGGACAACCTGCTCGAACTCTCGTCGACAGAGGGCCTCAACAAGGACGCGGTCCACCGGACCCTGATGCATTTCGGCGAGGGTCTCGTCGGGGACATCGCCGCTCGGGCCCAGTCGCTCGCCCTCTCCGACGCACAGTCGCACCCGAAATTCGCCTACCGGCCGGAAACCGGTGAGGAGATCTACCAGTCGCTCGCCGGCGTGCCCGTCATGCGTGCCGACCGGGTCCTGGGCGTACTCGTGGTTCAGAACCGGTCCCGGCGGCAATATTCCGACGAGGAGATCGAGACCCTCGAAACCTTCGCCATGGTGCTGGCCGAACTGCTCGCCAACGGCGTGTTCGGCGATCAGGCCCCGAAGCACGACACGCCGCTCCGGCTCGCCGGCCAGACCGTCGCGCCCGGGATCGGAATCGGCGTCGCCTATTTCCACCAGCAGAGCACGGCCATCCGCCGTGTGGTCGCCGATAACCCGGCAGTCGAGAAAGACCGGCTGGAAACCGCGATGCGGGAAGTCCGCGATCACATCGACACACTGCTCGCGGCACCGGACCTCGCCGAGGTCGGCGAGCACCGGGACGTGCTCGAGACCTTCCGCATGATCGCGCACGATCGCGGCTGGCTGACGCGGATGAACGACGCCATCGACAACGGTCTGACCGCCGAGGCGGCGGTGCAGCGCGCCCGTGCCGACATGCGGGCGCGGCTCGGATCGGTGCAGAACCCCTACCTTCGCGAGAGGCTCGCGGATTTCGACGATCTCGCCAACCGCCTGCTCTCAAGACTCGCGGGCGAGGAGGAGAACGGCGACGCCGCGGCGATCGCCGAGGATCAGCCCTATGTCGTCGTGGCCCGCTCCATGGGGCCGGCAGAACTCCTGGAATACGACCGCCACAACCTGACGGGGCTCGTGCTCGAGGAAGGCTCTGCGACCGCGCATGTCGCAATCGTGGCCCGTGCGCTCGATATCCCTGTCCTCGGCAACATTCCGGGCCTGCTGAGCGAGGTCAATCCGGGCGACCGTCTGATCGTCGACGCCGACAACAATCAGGTCCTGCTGCGGCCCACCGAGGACGTGCAGGAGTATTTCCATGCCGGCCTGAAGGCGCGCGCGGAGACCAAGGCCCGCTACCAGGCCCTGCGGGATCTGCCGGCCCGAACCCTCGACGGCGTGGACGTCACGCTCCTGCTGAATGTCGGATTGATGTTCGACCTGCAGCAACTCGACGCGACCGGTGCGGCCGGGATCGGGCTCTACCGCACCGAGATCCCGTTCATGGTCCGGCGCGACATTCCCGACGTCGAGCAGCAGACGGACGTCTACCGCCGGGTGCTGGAAGCCGCGAATGGCCGCCCGGTCACTTTCCGGACTCTGGATGCCGGCGGCGACAAACACATCCAGGCCTTCGATCACGATCCGGGCGACAACCCGGCGCTCGGCTGGCGCTCGCTCCGGATCTCGGTCGACCATCCGAGCCTGCTGAGAAACCAGCTCCGCGCGATCTTCCGCGCCGCGGCGGGCGCGCCCGTCGATCTGATGTTTCCGATGGTCTCCACGGTCGCGGAATTCGATGCCGCGCGGGCGATCCTCGACAGGGAACTCGAACGCGCCATCCGCCATGGGGCCCCCTTGCCGAGAAACCTTCGCCTCGGCAGCATGCTCGAAGTGCCGTCACTTGCATGGCAACTTCCCGAGATCTTGAAGCGGGTCGATTTTCTTTCAGTCGGCAGCAATGATCTGCAGCAGTTCTTCTTCGCCGCCGACCGTGGAGACCAGCGGGTGACACATCGCTACGATCCAGTCTCCGTGCCTTTCCTCAGGCTGCTGAAACAGATCGCCGATGCCTGTCATGAAATGGATAAGCCATTGACTCTCTGCGGAGAGATGGCGGGCTCGCGGATCGGCGCACTGGCCCTGATCGGCATTGGCTATCGCCGCCTGTCGATGGCTTCGGCCTCTATCGGCCCCGTAAAAGAGACCGTAAGAGCAATCAATTACACCGATCTCGAAACATTTATGTCTAATTTATTGAAATCACGAGAAGGCCGTCTTGTGGAACATCTCAAGGCGTTTTCACGGGATCATCAGATACCCGCCTGAGTCTTAAGTTCGAAAAATTCGAATAGAACGTTGATTCATTAGACAATTTAATCTAACTTGGCACCTAGAGCCTGGTTACTCCGTGGTGCTCCTGCGAGTTTTACTCAGTAGTCGCGCCAGAAATAGCGTGGTCGGGCGGATGAAATATTCGCGGGCAATTAGGTCGTGGATGAGATGAGCACAAAGGCGAAGTTAAGACTCCGGCACATCGAAGATGCCGACAAGTCAAAAGCCGTGAACGTCACGCCCGAGCCGACGGCGCCGAAACTTGTCGCCTCGAAGCCGCTTGTTGCCGACAGCAAGAAAATCAAGACGTTAAGCGCTTCCACTGAACCTGCATTCGAAGGTGAATCCGGTTCGGCGGTTGGAATGCTGCTGCAACGTGGCCGTATGGAGAGAGATCTCTCCTTGCAGGACGTCGCTCAGCAGTTGCGCATTCAGCGCAGTTACTTGCAGGCACTGGAAACCGGCGATTTCGACAATCTGCCCGGTCTCACCTATGCCATCGGCTATGTGCGGAGCTACAGCCAGCTCGTCGGCCTCGACGCCGACAAGATGATCGCCGATTTCAAGGCGGAAGCGAAGAAGCTGCAGGAACCGACGCAGCTCTCCTTCCCCTCTCCCGCTCCGGAAGGCAAAGTTCCCGGCGGCGCACTGATGTTCGTCGGTGTCCTGCTCGCCGCTCTCAGCTACGGCGGCTGGTACTATTTCTCGACCACGGACACGGCGGTCTCCGACCTGACGCCGGGCATTCCGGACCGTCTCGCATTCCTGCTCGAGGAACCGGCGATCAAGTCTGCCGAGCCCGAGAGCGCGGCGGCACCCGCCACGACGACGGCTCAGGCCCCGGCTGCAACCGCAGCGCAGCCGGGCACGAAGAGCGCCGAAGCGCCGGTGCCGCAGCCGCAACAGTTTGCCGTCGCGACCGACCCCGCACCGGAGACGACGTCCGCGACAGAAACGGCGGAGACCGAGACCCGGGCCGAAGTTACCACCGCGAACGAACCGGTTCGGACAGAAACATCCGACACGCTCGAACCCGCAGTCGCCGATAGCCCGGTGGAGACCGCCTCGGTCGCGCCCGCGGTAACGGAGCCCGCGGCAGCGGAGATCGTTAAGGCAGAAGAGAGCGAGCCGGCCACACCGGTCTCGGAAACGATCGCGACGACGACCGCGACCGAGGAAACGGCCCCGACGGCGGCAGCGGCCGTGAGTGCGCCGACCGAAGTCGCCAGCGTTCCGGCGGCGGACCCGGCGCCGGTACCGGCCGCAACCGATATTCCTGCCGTTCCGGAGGTTTCGCGCAGCACGTCGCAGTCCGCCGTGGATGCCGAGGCTGCCGCCATCGATTCCAAGCCGGCTCCGGCGCCCGCCGCATCGAGCGAGGGTCCGCATATCGTGATCAGCGCGACGGACGACAGCTGGGTGCAGGTGCGCGGCGAAGACGCAACGCCTCTCCTGACGCGCATCCTGCGCAAAGGCGAAGCCTATGAGGTCCCCGTGCGCAGCGGCCTCAAACTGTTCACCGGCAATGCGGGCGCACTGAAGATTTCCATCAACGGTGCCGAAGCGCCGAGCCTCGGCCCGTTCGGGAAGATCGCCCGCAACATCCCGCTCGACGAGAGCCTGCTGACCTTTACCGCGACCGACTGATCCCGCGTTTCGGCGGAAACGTCATGAAGCCGCCGTTTACCCGCGGCGCCTGCTTGCTTTATAAGACCCCGAACGCCATCTCGCAGTTAGCCTGAGAAAGCGAGCGGAACATCCCATGAGCGTGCGGCCCTACCGCGACATCCACCGGCGCAAGTCCCGTCAGATCCGCGTCGGAAACGTGCTGGTCGGCGGCGATGCCCCGATCACCGTGCAGACCATGACCAACACGCTGACCGCCGACGCCAAGGCGACGATCGCGCAGATCCAGGCCTGCGCCGACGCCGGGGCCGACATCGTGCGCGTCTCCTGTCCGGACGAGGCCTCGACCGCGGCGATGCCGGAGATCGTCAAGGCCAGCCCGGTGCCGATCGTGGCGGACATCCATTTCCACTACAAACGCGCCATTGAGGCCGCCGAGGCGGGCGCCGCCTGCCTCAGGATCAATCCGGGCAATATCGGCAGCGCCGACCGGGTGCGCGAGGTGGTGAAGGCCGCCAAGGACCATGGCTGCTCGATCCGCGTCGGCGTCAATGCCGGCAGCCTCGAGAAACACCTGCTGGAGAAATACGGCGAGCCCTGTCCCGAGGCGATGGTTGAGAGCGCCTTCGACCATCTGAAGATCCTCGAGGACAACGACTTCTTCGAGACCAAGATCAGCGTGAAGGCCTCCGACGTCTTCCTCGCCGTCGCCGCCTATCAGGGTCTGGCAGACGCCTGCGACTATCCGCTGCATCTCGGCATCACCGAGGCCGGCGGGTTCCGCATCGGCTCGGTCAAGAGTTCCATCGGCATGGGCATGCTGCTCTGGAGCGGCATCGGCGACACGATCCGCGTCTCCCTCTCCTCCGATCCGGTGGACGAGGTGAAGGTCGGCTTCGACATCCTGAAGTCGCTGAACCTGCGCCATCGCGGCGTGAACGTGATTTCCTGCCCGTCCTGCGCCCGCCAGCAGTTCGACGTCATCAAGACCGTCGAGGTTCTCGAGCAGCGGCTGTCCCACATCACCACGCCGATGACCCTCTCGGTGATCGGCTGCGTAGTGAACGGCCCGGGCGAGGCGCGCGAGACGGATATCGGCTTCACCGGCGGCGGCAAGGGCACGCATCAGGTCTATATCGCCGGCCTGCCGCACCACCGGCTCAAGGACGAAAGCATCGTCGATCATCTGGTCTCCCTGGTCGAGGAGAAGGCGGCGGAGATCGAGAAGGAACTGGCCGCCGAACAGGCCGCCCTCGCGGTCTCTCCGGCCGCATCCTGATCCGGACAACCGGATTGAGGACCTGAAATCATCTCATCCGTTTGAATCCGAGCCGATTTCGCGGCATAAACCGAGCCGCCCGCACGCATCTCGCAGCGGGTGCGTTTGAAAGGACTGGACCAATGGCGAAACTGCAACCCGTTCGCGGCACCCACGACCTGCTTGGCGAGGACGCGCGGCGGCATCGCCATGTTGTGGAAACCGCGCTCGCGACCGCGGCGCGCTACGGTTTCAGCGAGATCCAGACGCCGATCTTCGAATTCACCGAAGTGTTCGCCCGCACGCTCGGCGAGACCTCCGACGTGGTCTCGAAGGAAATGTACAGCTTCACCGACCGCGGCGGCGAGACCATCACCCTGCGCCCGGAAGGGACCGCCGGCGTCGCCCGCGCCCTGATCTCCGGCGGCCTGACCCAGGACCTGCCGTTGAAGCTGTTCTACCAGGGCCCGATGTTCCGCTACGAGCGCCCGCAGAAAGGCCGCCAGCGCCAGTTCCATCAGATCGGCGTCGAGCTGCTCGGCGTCCCGGCCCCGCAGGCCGATATCGAAGTCATCACCGTCGGCGCCGACATTCTCGACGCGCTCGGAATCTTCGACGGCGTCGTGCTGGAACTGAACACGCTCGGCGACACCGAGAGCCGGGAAGCCTATCGCATGGCCCTGGTCGAGTATCTGATGGGCCACAAGGACGGTCTCTCCGAGGACAGCCTGCGCCGCCTCGAGGTGAACCCGCTGCGCATCCTCGACAGCAAGGACGAGGGCGACCGCGCGATCGTTGCGAACGCGCCGTCCTTCGGCGACTATCTGAACGAGGCGAGCCGCGACTTTTACGGCACGGTGAAGGCCGGTCTCGAAGCCGTCGGCGTGCCCTACCGGCAGAACGACCGGCTGGTGCGCGGGCTCGATTATTACTGCCACACTGCCTACGAGTTCGTCACCGACCGCCTCGGCGCGCAAGGAACGGTCATGGCCGGCGGTCGCTATGACGGTCTTGTCGAAATGATGGGCGGTCCCTCCACCCCCGGCGTCGGCTGGGCGGCGGGCATCGAGCGGATCGCGATGATGATCGACGCACCGGCCGCCCCGGCGCGTCCGGTCGCGGTGATCCCGGTCGGCGAAGAAGCCTCGATCTCGGCGATCAAGCTCAGCCATGACTTGCGCAAAGCCGGCCTGGCTGTCGAAATGGGCTATTCGGGCAACCTTGGAAAACGCATGAAGCGGGCCAACAAACTCGGTGCCAGCCACGCCGTCATTCTCGGCGAGACGGAACTCGAAAACGGCGTCGCGACCGTCAGGGACCTGGATTCAGGTACCCAGACCGAAATCGCGCTGGGCAAGATCGGGGACCATCTCAAAGCCGAGGTCTAGCGAGGCCCGGTTTTGGCGGACCGCACCGCTTCCCCGCTTTTTCAGGACCTGCACCGTTTCGCTGTCGTCGGCGTCAACCACCGGACCTGCCCGGACGCGATCCGCGAGCAGCTCTTCGTCGCCGACGAGGAACTGCCCGTCGTCCTACGCTCGCTCCGGGTGTTCGGGGTTGAGGAGGCGATGCCGCTCTCGACCTGCGACCGGGTCGAGGTCGCGGGCGTCTTCCCGAACCCCGAGGAAGCGCGCAGCGTGATCGCGAAGATCCTCTGCGCGCCGGTCGGGCTCGACCCCGCCCTTCTGGAACCCCTGCTCTACCGCCATGTCGGCGGGGACGCCGTCGCCCATCTCTTCCGGGTTGCCGCCTCGCTCGACAGCCAGGTGATCGGCGAGCCCCAGATCCTCGGCCAGATGCGGGCCGGCCACCGCCTCGCCCGCAGCCTGAAATCCTCCGGTCCGCTGATCGACGCGACCATGAGCGCCGCCTTCGAGGCCGCCCGGCAGGTCCGCCGCGAAACCCGTATCGCTGAAGGTCCGGTTTCCATCGCGGCCGCCGCCCTCGCCGTCGCGAAGGACGTCCATGGTGCGCTCGACAGCACGAAGGCGCTGCTTCTGGGGGCCGGCGAACTCGGACTGATCCTCGCCGAACAGCTGCATGACGGCCATGGCACGCCGGTCACGGTCATCGACCGGATCGACCGGCGGGCGCAGGCGACCGCGAAATCTCTCGAAGCGCATCACCGCCCGTTCAACGAGCTCTCCGCCGCGCTCACCGAAGCCGATATCGTGATATCCGCCATGGGCGAAGGCCGGGCAGTACTGAGCGCGGAAATGATCGGGAGCACCTTGCAGAAGCGCCGCTATCACCCGATCTTCCTGGTCGATCTCTCGGTCCCGCCGGATATCGATCCTGCGGTCAACCGGATCGACGAAGCCTTCCTCTTCGACCTTGAGGATCTGGAGCGCACCGCCACCGAGGGCAAAAATGCGCGCCGGGCGGAGGCGGACCGGGCCCGCGAGCTGGTCGATGCGGCCGTCGCCCGCTTCCTCTCGGACCAGAGCGGGCGGACCGCGGCGCCGGCCATCGTACGCATCCGGCAACACCTCGAAGCGATGCGGACCGCGTTGCACGAGGAACAGCCGAACCTGACCGCAGAGGAAGCGACGCGTCTGCTGCTGAAGCGCATCCTGCATGCGCCGTCGGAGCATCTGCGGCGCCTCGCCGCCACCGAGACACTGGACGACCGGACCATCGCCACCCTGGTGGAGCTGTTCGGCCTACATGAAGAACAAGGAGAAGACGAGTGAGCCTGCAGGCAAATCTCGAACGCGTGCTCGCCCGACACAAGGAACTGGAAGCGATGCTGGCCTCCGGCAACGGCGTTGCCTCGCAGGACATCGCGAAACTCTCCCGAGAGCTGTCCGAGCTTGCTCCCGTGGCCGAGAAGGTCACCGAACTGAAGGAGATGCGCAAGGAGCTCGAGGACGCGCGCGGCCTGCTCGAGGACCCCGACATGGAAGACATGGCGACAGAGGAGATCGAGCGCCTTGAGAAGGAACTTCCGGCGCTGGAGCGCGAGGTTCAGATCCTGCTGCTGCCGAAGGACGAGGCGGACGAGAAGAACGCGATCCTCGAAGTCCGGGCAGGCACCGGCGGCGACGAGGCCGCGCTTTTCGCCAGCGATCTGTTCGGCATGTACCAGCGCTATGCCGCTCAGAAAGGCTGGAAATTCGAGATCATGGAGATCTCGGAGAACGATATCGGCGGCTACAAGGAAGCGATCGCCGAGATCAGCGGGCGATCCGTCTTCGCGCGGCTGAAATTCGAATCCGGCGTCCACCGGGTGCAGCGCGTGCCGGTGACGGAATCCGGCGGACGCATCCATACCTCCGCCGCGACAGTTGCCGTGCTGCCCGAGGCCGAGGACGTCGATCTCGATATCGAGGACAAGGATCTCCGGATCGACGTGTTCCGCGCCAGCGGCGCCGGGGGTCAGCACGTGAACACGACGGAAAGCGCGGTCCGCATCACCCATATCCCGTCCGGCATCGTGGTCTCGCAGCAGGACGAGAAGTCGCAGCACAAGAACCGCGCCAAGGCGATGAAGATCCTCCGCGCCCGGCTCTACGACCACGAACGGCAGCGCCTCGCCGACGCACGCGCCGCCGACCGCAAGGGCCAGGTCGGCAGCGGCGACCGCTCGGAACGGATCCGGACCTACAACTTCCCCCAGGGCCGGGTCACCGACCACCGCATCAATCTGACGCTCTACAAGATCGACAAGGTGATCTCGGGCGAGGCGCTGGACGAGTTGGTCGACGCATTGACCGCCGAAGACGAAGCGGCCCGTCTCGCGGCGCTTTCCTGATGACGCCGGAAGCAGATCCCACGATCGGCGAGCTGATTACTGCCGCAACACGCCGTCTCGCCGCTGCCGGCGCCGACTCGCCGCGCCTTGACGCCCGCCTGCTGCTGGCCTGCGCGCTCGGCGAGAGCGGTCGGCTGCACGGCCGGGAAGACGAGACCGTACCGGCCGTGCCTGCCGCCCGTTTCGAAGCTCTCTTGGAGCGGCGTGGCGCCGGAGAGCCCGTATCCCGCATCCTCGGCAGCCGGGAATTCTGGAGTCTCGAGTTCGAACTCTCCCCCGCGACCCTCGATCCACGCCCGGACAGCGAGACCCTCATCGACGCACTTCGGGGCCTCTTTCCGGACCGTTCGGCATCGCTTCGCATTCTGGATCTCGGAACAGGTACCGGATGCCTGCTGCTCGCCGCGTTGAGCGAATATCCGAACGCCGAGGGCACGGGAGTGGACATCGATCCGGACTGCGTCGCCGTCGCCAGCCGAAACGCGCAGAAACTATCTCTTTCCGACCGCGCACGAATGATCTGTTCCTCCTGGGGTTCGAACGTGACCGGTCTGTTCGACGTGGTGCTCTCGAACCCTCCCTACATCCCCACATCGGAGATTGATTCGCTGCAACCGGAAGTGCGGGAACACGATCCGAGAGGTGCGCTCGACGGCGGCACGGATGGGCTCGTTGCTTACCGTAACATCGCGGAAAGCTTGGATTCCCTTCTCTCCGAAAAGGGGATTGCCGTGCTCGAATTCGGTGAAGGCCAGGGTGACGATATTGCGCGCATCATGCGATCGGCAGGTCTCTTCGTGGCAGGTTTCCGGAACGATCTCGCGGGCATTCGGAGATGCGTTCTGGTGCGTCGAACCTGACCCGCCGCGGGGAAAATCCCATTTGCATTACGGGATTTAGAACTTGGAATAGCTGTCTCAAACCGTTAGTCTCTTCTCATGCAACAGGTGCCGAGGGGGCAGACGCTGTTGCTGGAAACCATCCCGGTAAGAGATCAGCGCATCGGTTCGGAAATAGTCCGTCCGATGGTGACCGGATGTTTCGATCACACACGCGGTGTGGATCGGTGTTTTGGCTCGGGCGCCATTTTGGCTCCCCTACACAACGGCAAAGTAATCGACCATGAGACAAGGTCCCCATTCAAAGCGTGGGCGGGGTCGTGGCAACAATCGTCGCCCGAATGTCCCCAACAGGAATCAAACTTTCGACAGCAACGGGCCCGACGTCCGGATCCGCGGCAATGCGCATCAGGTCTACGAGAAATACCTGACGCTTGCCCGCGATGCGTCGACGGCGGGAGACCGGGTGCTGGCGGAAAGCCTCTTCCAGCATGCGGATCACTATTTCCGCATCTACAGTTTGTACAATGAAGAGAACGAGGCACGCCGCAACGCCGCACAGCAGGAGAACGGCTCCCAGTCGGACTTCCACCAGCGTGGCGACAGCGACAATGACGGCGACGAGCCGGACGATCACGCGCGGCAGCAACAGCAGCAGCATCACCGGACCGACGACGATCAATCCGCGCCACGCAGGACGCGCAGCGAGCGCCGGCAGGATGCCGAAGCGGCCGAACAGGATGACCCGCAGGACCGGACGGCACGGCCGCCGCGTCGGCGCCGGAACAGCGGCGGGTCTCCGGAAGCCGGAGCTGCCAGTTCGGACAACGACGCCGCTCTTCGCGCCATGCTCGGCGCCAGCGACTCGGGTCTGCCGAAGGCGGTCTCCGGCCCTGCCGCGGACGACGGCGAGCAGGCCGAAGCAAGCGAAGAGGCGAAACCGGTCCGCCGGCGCGGCCGCCCGCGCAAGGTAGCGGCTCCGGAGGAACAGGCCCTGCCGCTTGCCGGCGAGGACTGATACAGACAATACTGTCGATGAAAACCGGCCTGCGGAAACGCAGGCCGGTTTTTCTTTGTCCGGGTTCAGAGAGTTTTGGTGAAGAAACGCGAGACCGAGGAGTTCAGGTAGCCGAGCCGCTCGTAAAAGGCATGCGCTCCGGCGCGGCGCTCCCCGGACGACAGCGAGACGGAGGTGCAGCCGAGGTCGCGGGCGAGACGCTCCGCCTCCGCCATCAGCAAACGCCCGGCGCCCGTTCCCCTGATCGTCTCGTCGACGACCAGCGCTTGAACGACCAGCCCCCGTCCCTTCTCGATCGACGGACGGTCGAAGCAGTGCAGATAGCCGATCAGCTTTTCGTCGAGAAAGGCGCCGAAAGCATGGTGGCCCTCTGCTTCCAGAACCGACTCGATACGGCTTGCGGCCGTCCCGGGATCAAGCTCATAGCCGAGCTGAACCGTCAGGCCGGCGACGGAAGGCGAATCTTTCGCGGTCAGGCCGCGGACGCTCGGTGTGGTTCGCATCTCGATCAGAGGGCCTCTACCGGATCACCGACCTTCACGGCCCCGCTGCCGGTGACATCGACATAGATGCCGCAATCGGTATGACCGAATCCGTTCTGCAGATCGCGCGGGATCGTCAGGTCGCGTTCCGCGGTCGACGGATCGACATTGGTCGCGGCGCAGCGTCCGATACGTTCGGCCACGGTCACTTCCGCATCTCCGATCCGCACCTTCCTGCCGACCCAGGTGAATTCCTCCCAGGCGGGCACGCCCTCGATCAGGATATTGCCGCGGAAACGAAGCGGATCGACCTTGCGACCGACGACGCGCTCGAGATCGCGCACGCTTTCCAGATTGATGATCGAGACAAACGGCACCTTGACGTCGGAATAGGGCTGCTCGCCGCTCTCGACAATGCGCGGCTGGCCCCGGCTTTCCTTCGCCATAAAGGCGGCGAAGAACTGTTCCAGGACCGTCCGCCCATTGACGTCGGTGAGCTTGCCGCTGGAGACGTTGCGGCCCTTGCGCCAGATCTGCAGGATCTCGCTCGCGTCGTCGAAACGGGCCTCGAGCTGGGCGAGTTTCTCGACCTGGGCAAGCTGAAGAAAATTGGCTTTCGGTTTCCAGTCCCGATCACCCGCCTCGGCGCGCCGGGCGGCTCCGCCGTGCAGGATCCCGAAACGACGGTCATTGGGGAGCATGCGCCCCGCCTCGAGCGGAACGCTCTCCAAGGACTCTCCGGTCATGCCTTTGACCGGGAATCTGTAAATCGCGCTGACTTTTCCCATAGTGCACCGCACCATAAATGGCTTCGGAAGGCTGTCAACACGGATCGCGGCCTCTTGCGACCGGCAAGCGGCTCCCCATATCTCAGATGCGGGTTCCGGACGCCGCTTTCGGGTCATGGAACCTTCCCAGTCAGGGAGTAATCGGCGATGCTTAGAGGTCGCCGGGACTTTCTGAAAAATGGCTTCAGCACCGCCGGTTCGGGGTGTTCGGGGCTGTATCGGCAAACCTTGCGGTACGAAGGAGATATCCGTTGGATTTCGAAAAACTCTCGGAGCGGATGCGCGGCTTCCTGCAATCGGCGCAGACCCAGGCTCTCGGCGCGGGACATCAGCGCCTCACCCCCGAACATCTTCTGAAGGTCCTGCTCGACGACAAGGAAGGCATGTGCGCCAACCTGATCGAGCGTGCCGGCGGCGACGCGAAAGCGGCGCGCGCGGCGGTCGAGGCCGAACTCGGCAAGCTGCCGAAGGTCGAGGGCAGCGGCGCCGGGCAGGTCTATCTCGCCCCCGAATTCGCCCGCCTGCTGACCCAGGCGCAGGAGATCTCCGACAAGGCCGGCGACAGCTTCGTCACCGTCGAGCGCATGCTGCTTGCCATGGCGATGGCCGAAGGCTCTGCCGCCTGCCGCATCCTGAAGGATGCTGGCGTTACCGCGCAGGCCCTCAACCAGGTCATCAACGAGGTCCGCAAAGGCCGCAAGGCGGACAGCGCGACGGCGGAGAACGCCTATGACGCGCTGGAGAAATACACCCAGGATATGACCAAGGCCGCACGCGACGGCAAGCTCGATCCGGTGATCGGCCGGGACGAGGAGATCCGCCGCACGATCCAGGTTCTCTCCCGCCGCACCAAGAACAATCCGGTGCTGATCGGCGAACCCGGCGTCGGCAAGACCGCGATCATCGAGGGGCTCGCCCAGCGCATCGTGAACGGCGACGTGCCGGAGCCGCTGAAGCAGAAGAAGCTGCTGACGCTGGATCTCGGCGCGCTGATCGCCGGCGCGAAGTTCCGCGGCGAGTTCGAGGAGCGGCTGAAATCCGTGCTGCAGGACGTCTCCCATTCAGAGGGCGACATCATCCTCTTCATCGACGAGCTGCACACGCTGGTCGGCGCCGGCGCGGCGGAAGGCGCGATGGACGCCTCCAACATGCTGAAGCCGGCGCTTGCCCGCGGTGAGCTGCACTGTGTCGGCGCGACCACGCTCGACGAATACCGCAAGCATATCGAGAAAGATGCGGCCCTCGCCCGTCGCTTCCAGCCCGTCTTCGTCGAGGAGCCGAGCGTGATCGACACGGTCTCGATCCTGCGCGGCCTGAAGGAGAAATACGAGCTGCATCACGGCGTGCGGATCACCGACAGCGCGCTGGTTTCGGCGGCAAACCTCTCCAACCGCTACATCACCGACCGGTTCCTGCCCGACAAGGCGATCGACCTGGTCGACGAGGCGGCCTCGCGCCGGCGCATGGAAGTGGACAGCAAGCCCGAGCAGATCGACGAGCTCGACCGCAAGATCATCCAGCTGAAGATCGAGCAGCAGGCGCTGAAGAAGGAGACCGACAAGGCCTCCAAGGAGCGCCTCGCCAAGCTCGAGGGCGAACTGGCCGATCTGGAGAAGACCTCCGGCGAGCTGACCAAGCGCTGGCAGTCCGAGAAGGAAGTCGTCGTCGGCGTGCAGAAGGTGCAGGAGAAACTCGACAAGGCCCGCATGGAGCTCGAGAACGCCAAGCGCGAAGGCAATTTCGAGAAGGCCGGCGAGCTGATGTATGGTGTGATCCCGGATCTCGAGGCCACCATCCAGAACGCAGAGCACGCCTCGGCGGAGAAGATGGTGAAGGAAGAGGTGACGGAACGCGACATCGCCTCCGTGGTCTCCCGCTGGACCGGCATTCCCGTCGACAAGATGCTCGAGGGCGAGCGCGAGAAGCTGATCGAGATGGAAGAGAACCTGCACAAGCGGGTCATCGGCCAGCACGAGGCGGTCGCCGCGGTTTCCAATGCCGTGCGCCGCGCCCGTGCCGGGCTGCAGGATCCGAACCGCCCGATCGGCTCGTTCCTGTTCCTCGGCCCGACCGGCGTCGGCAAGACAGAGCTCACCAAGGCGCTGGCCGAGTTCCTGTTCGACGACGAGCAGGCGATGGTCCGCCTCGACATGTCCGAATATATGGAGAAGCACTCGGTCAGCCGCCTGATCGGTGCCCCTCCGGGCTATGTCGGCCACGAGGAAGGCGGTGCGCTGACCGAGGCGGTGCGGCGCCGGCCCTACCAGGTCGTGCTGTTCGACGAGGTCGAGAAGGCGCATCCGGACATCTTCAACATTCTGCTGCAGGTGCTGGACGACGGGCGCCTGACCGACAGCCAGGGCCGGACCGTGGATTTCCGGAACACGCTGATCATCCTGACCTCGAACCTCGGCTCCGAGTTCCTGGCGAGCCAGCCCGACGGCGAGCCGGTGGACGCGGTCCGCGACAAGGTGATGGAGGTGGTGCGCCGGGCCTTCCGGCCGGAGTTCCTCAACCGTCTCGACGAGGTGCTGCTGTTCTCGCGGCTCGACCGCGCGAACATGACCCACATCGTCGACATCCAGCTCGGCCGCCTGCGCAAGCTGCTGGACGACCGGAACATCACGCTGGAGCTGGACGAGGCCGCGCTTAAATGGCTCGCCGACACCGGCTACGACCCGGTCTACGGCGCCCGGCCGCTGAAGCGGGTGATCCAGCGCTCGCTGCAGAACCCGCTGGCGAACCAGATCCTCGAAGGTACGGTGCCCGACGGGAGCAAGGTGACGGTCACCGCCGAGGACGGACGCCTGATCATCAACGGCAAGCCGTCCGCTCCGGAAGAGGAAGTCCGGATCGAGGCGGCGGAGTAAGCAGCTCCGACCTGAAGGAGAAACGGCCCCCTGCAAGGGGCCGTTTTCTTTGGCGCTATGCCTCCGATTTCAGTCGATATGACCCTGGCAGCACGTAAGAAGCGATCGCAACGCCGCCTCCTCCGGTCAGCCCAGAACCGGAAGCAAACACTCGCTATCTGACTTACTCGAGAGACAGATTGCTGTCCGCGTAAAGGTTTGTAGTCCCGAACCACTGGACGTCCTGCGTAAGTTCGCCGACGAATATTGAGTCATCGCTATCCACGCACGGGACTAGATTATTCATGATCTCATTGCCGGCCTGGTCGGTTTCTATGATCCAGACGGTCGGCTGGAAGTGCCAGTATTTGCCGTAGCTCTTCAGCGCCGCCTCAAGGCAGGCTTCCTTGTCCCCGTCGTTCGGGAGGTAATAGGTAACTATATAATTTGCCATTGAGCGTCCTTCTCTATGAAAGAGCACACTAATCATCCGTGTTGCCGGAGTCGATCTAGCCAGCCCTCGCATGCGCGATGCCAAGACCGGCCAAGACGAACGCATAAATCAGACGGAACCGGATTTACGATCTGTCGGAAAAACTATCCCCGCTTCTCCAGCAGGAACCAGGTCATGTCGTCCGCCGGGAAGTTCGGGTCCCGGTGATACATGAAGCCGTAATCGACCAGCGAGAGATCCGGGAAGCGCTCAAGCAGGTCGCCGGCGAAGTCGCGCTTGAAGAGCCGGTCCTCATGGCCCCTGTAAGGGATCGCGACCGGGGCCGGATTGTAATATTCCGAGACCGCGATGTAGCGCCCGCTCGCGGCATGGAGATTGTCGTAAACCTGCGGCAACGCGTCCGGGTTGATGTGGATGAGAACGCCCGAGGTGAAGGAAAGATCGTGCGGCGCCTCCACCTGCGGATCGAGGATCGAGCCGTGATGGACGTTCAAGCTTGGCTGCGTCTTCAGCGCCTTCACCGCCTCCGGATTGATCTCGATGGCCGAGAGTTTCGCTTCCGGCAGGAGGGTGCGCAGCGCCAGCATATTGAGGCCGATATTGGCGCCGAACTCGACCACCGAGCCGACCGTCCCCGCCCGCGCGAGGATGCGGGTGAACATGGCCGTGCGCGAGGCGAGGATCGCCGCGTCGCGGTTGCGGTCGATATAGGCATTGCCGAACGCACCGGCCCAGAAAGCTTCCTGTTCGGTGCGGTAACTGTCGGTCATCGGGTCTCTCCTGATCTCTCGTCCGGCACCTATGCCCCGTCCGGGTAGGCGCCGTCCTCATTCTTCACCGGTTTCGGCTTGGCGGAAACCGTGCGGTTGATCTCGATCCAGTCCGGATGCGTCTCCAGGAGCGTCAGCACGTCGCGGTAGCCGAAGGCAGGGTTCCGCGGATAGAGCGCTTCGAGAATGCGGCGCACCAGTTCGAAATCCTCCGGCTGGTCGACGGTCCAGCGCTGCCCCTCGATCGGCGGCTCATGCCGCAAGATGCGGCAGGCGAAGCGCTCCGGGTGATTGTAGATGAACGGCGTCACATGTTCGCGTTCCTGATGCGCGACCGCCTCCGCATGCGCGGCAAAGAGCGCGTCTGCCCGCATCACCTCGGCATCGAGTCCTGCCGGCAGGGTCTGGCTGCCGGCATTGGAAACGTAATCCAGCGGTGGGTCGCTTTCTGTCAGGGTCCGGACGACCTCGTCGACGAGTTCCGGATCGACCAGCGGACAATCCGCCGTCAGCCGCACGACGATATCGGCCCCGGCCATCTCCGCCGCGCCGGCGAAGCGGGCGAGCACATCCTCCTCCGAGCCGCGCCAGAAGCGTAGCCCCTCGGTGCCGGCAAAGGCGGCCACCGGATCGTCGGTTTCATTCACGGTCGTCGCGAGTACGATCTCGTCGAGGGTCCGGCAGCGCCTCAGCCGCTCGACCTGATAGCCCAGCAACGGTTTGCCCAGCACCTCGCGCAGGACCTTTCCCGGGAGCCGCGTCGAGGTCATCCGCGCCTGTATGATGGCAACGATCTTCACGCCGCGCCGCCTCCTCCGACGAACCCGAGCATCGCATCTATGACCCGGTCCACGCCCTGCCCGTCGACCAGCGCCGCCGCAGCCCGGGAGAGCTTTTTCCGTTCCGCTACATCCTGCAAGAGGCGGACGGTGTCGGCGATGATCCTCTCCGGCGGACATTCCGCCAACCGTCCGAGATAAACCGCCGCACCTTCCGCCGCCATGCCCGTGCCGACCGGCTCTTCCACCGGCACGCTCGCGCCGAGGATCATCGGCGTGCCGTGCAGGGCGAGCTCCCCGACCGTCGAGCCGGCAGAGGAGAGCACGATATCCGCCGTGGCAATCAGGGCGCCGAGATCCCGCACGCCGACGCGGTAGACCACGGAGCCCGAAATCAGCGCCTCGGGCCGCCAGGCATTGGCCGGACCGATCACCGCATCCACCTGGCCCCCCGTGACTCCCGCCTCGGCCAGCGCCGCCGCCGCCGCGTCGACAAGCATGGCGAGATGCCCGTTCGGATCCGCGCCGCCGACCAGCGCGAGGATCCGCTTCGGCGTCTCGGAAATCTCCCGTTCTGCCAGGTCCTGGCGCAGGTCCGACCGGATCAGCGCATAGCGCGGCCCCGCCAGGATCTTGGCTGCGGTCCTGCCTTCGTAGCTTGCGGCGCTCGCCTGCACGTTCTGATTCAGGAGCAGGTCCACCGGATAGGCGTCCCTGTCGGACGCATCGTCGATCAGCAGTACGGGGGCGGCTTCGCGCGCCGTCGATGCAAATCCGGCATCGGCGAAGGGCCCGTCCAGCACCAGCCACGTCGCGCCGCGCTCTTGCGCCGCCGAAGCGAAGGCCCGTCCGTCGTCCGGATCCTCGAGGATGCGAAACTCGATCCCCGCCTGATTGAGGCGCACGGCGAGCTGGTCGGGCAGCGCATCACCGGAAAGGAACATCGCCTCGCCGCCCCGCGCACGCCATCCCTCGGCGAGAGCGAAGCAGCGCATCGCATGGCCGAGTCCGATCCGGGCATTGGCATCGGCGCGGATTGCGAGCATCCCCGGACTCACGTTGCGGCCATCCCTTCTATCCCCCGGTAAAAAAAGCTATTCTGGCCGCAACCCAAGCCGCTGTCACGGAAACCATGGCGAAAGATTTCAAGATCAACGGCCGCCCGGTCGGACCGGACCATCCGCCATACGTGGTCGCCGAAATGTCCGGCAACCACAATGGAGAGATCGGCCGCGCCCTCGCCCTGATCGACGCCGCCAAGGCGGCAGGGGCGGACGCGGTGAAGATCCAGACCTACCGCGCGGACACCATCACGATCGACCATGACGGGCCCGAATTCGTCATCGAGAAGGGGCTCTGGGCCGGGCGACGGCTGTTCGAGCTCTACGAGGAGGCCCACACCCCCTGGGAATGGCACGAGGAGCTGTTCGCGCATGCGCGCGGGATCGGCATCACCCTCTTTTCCGCGCCGTTCGACCCGACCGCCGTCGACCTGCTGGAGAGCCTCGACTGCCCGGCCTACAAGATCGCCTCGCCCGAGATCGTCGATATCGACCTGATCGAGCGCTGCGCACGGACCGGCAAGCCGCTGATCATCTCCACCGGCATGGCGAGCTTCGAAGAGATCGAGGAGGCCGTCGCGGCCGCCCGCGGCGCCGGGGCGACGGAGATCCTCGTCCTGCATTGCATCAGCGGCTATCCGACGCCGGTCGACCAGGCCAACCTCGCCACCATCCCGGACCTCGCGGCGCGCCTCGACGTCGCCATTGGCCTCTCCGACCACACAATGGACACGGTCGTCGCCGAGGCGGCGGTTGCGATGGGGGCCGTGCTGGTGGAGAAGCATTTCACCCTGCGCCGGGCGGATGGCGGGGTCGATTCCGCCTTTTCGCTCGAACCGGAGGAGCTGGCGACACTGGTCCGCAACCTTCGTGCCGTCTTCGACGCCCGCGGCAAGCCGAACTACCGGCCGACCGACGCGGAGAAGGAGATGCTGGCGATGCGCCGCAGCCTCTATGTCGTCGCCGACGTGTCTGCGGGCGGGGTTCTGACAGAAGCAAACATCCGCTCTATCCGCCCCGCGAACGGCCTGCCTCCGAAGCACCTCAAACAGGTGCTCGGCAAGCGCGCGACCCGTGCTCTCAAGCGCGGCGAACCGCTCGCCGGAGACATGATCGAGGGTTTTTCGGACTGACATGACCGAGGCAACGCCGCAGACCCTGCTGCAAGAGGCGCTGCAGAAACACCGGGCGGGCGATCTGGTCGGTGCGGCGCCGCTCTACCAGCAGGTCCTGAAACTCTCACCGCACCATCCCGACGCGCTGCATCTGCTCGGGTTTCTGCTGCATCAGGCGGGACAGTCCGGCGAAGGTCTGAAACTGGTCGACGCGGCGGTTGCGATCGCACCGCTGCATACCGATTTTCGCGGCAACCAGGCGCGGATCCTGCTCCATCTCGGACGCGAGGCCGATGCGGACAAGGCCTTCCGCGCGGCACTGATCGCCGCCCCCGCGAATCCGGACGCGCTTCTCGATCTTGCTGCCGCCCGGCGAAAAGGCGGCCAGGTCGTCGCGGCAACGAAGCTCTATGCCCGCCTTCTCTGTCTCACGCCGGCCGATCCGGCCACCCTGCTCGCCCAATCCGGCAACCTGATCGATCTCGGACGCCACGACACGGCTGGCGCGCTGCTCAGAAAATGCCTGCTGCTCGCCCCTGCTCTGATCGAGACCGCCAACAGCTTCGCCTTCCTGCAGATCACGATCCGCGACCTCGACCTGGCGCGAACCTGGTTCCGCCGCACGCTCGCGGCCCAGCCGCTCTATGCCGCGCCGCATTCCGGGCTCGCCGAGGTCTGCTTCTTCGAGAACGATCTTGAGGCCTGCCTTCGCCATTCGGAGCGCGCCCTCGAGCTCGCGCCGGACGACCCGCAGATCCATGTCCGGCACGGATTCCGCCTGCTTGCCGCCGGGCATGTCCGCGAGGGCTGGCAGGAGTTCGAGTGGCGCCTGAAGCGCGCCGACCGCATTCGGCGGGAAGGTTTGCCCCCGCGCTGGCGGGGCGAGCCCCTCGCCGGTAAGCATATTCTCGTCTGCGCCGAGGAAGGTGTCGGCGACGAGTTGCTCTATGCCTCCATGATCCCGGATCTCGTCGCCGCCGGAGCCGCCGTGGTGATCGAATGCGCTCCGCGTCTGCTGTCCGTCTTCACGCGGTCGTTCCCGGGCTGCGCGGTTCATCCCTACAAGCGGGAGGGAGACCGCTTCCGCCCGGTCCACCGCTATGACTGGCTTCCGAAAGATCCCCCGATCGACTATGCGATCGACGCGGGCAGCCTGCCCTCGATCCTGCGTCCCGACGTGACGTCCTACGAGCATCAGCGTCCCTATCTCACCGCCGATGCAGAGCGCGTCATGGAGATGCGGGACCGCCTGGCCGCCCTGCCGCCCGGCCCGAAAGTCGGCTTCTCCTGGCGTTCCAAGGAGGTCGCTCCGTTCCGCAACCTCTACTACACCGGCCTCTCGGACTGGCGCGCATTGCTGACCGATCCCGCGATTCAGGTCGTCTCGATGCAGTACGGGAGAGGCTGGCGGGAGGAAATCGCGGCCGCGCAGAAGGCTTTCGGCGCCCGGATACACGTGCTCGCGGGGGTCGACCTGACCGACGATTTCGAGGACATCTTCGCTCTCGGCGCTGCGGTCGACGGTATCGTCTGCCCGAGCACCACGCTCGTCTGGGTCGGCGCCGGGCTCGGCAGACCGGTCATGGAGTTCGGCGTCGAGCCGCATTTCGAGCTGATGGGCACTGGCCGGCATCCGGGCTTTCCAACCGTCCGCGTCTTCACCAAACCGGTGACGCATTCCTGGGAAGCCGTGACGGACGCCATTACCGATGCCGTGAAAACGCTGTGAGACCATATCGGGCCGCATCCCGTTTCCGCTATATTGGGATTGTCCCGGCGCCGGTAACGGCCTGAACCAGCTCGCAAAAGGACGGATCCCGGTCAAAGCATGTCCCCTCCGCAAACCCAGAGCCTGATGCAAGCGGCGCTTGCTCATCACCAGCAGGGCCGCCTGGCGGAAGCGGCCGCGCTCTATCAGAAAATCCTGCAGCAGAGCCCGAAACACCCGGACGCGCTCCATCTCTTCGGTGTCCTGATGCATCAGGGCGGGCAGCACGAGGCGGGACGCCGGCTTGTCGGTGCCGCCATCGAGATCGCGCCCGACCGTCCGGAGTTTCTCAGCAACCTCGGTCAGATTCTGAAAGCGCTCGGCAAACCGGAAGACGCCGAGGCCGCTTATCGCAAAGCGCTGGAGAAGGACCCGGGATTCGTCGATGCGCTGGCAAATCTGGGGTCCCTGCTTCAGGAGCGCGGCGCCATCGCGGAAGCCATTGGCCTGCTCCGCAGCGCCATCGAAAAGGCTCCGAACCATGCGAATGCACACATGAATCTCGGCAACGCCCTGCGCCAGGACGGACTTGTCGAGGAGGCCGAGGCTGCGCACCGGACCGCGGCCCGGCTCGCCCCGCTGAGTCCGGAGGCCTACGCAAACCTCGCCACCACGCTGATGGACAGGGACGCACTGGAGGAAGCGGGACGAGCACTCAGACGCGCGCTACTGCTCGCGCCAGCCCTGGCCGAAGCGGCGAACAGCGCCGGCTTCCTCGAATTCAACCGGCTCGACTACGTCGCGGCGCGGCGTTGGTTCACCCGCGCCGTCCTGCTCGCCCCGGGCTATGCCGCCCCGGAGACGGGTCTGGCGGAACTCGCCTATTTCTCCGGCGACATCGAGACATCGCTGAAGCATTCGGAGACCGCACTGCGTCTCGCTCCGGATGAACCGCAGATCCATCTCAGGCACGCGATCCGCCTGCTCGCCGCCGGACGTCTAGAGGAAGGTTGGCGGGAACGGGAATGGCGGCACAAGGCGCCCGACCGCGTCCGCCGGCTCGGCCTGCCGCCGATCTGGCAGGGCGAGCCGCTCAAGGGCAAACGTCTGCTGGTCTGCGCCGAGGAAGGCGTCGGGGACGAGATCCTCTACGCCTCGATCTATCGCGACGTCATGAAGCTTGGCGCCGAGTTGGTCGTCGAATGCGACGCCCGGCTGCTGCCGGTGCTCGGGCGCTCTTTCCCCGATGCACTGGTACATCCCTATGCGCGCGCCGGAGACGGTTTCCGCCCGGTGCAGAAATACGACTGGCTTCCGCACGACAAGCCGGTCGACTACGCCATCGATGCCGGAAGTCTGGCGCTTCATTTCCGCCGGCGGCTCGAGGATTTTGCGGAGGAGCCCTACCTGAAGGCCGACCCGGAGCGCGTCCGGGCGGTCCGCGAGACGATCGAGGGAACGGGCGACGGGCTCAAGGTCGCGCTCGCCTGGCGCTCGCGCAACCGCACGGCCTTCCGAGACATTCACTACACGGCGCTGTCAGACTGGCTGCCGGTCCTGCGGGAACCGGGAATCGACGTCTTCTCGATCCAGTATGGCGACGGCTGGGAAGAGGAGATCGAGAGCCTGTCGAAGGAAACGGGTTTAGGCCCGCATGTCCTGTCGGACCTGGATCTGACCAATGATTTCGACGACATTCTTGCCCTCGTCTCCGCCGCCGATATCCTGATCTGCCCGAGCAGCACGCTCGGCTGGATCGGCGGCGCGCTCGGCAAGCCGACCTGGCTGTTTCACCCGGTCCCGCTTTTCGTGCAGTACGGCACCGACGGGTTCCCGGGTTTCCCGAGCATCCGCAGCTTTCCGAAAGCGGTCGGCACGTCCTGGCAGACAATCGTCGAAGCGGTTCGCATCGCCCTTGGCGATCTGAGAGCGCGCTGATGCGGCGATCGGAACTCGACCGGGCGCTGGCCCTTCACAGACAAGGCGACCTCGCCGGCGCGGCCGCGGCCTACCGTGCGCTGATCGAGGAAACGCCGGACGATGCCGCACTCTGGGAATATTTGGCGGTCGCCAGCGCTTCCCGGCAGGACGGAGCGACCGAAGCGATCCAGTCCTTCCGCAAGGCCCTGATTCTCGCGCCCGCGAGCGCCTCCGCCCTCTTCAACCTTGCCGCATTTCATGTCCGGTGCACGCAGGATCCCCTGGCGCTCATCGGCTTCCGCCGGGCAACGGCGGCCTCGGCCGCGAATGCGGAGGTCTGGATGCAGCGCGCGAACACCGCCATCCGTCTCGGCCGCAACGCCGAGGCCCTGGCGGCGCACCGGCAGGCCACCCGGCTTGCGCCGCTCGACCCGCACAAATGGGAGCAGCGCGCCACCCTGCTCCGCCGCGTGGCAAAACACGATGAAGCGGATCGGGCAACACGCACCGGTCTGATTCTGACTCCGGATGCTGCCAATCTCTGGGCCGCACGTTCCGCCGTCTTTTTCGAGATCGACCAAACCGGCATCGCCCTGCTTTGCGGCAGGCACGCCGTCATATCCGATCCCAAGAATGCCGACGGCCGCGCCAACCATGCGCAGGCGCTCTACCGCGCGGGCCATTACAGCGAGGCGGTCAGAGAGGCCGGAGAGGCCTTCCGGCACGCCCCGGACAATCCGGTCATCGCCTTCAATCTCGGGCTCTATCTGCTTACCGGCGGCAATCTCGCGCATGGCTGGCGGCTCTATGACGCGCGGTTGGTCCCCACCGCCAGGTTGCGGCATGGCCTGCCCCCACGGGTTTGGGTGCCCGGGGCTCCGCAATCGGGCCGCGATCTGATCGTGCCGGCTGAGCAGGGTCTCGGAGACGAGGTCCTCTTCGCCAGCTGCTTCGCCGATCTCGCGGCCGAGCTCGACGCCGGCCATCTCGACAGCGTAACCGTCGAATGCACCGATCGGCTGCGCACCCTGTTCGAACGGTCCTTTCCGGACTTCCGCTTTTTCGACCGACTGCGGAAACCGGAAAATCGCCTGTCTCCGGCCGACTACAGTCAGATCACGGCCGCCTCCGGCGCCGACTGTTTCGTGATGGCGGGAAGCCTGCCCGGCCTGTTCCGGAAGGCGCTCGAGAACTTCCCCGCCGGCACCGGGTTTCTCAAGCCCGATCCGGATCGGGTCGCTCACTGGCGCATGGAGCTCGAAAAGTTCGGTCCGCCACCCTATCTCGGTCTTTCCTGGCGATCCCGCGCCGGGCGCAACCTGAGTACGGTCTATTATCCGGGACCGGAGAACATGGCTGCCGTCCTTCGGCTTGCCGGCGTGCGTTTCGTCACGCTGCAATACGATCATTCCGAGGATGAGGTCGCCGGAATGGAGAAAGCGAACGCGGTCGAGATCATGCGGCCGGACGGTATCGATCTGACGAATGACATCGACGACACCGTTGCGCTGATGGCTGCGCTCGATGCCGTCGTCGTTCCCAACAATCTGCTGATGAGCCTCGCGGGGGCCCTTGGCAAACCCGCCGAAGCCATGGTTCATGCGGCGAACTGGACATTCCTCGGGACCGATCAGGTACCGTTCTGGCCGAGCGTCCACATCCACCGGCGAACCGACGTAGAAGGCCTCGACTGGGAGCCTCTGATGTCCCGGGTCGCCACCCGGCTGAAAACGAAGCTGAACCTCTGATTCAGCGCGGCGCCGCAGCCTCCGCCGCCACTCCGGGCGCGCGCGTACGCTTGGCTTCGCGGTAGGTGATGTAAAGCCCGCTTGTGACGATGATCCCGGCGCCGAGAAAGGTCATGGCGTCCGGCAAGGTGCCGAAGATCAGGAAGGTCAGCAGGGTCGCCATCAGGAGCTGGCCGTAATTGAATGGCGAGAGCAGCGAGGCTTCTCCGAGGCGGAACGCTTTGATGACGAAGAAATGTCCGAGCCCGCCGAGAAAACCTACCAGGGCGAAGAGACCGTAATCGAGCAGGTTGTCCGGTAGTTTGTAGTCGAACGGCAGGATGAAGCTCGGAATGAGGGCGCCGATCAGCGCGATGTAGGTGATCGAGGTTTCGGCGGAATCGCTGCTGGAATATTTGCGCGTGAGGACCTGGTACACCGCGTAGAAGAAGGCCGTTCCGAGCACGCAAAGCATTGCCCAGTGGCTCTCCCCGCCGCCCGGGCGGATGATGATCAGAGCACCGCCGAAACCGACCAGCACCGCGACCCAGCGCCGCCATCCGACCTTTTCGCCGAGAAAAGGAACCGCGAGTGCGGTGACGATGATCGGCGAGGTGAAATTGATCGAACTCGCGACCGGCACCTCGATATAGCGGACGGCGAGGAAAAAGAGGCAAGTGCAGACGAACATCAGCACCGAACGGATGATGTGGACGCCCGGTTTCTGCGCTCTCAGAAGCCCGAGCCCATGGCTCGGCAGGAAGATCGCGAGGGCGAAGAGCAGGTGGCCGGCATAGCGCGCCCAGACGATCTGCGTGGTCGAGTAGTCCGCCGAGAGATAGCGTACGAGCACGTTCATGCAGGGCAACACGGTGATCGCGGCGAGCATGAAGAGGACGGCGGCGGTGAACGGCTTTGCGAGCGGCGCAGGAGCCGCTGCAGCGTGGTCTGATGTCATGTCCGAAGCCTAGGCGCGCCCGGTGCGTCGGGCAAATTCCAATGCGTCAGCACAGTGCGCCCCGAAGAGGCATGAGTATTGGCTTACTTTTTCAGCGTCGCCGGAGTGACCGTCAGATACATCGCATTCAGAGACTGGTCCGGGTGCCGACCCTTTTCCCGGAAGCCGGCGCGCTTGAGGGCAATGATCGCCGGCCAGTTGTCCGCGTGCGGGCAGGTGACGATACGGTCGATTTCGGGATCGCGGAACACCTGGGCCGCCAGCGCACCGAGCATCCGGCGGCCGAGCTTCTTGTTCACCATGTCGGTCGCGCCGATCAGGAAATCGATCGCGCGCGTCCGCTCGGTCACGTCGGCAACCCCGGCCCAGCGCGCGTCGCCGTGGGCCCTGTAGACATGCACCAATCCGATCGGGCGGGCATCCAGTTCGGCGACAAAGAGCCCCGCATCCGGATCCCGCAGGACCTCTCCCAAGGTCTCGACGATATCCGAGAACAGCCGGTGGGTGCGGCGGGCGACATGCGGCGCGACGAGCCAGCGGCGGATTGTTCCCTCGTCGGCCGGTCCGGCCCGGCGGAGGACGATGTCGGCGACGTCAGCGGACATCGGAGCCGAGAGCCGCAACAGTCGTCATATCCTTGCCCTTCACGTTCCGGGCGGCCTCCCGGCGATCCGGATTGAGCCTGTGCTCGATAAAGGCAACAAGGCGGGTCACGATGAAGACCAGCGTCAGGTAGAAGACGGCCGCGACAAGGAAGATCTCCAGCGGCTTGTAAGTCTGCGAGATCATCTTCCGCGCGATACCGGTCATCTCCAGCAGGGTGATCGTGCTGGCGAGCGAGGTCGACTTGATCATCAGGATAATCTCGTTGCCATAGGCCGGCAGAGCCTGGCGGATCGCCTGCGGGAAGACGATTCGGCGGAAGCGCATCAGCGCGTTCATGCCGCAGGCCTTGGCCGCCTCGACCTGTCCGAACGGCACGGAGAGAATGCCGCCGCGGATGATCTCGCTGGTATAGGCGCCGGTATTGAGCGTCAGGGCCAGGATGGCGCACCACCAGGCCTCCCGCAGCACCGGCCAGAGAAAGCTCTCGCGCACGACCTCGAACTGCCCGGTGCCGTAATAGATCAGAAAGATCTGCACCAGTAGCGGCGTGCCCCGGAAGACATAGACGAACCCGTAAGCGAAGGCCGAGACCGGCCGGAAGGAGGACAGCCGCATCAGCGCGATGCCGACGGCGAGGAAGAATCCGGCGAAAAGCGAGGTCGCCGCGAGGCCCATCGTGACCGGAAGGCCGTCGAGGATCTTCGGCAGGGCTTCCGCCATCAGGTCGAGATCCATCGCTCAGGCCCTCCGCACGCCGCGGTTGGCCCAGAGCTCGGCGAGCCCGAAGCCCTTGTTCGAAAAGGCAGTCAGCACGAGGTAGAGCACGCCCGCGGTCAGGTAGAAGGTGAAGGGCTTCTGCGTCGAGCCGCTGGCGACCGAGGCCTGCCGCATGATCTCGACGAGGCCGACGACGGAAATCAGCGAGGTGTCCTTCAGGGTCAGCTGCCAGACATTGCCGAGCCCCGGCAGGGCGAACCGTGCCACCTGCGGGATCATGATCCTTCGGAACAGAAGGAAGCGGCTCATACCGCAGGCCTTGGCTGCCTCGATCTGTCCCTTCGGGACCGAGAGCACGGCGCCGCGGATCACCTCGGTCGCATAGGCGCCGGAGATCGTGCCGAGCGCGATGGTGCCGATAGCGAAAGCGTCGAGCTCGATATACTCGTCGTAGCCGAAAACCTTGGCGACCGTCATCACCGCCATGCTGCCTCCGAAAAACAGCAGATAGATGATCAGCAGATCCGGAACGCCGCGGATCAGTGTGGTGTAGGCCTCTCCGACGAAGCGGAGAACGAGATAGCGGGAGAGCTTGAGCGCAGCGCCGAACATGCCGATCACGATGCCGAGCAGGAAGGCGGCGCAGGCGACGGCGAGCGTCATCAGCATGCCGCGAACCATCTCGTCGCCCCAGCCGTCATCGCCCCATTGGAGCAGCAGCATCCAGTCAGGCATGCATCACGCCTCTTCGCGTCGTTTCTCAAGCACACGGCCGCCCCGAGGGACGGCCGTGCATTTTTCAGGTCACTCGGACGATCAGTCCTTCGGCGTGCCGTCGAAGCCGAACCACTTGGTGGAGAGCTTCGAGATGGTGCCGTCGGCGATCGCCGCGTTGATGGCCGCGGTGAACATGTCGGCCAGTTCCTGGTCGTCCTTGCGGATGCCCGCGCCGACGCCATTACCGAACGGACCGCCGTCCATCTTCGGGCCGGTCATGGTCATTTGCTTGCCCTTGTCGCCTTCGAGCAGCGGCACCCAGTAGGAGAGCGAGGCCAGCGCTGCGTCGATGCGGCCGGCCGCGAGATCGAGGTCGAGGTTCTCCTGGGTGTCGTAGGTCTTCACGGTGACCGTGTCGCCCATGAACTCGTTCAGGAAGTTCTCGTGCGTGGTGGAGATCTGCACGCCGACGGTCTTGCCCTTCAGCGCCGCCTTCATGGTGTCGATGGCGGCTTTCTCACCCGCGTCGATATCGGCCAGCGAGACGGTCGCGAGCTTGACGCCCAGATCGCTCAGCGGGCTGGATTTCAGCACCACGAAGGAGGCCGGGGAGCCCATGTAGTTGCGCGAGAAGGTGATGACTTCCTTGCGCTTATCGGTGATCGACATGCCGGCCATGATGGCGTCGAACTTGCCGGCCTGCAGCGCCGGAATGATGCCTTCCCAGGCGGTCTGCATCAGTTCGCACTGGACCTTCATGCGCTCGCAGAGATCGGCATAGAGATCGACCTCGAAGCCTTCCAGCTTGCCGGAGCTGTTGGTGAAGTTCCACGGCGCGTAGGCGCCTTCGGTCGCGATGCGGACCGTGCTGCCTTCCTTGAAGTCCTTGGCGTCGGCGGCACCGCTGAAGGCGATGGACGCAAGCGCCAGTGCAGTCAGAAAACGCTTCATTTTTAAGCTCCCGTTTTTTCCCTGTCGGTAATCGGCCCGGCCGTCAGTTCTTGCGTTTGACGAACTGGCGGCAGCGTTCCGATCGTGGGTCGTCGAACACCTGTTCGGGCGGCCCCTGTTCTTCCACACGCCCCTCGTGCAGGAAGACAACCTCGCTCGAGACATCGCGAGCGAAATCGATTTCGTGGGTGACGATGATCATGGTGCGCCCCTCATCGGCCAGTTGGCGCATCACGAGAAGCACCTCGCCGACGAGTTCGGGGTCGAGCGCGGAGGTCGGCTCGTCGAACAGCATGACCTGCGGCTCCATCGCGAGCGCGCGCGCGATCGCGCAGCGCTGCTGCTGACCGCCGGAAAGGTGGCTCGGATACTGGTCCCGCTTGTCACCGATGCCGACCTTGTCGAGCAGCGCCTCGGCACGGGCGATGGCCTCCTCCCGCGGGACTTTCAGCACATGAACCGGCGCCTCGATGACGTTCTCCAGAACCGTCATATGGGTCCAGAGATTGAAGTTCTGGAACACCATGGCGAGCCGGGAGCGGATCCGGTCGACCTGGCGCATGTCGGCCGGCTGCTGGGTGCCGTTCGGTCCCGGCTTCATGGCGATGGTCTCGCCGTTCACCGAGACGATGCCGCGGTCGGGAATCTCCAGCAGGTTGATGCAGCGCAAAAAGGTACTCTTGCCGCTGCCGGAAGACCCGATCATGGAGATGACGTCACCCTGGCGGGCCTCAAGGGAAACACCCTTGAGCACTTCGAGGCCGGCGAAGCTCTTGTGCAGGTCCTTGACGACCAACGCAGCCGACGCGGAGTCCGGCGCGTGCGCTAAAGCCATGTTATCGCAATCCCAACGGTGACGGTCAGGCGCAGCATAATGGCCATTCCAGAACCGGCAAGATTTATGTCACGGAATCGACATGAAAACGGCGCAGTGCGGACGGCTTTTCGCCTAACCGCCGAGAGCCTCGATCCGGCGTTCGAGCATGCCGCGAGCCGGAGCGTTCGGCCCCATCCTTTCGAGCAACGCCCCCCAGAGCGTCTTCGCGGTCGCGGCATCTCCCCGGGTCGCGGCGACGAGGCCGCCATAGAAGAGACCGTCGGGACTGTCGGGCGCGATGTCGCGGATATGAGCGACCAGTTTGGCGAACTCGTCTGTGATTCCGCTCTCCGGCGTGCCGGGCGGGAACAGCGCGCGCGCATAGTCAAGCTGGATCTGGAGATCATCGGGCGCCAGCCGGGCCGCGTTGGCATGCGCTTTCAGAGCGTCGCCAGTCCGGCCAAGCACCCTATAGGCCCTCGCGAGGCGAACCCAGCCGTCGAGATCGTCGGGCTCCTGCTCGAGCCGGGTGGCGAGCCGGTCAACCATCGACTGGATCATCGCAGAGCGGTCCTCGGCGCTCATGTTGCCGGCGGCCTTGACGTCTTCCTCGGTCGGTCCCGGAGCGGGGGCGCGAGAGATCTGCGGCGCAGCGGATGCCGGACGGTTTGCGCGCTCCGCCGCCCGCAGCGCCGCGACATCGATGCCCGCTTCGGTCCCTGCCTCGTCGATGCGCTGAGTAACGAGGGCTCTCCAGGGCGCATCCGCGGGCGAATCAGCCTCCAGCGCTATCCACCATTTGAGCGCCCCGACAGGATCCGCCGCCTGACTGCGGGCGAGGCCGAGATAGTAACGCGAGCGCGGCTCCTGCGGCTCGGCCAGGTTGACCTTGCGGAAATCCTCGACCGCCGCCGGCGGGACCATACCGTCCGCCGCGAGCACAAGCGCCTCGCCGCGTGCCGCGACGAGCTGGAGATTGTCCGGCACCATCGCCAGCGCCCGCCCGTAGGCCGTGACGGCCTCACGGTAGCGCTCGGTTACCATGTAGGAGCGGGCGAGCAGCGCCCAGCCGTCCGCATCCTCCGGGTTGGCTTTAAGTTTCTCTTCAAGCCCCGCGACCATCTCGGTCACACCGGGCTGCGCTGCGGCGCCGGCGGGCTGCCGAGGCTGCGCGGAGGGTTGCGACTGCTGCGCCATACGTGTCGTGCCGGCGCCATCGGTCCGCTTGGCGAGCGGCAGGTCCGGCAAACCGGGGCGGCCGACGCCGACATAGGTCAGCAGGGCGCCGGCGGGCAGAAGGAAGATCACCAGCACGGCCGCCGCGAGACGGCGCTTGCGGATCGCGGCGGGAGACGCACCGTCCCCGCGGGCCTGTTCCGCCGAGGCCGCCAGCATCCGACGCTGCACCTCGACCCTGGCCGCCTCGAACTCCTCTTCGCCGAGACGTCCGGCCTCCAGATCCCGCTCGAGCTCGCTCAGCTGGTCGCGATAGACCGCCAGCGCCTCGTCGCCTGCTTCGCGCTCGGCGGCGTCCTCGCCCCCGGCGGACAGCACCGGCCAGAGCAGCAGCAGAATTGTTCCGAAGGTCAGAACTCCGGCGACGACCCAAAACACCATCAGGCTTTCCGATCCTGCTCGTCCAGAAGCGCCGCGATGCGCCGCTCTTCCTCATCGCTCAAGGGGGCCGGGGTCACGCTCTCCGCGTCGCCGCCGCGGCGGCGCAGAAGGAAGACGGCGACACCGATGGCGCCCAGCACACCGACCCCGAGCGGCCCGTACCAGAGCACATAGGTCGATGCTTTCACCGGCGGCTTCAGCAGTACGAAATCGCCGTAGCGCTCGACGAGGAACTCCTTGATTTCCGCATCTCTGTCGCCGGCGACGAGCCTCTCGCGCAGGAGCACGCGGAGATCCTTCGCCAGCCCGGCATTGCTGTCGTCGATCGACTGGTTCTGGCAGACGAGACAGCGGATCTCCTTGCTGAGCTCCCGCGCCCGGGCCTCGAGGGCCGGGTCCTTCAGCATCTCCGCCGGCTCCACCGCAAGGGCAGGCAGCGTGAAGCAGGCCAGAAGGAGTCCGAGGAACAGGTTCCGCATCATCCTTTGCCCGCCCGCAGCTGTTCGACCATCGGAAGAAGCGTGTCGTTCAGGGCCTGGCCGGTCAGCGGCCCGACATGGCGGTAGCGGATATGCCCGGCAGCGTCGACCAGATAGGTCTCGGGCACGCCGTAGACGCCCCAGTCGATCGCCGCGCGACCGTCCGAGTCGGTGCCGATGCGGCCGAACGGATCGCCGAGTTCGCGGAGCCAGCCGATCGCGGCCTCCGGACGGTCCTTGTAATTGATTCCGACCAGCGGCACCGCACCTTCGGCGGCGAGCCGCATCAGGATCGGATGTTCCGCCCGGCAGGGTCCGCACCAGGAAGCGAAGAAGTTGACCAGCTTGACCTCGCCTTTCAGGTCCTCGGGGCCGAGACCGGGCTTGTCCTGCAGCAGGGCCGGCAGGTCATGCCCCGGTGCCGGCTTGTCGATCAGCACCGACGGCAGCAGGCGCGGATCCTTCT
The DNA here is from genome assembly GCF_014904705.1 of Nisaea sediminum. Classification (NCBI taxonomy): domain Bacteria; kingdom Pseudomonadati; phylum Pseudomonadota; class Alphaproteobacteria; order Rhodospirillales; family Thalassobaculaceae; genus Nisaea; species Nisaea sediminum. Next base: position 129,703 of record NZ_JACZCQ010000005.1, read on the forward strand.
TGGTGAGGATCGGAATGGTGAAATAGCCGGCAATGACCGCGAAGATCAGCAGCGGCAAGAGATAGAGCAATCGCGACATCTCAGTCCGCACCTTCCGCAACGGCCGGGCCACCCGGCCTTTTCGCCGATCGTTTTGGCGCGCCGACCCGAAGGCGGCGGTCGGAGAGCGAGAACAGACCGCCGAGGACCATGATCATGGCCCCGGTCCAGATCCAGGGCACCAGCGGCTTGACCCAGACACGGACGATGACGCCGTCGGCCGCGCTGCCCTCCCCGATCGCGACATAGAGATCGCCCGCGATGCCGGAGCGGATCGCGGCCTCGGTCGTCGGCATCTGCTGCACCGGATAGAGACGCCGCTCGGGGTGAAGTACGGCGAAAGGTTCCCCGTTCTTCGTCACGGCCAGCGTCGCGGTGTCGCTGAAATAGTTCGGCCCCTGAGTGCGGCTCAGATCCTCCAGCACCAGTTCGTACTGACCGAGAGTCATGCTGTCGCCCGGCTTGGCGTTCACCACCAGCTCACGGGTCCAGTTGGTCTCGCCCGTGGCGCCGCAGATGAAGATCGCGATACCGATATGGGCGAGGCTCATGCCGTAGGCGGCGCCCGGAAGCTTCACCAGCCGGCGCAAGCTCTCGCCGACGGGAATCCGGAACAGGCGGACGCGCTCGGCAAGCTCGGTGACCACCCCGCCCGCGACCCATGCAGCGAAACCGAAGCCGAGCACCGGAGCCAGCGGCGCCTCGTCCGACAGCACCAGGATGCCGCCCGCCACGACGACGGTGAAGAGCGCGCTGACCCAGAGCTTTTCGACCGCAACCCGCAGGTTGCCGCGTTTCCACGGCAGCAGCGGGCCGAGCGCGAGCAGGACCAGCAGCGGGATCATCACCGGCACGAAGGTGGCGTTGAAGAACGGCGCGCCGACCGAGACCTTGTCCCCGGTCATGGCATCGAGGAAGAGCGGGTAGAGCGTGCCGATGAAGACCGTCGCCGTCGCAACGCTGAGGATCAGGTTGTTGAGAACCAGCCCGCCCTCACGGCTGACGGGCGCGAAGAGACCGCTCGCCTTGAGCGCCGGGGCGCGGACCGCGAACAGGGTCAGCGAGCCGCCGACCGCGACGATCAGGATGCCGAGAATGAAAAGCCCGCGTTCCGGATCGACGGCGAAGGCGTGCACCGAGGTCAGGATGCCGGAGCGGACCAGGAAGGTGCCCATCAGGCTGAGCGAGAAGGTGATGATGGCGAGCAGGATGGTCCAGGCCTTGAGCGCGTCGCGCTTCTCCACCACGATGGCGGAATGCAGTAGCGCGGTGCCGGCGAGCCAGGGCATGAAGCTCGCATTCTCGACCGGGTCCCAGAACCACCAGCCGCCCCAGCCGAGTTCGTAATAAGCCCACCAGCTGCCGAGCGTGATGCCTGCCGTCAGGCAGGTCCAGGCGCCAAGCGTCCACGGCCGGACCCAGCGGGCCCAGGCCGGATCGACCTTGCCCTCGATCAGCGCCGCCATGGCGAAGGAAAAGGCGAGCGAGAAGCCGACATAGCCGACATAAAGCATGGGCGGATGGAAGGCGAGGCCCGGGTCCTGCAGCAGCGGGTTCAGGTCGCGGCCGTCGAGCGGCGCCGGGTCTAGGCGCTCGAAGGGGTTCGAGGTCAGCAGGATGAAGGCGAGGAAGGCAAGCCCGATCATCCCCTGCATGGAGATCACCCGCGCCTTCAGCGTGTCCGGGAGCTGGCTGCCGAAGGCAGCGACGGCAAAACCGAACATGGCGAGGATGAGAACCCAGAAGAGCATCGAGCCCTCGTGATTCCCCCAGACGCCGGAGATCTTGTAGAGCAGCGGCTTCAGGCTGTGGGAGTTCTCGGCGACATTGGCGACCGAGAAATCGGACGTGAGGTAGGCGTGGGTGAGCGCCCCGAAGGAGATCGCGATCAGCAGGAACTGCGCGGACGCGGCCGGCCCGGCGAACCCCATCAGAGCCCGGTCCCGCTGCGCGGCGCCGTAGAGCGGCACCACGGTCTGGGCGAGCGCGACGAAAAAGGCGAGCGTCAGGGCGTAATGCCCGATTTCAGCAATCATTGTTTTTCCGTTGCGTGCTGCCAGCGGCCAGATTTTTTAAGCGCGTCCGCAACCTCGCGCGGCATGTAGTTCTCGTCATGCTTGGCGAGCACCTCGCTCGCATTGAAGACCCCGCCGTCGAACTTGCCCTCCGCGACCACACCCTGCCCCTCGCGGAACAGATCCGGCAACTGGCCGCGATAGACCACCTTCACCGAATGTTCGAGATCGGTGACGGTGAATTCGGTGCGCAGCCCGTTCTCGAAACTCGCGACGCTGTTCTCCTCAACGAGCCCGCCGACCCGGATGCGACGGTCGGGGCCGATTTCCTTGGCCTGGAGTTCGGTCGGGCTGAAGAAGAAGACGAGATTTTCCTCGAACGCGGTCAGCACCAGCGCCGCCGCGGCGCCCAGCATGGTCAGTCCGATCAGAACGATCGAAAGACGACGTCTCTTAGGCGTCATTGGCCATTTCCTCCACGCGCCCCTGGTTTCGGCGCTGCCGGCGCCCGCCGACCCGTTCCTCGAGCGTCTTCAGTTCGCGGTCGCGCGCCCGCATTGCAGTCAAAGAGGCGATCAGCATGCCGACGAGAACGACAAGGACGACGGCATAAGACGACCAGACATAAGCCGCGTATCCGCCCATTTCGAGAAAGTCCCTCAGCATCCCGCTCCGCACTCAATCGCTGACATAGATCATTTAGTCTGAACGCCGCCGGTTCAAGGCGACTTTGCGTCGCGCCTCATACCGGGTCCGAAAGACGCAGCAGCCGGATCCGGCGCGCCGTCAGCTCGCCCCGCATCCGCACGATCAGCAGATAGAGGAAATAGAGCTTAAATGCGGCAGCCATCAGCATCAGAGGCAGAAGCATCGAGGGATCGATCGCCGGTCCGTCCATGCGCGCCACGCTCGCCGGCTGGTGCAGCGTGTTCCACCAGTCGACCGAGAACTTAATGATCGGAATGTTCACCGCGCCGACCAGCAGCAGGATCGCGCCGGCCTTCGAGCCGCGCTCCGGATCGTCGAAGGCGTTCACCAGCGCGATATAGCCGAGATAGAGGAAGAACAGGATCAGCACAGAGGTGAGGCGTGCATCCCAGACCCACCAGGTGCCCCACATCGGCTGCCCCCAGAGCGATCCGGTGACCAACGCCATCAGCGTGAAGCCGGCACCGATCGGCGCCGCCGCCTGCGCCGCGACATCGGCGAGGGGATGTTTCCAGATCAGGAAGCTGGCCGCCGCCAACGCCATCATCGTGTAGACGAACATCGCCATCCAGGCCGCCGGGACATGGACATACATGATCCGCACCGTTTCGCCCTGCTGGTAATCCGGCGGCGAGTCGAAAAGGCCGTAATAGAGCCCGGCGGCCCCGGTCGCGAGACCGAGCAGCATGATCCAGGGCTGCAGGCGCGCCGCGAGGCGCATGAAGCGCGCCGGGTTTGCAAACCAGTGGAACCAGTTCATCCGCGCATGATCTCCCGTTGCCGGTCTTGTTGGACCGTTTCGTCCGTTGAACACCAAAGGGCGGGAAAACTCAACTGACAGCCTGTCGCAAGGCGGCCGCCGTCGCCCAGGGCGCGAGCGGCAAAGTGGCGAGCAGCATGGCCCCGATGATCAGCAGCTGCGCCTTCGACGATTGCCCTGTGACCGCCGCCTCGATCGCCGAAACCCCAAAGATCAGCAGCGGGATCGTGAGCGGCAGCACCAGCAGCGCGACCAGCGCACCCGCCCTGCGCGCGCCGAGCACAAGGGCGGCGCCGATCCCGCCGAGCAGGCTGAGGACCGGCGTGCCGAGCGCCATGGTGGCGAGCAGGACCGGAAAAGCGTCCGCCTGCATGTTCATGAACAAGCCAAGCAACGGCGCGATCAGCAGCATCGGCAGCCCCGTGGTAAGCCAGTGCGCGAGACACTTGCCGAGCACCAGCAGTTCCAGCGGCGCCGGCGCCAGCAGCATCAGCTCCAGCGTGCCGTCGTCATAGTCGGACTGGAACATCCGGTCGAGCGAGAGCATTGCGGCGAGCAGCGCCGCGACCCAGACGATGCCGGCGGAGATCCGCTCCAGCACGCCGGGCTCCGGCCCGACGCCGAGCGGAAACAGGGTGACCACGATGACGAAGAACATCAGCGCCATGGCGGCATCGCTGCCCTGGCGGAGGGCGAGCGAGAGATCGCGGCGGACGATGGCGAGAAATGCGTTCATGAGAGCCTCAGATCGCGACGCAGAGCAAATCTCCGGCCGCGTCGAGGTCCACCGGCCCGGGCGCGAAGGCGGAGAGATCGAGTTCCGCCACGCCGTCCCCTGTCTCGAAGCGGATGTGGGTGGCGGCGACGATCATGCCGCCGCGCGCCCGATGCGTCGCGATCGCCTGCTCGAGCGCTTCGACACCGTCGGCATCGAGCCCGACCGTCGGCTCGTCGAGGATCCAGAGCGGCGCCTCGCTGACCAGCAGACGGGCGAGCGCGAGGCGGCGTTTCTGCCCGGAAGAGAGATAACGCGCCGGAAAGTCGGCGCGGTGGGAGATCCCGAACCGCTCCAGGGCCTCTCCGACGGAACGGCCCGTGCCGCCGCGCATCTCGCGCCAGAAAGTCAGGAGCTCCTCGGCCGTCATGGCCGGCTTCGCGGCATCGGCATGGCCGACATAATGCAGCCGCGCGGCATGCCCCGCCGGGTCGTCCCGGACCGGCGCGTCGTCCCAGAACATGGCGCCCGCCTCCGGACGCACCAGGGTGGCCATGACGCGCAGCAGGCTCGACTTGCCGCTGCCGTTCAGTCCGCGGAGGATCAGCGCACCGCCCGACGCCAGACTGAAATCGAGCCGGTCGAAGACCAGGCGCCCGCCCCTGCGGCAGCGCAGGGCTTCGCCCTCGAAGCGGTGATCGCCGAAAGTTTCCATGAAAGCAACATCCTCGCCCCTGCCCCAGCGGCGGGGCGGGCTCACAATAGGGGAGGTCGCGCCGCGCCTCAACGCGTCAGGGCGCCGCGAGCAAAATCCGGATTTCGCGCAAAGAAAGCGGCGCCGGTCTGGGGGAGGGGGGAATGCGGCGCCGCTTTTCAAGTTCCCGACCCGTCAAAGAGTCGGAGAAGGGGACCAGTTCTTGACGGAACCTCCGCCAAGCCGGTTTACCGGGGACTGCCGGTATATGAAAAATATAGGAACCCGATATGGCGATTTCGAGATCTGTCGGTGTATTTTTTCCAGCCAATCACGAAACCCCGTCGCCAAAGGCCGTTTCCTTTCGCCTGCGCATGGTTCAGATATAAAAAAAACTCTTCAAGGGAGAAGTAATTTGCCCGCGATCCACGCCTCCGCCGCCCTCTCCCGCTTCACGGTCCTCGACCTGACGCGGGTCCGTTCCGGTCCGACCTGCGTGCGCCAGCTCGCCGACTGGGGCGCCAACGTCATCAAGATCGAACTGCCCGAGGCGATGGAGGCCGGAAACCAACTCGGCGGCGCGCGCGAGGGTTCCGATTTCCAGAACCTGCACCGCAACAAGCGGGCGATGACGCTGAACCTGAAGGATCCCGAAGGCCTCGCCATCCTGAAAAAGATGGCGAAAACCGCCGACGTCATCGTGGAGAACTTCCGCCCCGACGTGAAACAGCGCCTCGGCATCGATTACGAGACCCTGGCGAAGGACAATCCGGGCCTCGTCTATGCCTCGATCTCCGGTTTCGGCCAGGACGGCCCCTATGCCAAGCGTCCGGGCTTCGACCAGATCGCGCAGGGCATGGGCGGGCTGATGTCGATCACCGGCGCCCCCGGCGAGGGCCCGATGCGTGTCGGCATCCCGGTTGCGGACCTGACGGCCGGTATCTTCGCCTCCCAGGGCATCATGCTGGCGCTGCTCGAGCGTGAGCAGTCCGGCAAGGGCCAGTGGGTCCATACCTCACTCCTGCAGGCGCAGATCTTCATGCTCGACTTCCAGGCTTCGCGCTGGACCATGAGCGGCGAGGTCGCCAAGCAGGCCGGCAACAACCACCCGACCAGCATCCCAACCGGCGTCTTCAAGACCAGCGACGGCTACATGAACATCGCCGTCTCGGGCGAGAAGATCTGGACCCGCTTCTGCGAGGCCATCGGCCGCCCGGACCTGCCCACGAACGAGGATTACGACACCGGACCCAAGCGCTCGGAAAACCGCGACACGCTCAACGCCATCATCCAGGACGTGCTCGTGACGGAGAGCACCAAGCACTGGGTCGATCTCTTCAACAAGGAAGGCGTGCCTGCCGGGCCGATCTACAATATCGACCAGACCTTCGCCGACCCGCAGGTGAAGCATCTCGGCATGCAGCAGACCGTGCATTCGAAGGAGCTCGGCGATATCGACCTCGTCGCCCAGCCGATCACCCTCTCCCGCACACCGAGCAAGTTCGTCGCCGCGCCGCCCTCCTACGGCGAGCACACGGACGAAATCCTCGGCGAACTCGGCATGAGCGCCGAGGAGATCAAGGTCCTGCGCGACAAGCAGGTCATCTGAGCTGAGCCGAACCGAAAGCAGAACCATGCCCGCAAGCGCCCCGCAGCCTATCCTGACCGAGTTCAAGAACGGCATCGCCCGCCTGATCTTCAACAATCCGGCCCGCCACAACGCTATGTCGCTGGAGATGTGGACCCATGGCGCCGAATTGCTGGAGGCCTTCGGGCGCGACGACAATGTCCGCGCCATCCTGCTGACCGGTGCGGGCAGCGAGGCCTTCGTCGCCGGCGCGGACATCTCCAAGTTCGGCGACGAACGGGCGAGCCGGGAGGCGGTGGAGACCTATGACCGCGCCGTCGCCCGTTTCCAGCAGGTGATGCGGGCGCTCGAGAAGCCGACAATCGCGCGGATCAACGGTTTCTGCATCGGCGGTGGCCTCGCCATCGCGATCGAGTGCGACATCCGGATCTGCTCGGAGAAATCGCGCTTCTCGGTGCCGGCGGCCAAGCTCGGTATCGGCTATGCGATGGATGGCATCCGCCGCCTGCGCACCCTCGTCGGCCCCGCCTTCGCGGCCGAGATCTTCTACACCGCCCGACAGTTCACCGCGGCGGAGGCAGTGATGATGGGGCTGGTCAACCGGGTCCTGCCGGAAGCCGAGCTCGACGCCCATGTCGAGGATCTGCTGTCCCGCATCTCCGAGAACGCCCCGCTCGCCATCCACACGGCGAAACGGGCGCTGATCGAGCTGGAAAAACCCGAAGAGGACCAGGACGCGGCCGCCTGCGACGCGCTGGTGCTGAAATGCATGGAGAGCGAGGATTATGTCGAGGGACGGACCGCTTTCATGGAAAAGCGAAAGCCGGTTTTCCGGGGACGCTGACCTGGTCTAGATTGCGGCCCGCGAAACACATGTGAGCGGGTCCGTGGCCGAAGGCGCCGGTCCCGCATCCTTCGAGGACGACTGAATGCCCGATCCGTTCGACGCGGTCCATGCCCGTCTGCTGGAACTCCCGGTCTTCTTTGTCGGCGGCATGCCGCGCTCCGGGACCACCTGGATGCAGCAATTGCTGAACGCCCATCCGAACGTACTCTGCATGGGCGAGTCGCGCTTCTTCGAGGATCTGATCCCCAATCTCTACGAGATGCTGAAGAGCTACAGCCAGCGTCGCCACGACCTGGTCGACACCTGGGGTCCCGGCGTGAACGGTCTGGTGGGGATGCATATGGGGCCGATCTTCAAAGCCTCCTTCGCGTCCCTCGCCGGCGCCAATCTCGGGGACAAGGATGTCGCCGATCTGGTCACGGTCGGCGAGAAGACGCCGGACAACATCACCAGCCTCCGCCGTCTCTGGCAGATTTATCCCGAAGCCCGCGTCATCCATGTGATCCGCGATCCGAGGGACGGCGCGGTCTCGGGCTATATCCGCTTCAATACGAAACTGGTCCGGCACATTTCGCGCGAGGACTACATCCCCTCCTATTGCGAGCAGTGGCGCAACCGGATCCTGGAGGCCCGCAAGCTCGCCGAGGGGCACGCCTTCATGGAGGTGCGCTACGAGGATCTGCATGCGGACGCGGAAAATACCGCGGCGAAGCTGTTCCGCTTCCTCGGCGCGCCGGACGATGCGGAGACGGTCGCGGCGGCGGTCCAGAAAGCCAGCTTCGAGAGCCTCTCCGGCGGCCGCAAGCGCGGCGAGACGGATGCCAGGTCGCACTACCGCCAGGGCGTCGTCGGCGGCTGGCGCGCGGAGCTGACGGAAACGGAACAGGCCGCAGCGATCGAGGCGGCGGAACCAGTGCTTTCTGAGCTTGGATATCTGGAGCCGGAAGATCGGGCGGCATCCGGCGAAGCCTGAAGCCCGCCGACACCAAGCCGCCTCATCCCGCGAACCGCCCCTTGAACGGCACGCCCGAGAGCAGGGTCACCAGATGCGCCGCGAGCACGAGGCAGGTGACGACGGCGAAAATCTGGATCATCGTATAAGGGATCAGGGTAACATTCCCTGGAAGCCGCTCCTTGCGGTCCTGGAGGCGTGCGAACGCGAAAACCAGGGCTGCGGCGGCAAGCGCGATCAAAGTGGTCAGGAGGTCCATGCGCACCTAAGTAATTCAAAAGAACCCAACGATAAAAAACGACAGGGGGAAACATAAGCATGAGTGTTGCCAACCGCCAGCAGACCGCGACCAGCGGCAGCTACGATCCGGCGAGTCAGAAACTGCTGACGTTCCACGACGCGGTCCCGGCCTTCCGGGACGGAAGCGACAGTCCGCGCGCCTATCTGGAGCGCTGTCTCGAGGTGATCGAGGCGCGCGAGCCGGACGTCCAGGCCTGGGTCACGCTCAATCACGAGGGCGCCCGCAAGGCCGCTGACGAAGCCAGCGCCCGCTACAAGGCCGGCAGGCAGCTTTCCCCCGTCGACGGCATGCCGATCGGCATCAAGGATCTCTTCATGACGAAGGACATGCCGACCGAGATGGGCAGTCCGCTGTACAAGGGCAACGAGACCCATGCCGACAGCGCCCTCGTCTACGGCCTGCGCATGTCCGGCGCGGTGATCCTCGGCAAAACGGTGACGACGGAGCTCGGCTTCTCGCATCCCGGCCCGACCCGGAACCCGTTCAATCCCGACCGCACGCCCGGCGGTTCCTCAAGCGGCTCGGCCGCGGCGATCGGCGCCGGCATGGTGCCTGCCACCATCGGCTCGCAGGTCGTCGGTTCGGTGATCCGTCCCGCCAGCTTCTGCGGCAATTACGCGATCAAGCCGACGCTCGGCGCGCTGAACCGGGGCGAGCGCGCGGGCACCCTCAGCCAGAGCCATATCGGCGTGCATGCGGGCGCGCTCGAGGACATGTGGGCGGTGGCCTACCAGATCGCCGCAACGGCGGGCGGCGACGCGGGCTATCCCGGCCTCTACGGCGAGGAAGTGCCCTCCGGACCGAAGAAGCCGACCCACCTCATCCTGCTGCAGACCGAAGGCTGGGAGATGCTGGACGGCACCAGCCGCGCCGCCTTCGAGAAGATCCTGGACCAACTCCGGCGGCAGGATATCCAGATCCTCACCCGGGCCGACAGCCCGACCATCGATGCCTGCGAGGTGGCGATGGCGGAAAGCCTGAAGCTCGCCCGCGACATCTGCTGCTGGGAGCTGCGCTGGTCCCTGCGCAATCTCGCCGAGAAGGACCGCAGCCTGATGAGCGAGAGCCTGCAGCAGCGCCTCGCCCTTGCCGAGGACATGAGCCTCGCGGACTACCGGGCCGCGCTCGACCAGCGCGAGCGGATGCGGACCCGCTTCAAGGCGCTGGCGCCTTTCGCGGACGGCTGCATTACCCTCTCCTCGGTCGGTATCGCACCGCCGTTCGACGGCTCGGGGAGCACTGGCGAGCCGGGGATCACGCACCAGACCGGTCTGCCGGCCTTCAACGCGGCGACCTCGGCCCTCGGCGCGCCCGCGATCACGCTGCCCCTGATGGCCATCTCCGGCATGCCGGTCGGTGTCCAGCTCGTCGGCCAGCTCCACCGGGACCAGGACCTCACCGGCCTCGCCGCCTGGATGCGGGAAAACGTGAAGCCGGTCTCGATGTAGGCCTTTTCTGCATCGTCATCCCGGCGCAGGCCGGGACCCGGGGATCATAGAGCGTTCTCTGTCTTCCTCTGGGCCCCGGCCTCCGCCGGGGTGACGGTTGTTGTGGTTTCGTGAAAACGTGCCCGCACCGGTGACATTTCCGGCATAAGCTCCTAAATCATGTTACCCGCCTCTTCCTGCACCGGACTCCCATGTTCTCGGCCATCATCTTCGACTGCGACGGCGTCCTCATCAATTCCGAGTCGATCCTGCGCGCCTTCTACCTCCGGCGTTTGGCCGAGCTCGGCCTGAAATACGAGCCGGAGGCCTACAGCAAGCGCTTCAAAGGCAAGGCCTGGCCGCAGTTTTCGGCGCTGGTCGAAGAGGAGTACCAGCAGAAATTCGGCAACCCGCTCCCGGAAGGCTGCTTCGACAGCATCAAGGACGAGACCTGGGCCGAATACAAACGCGCGCTGACCCCGACGGAGGGCATCGCCGCCCTGCTCTCCACTTTGAGGCTGCCCAAGGCCGTCGCCTCCAACAGCGGGGCCGCCTCGCTGGAGCGCAAGCTGCGCCACACCGGCCTGCTGAAGCATTTCGACCCGCATCTCGTCTCGCTCGACCATGTCGCGCGCGGCAAGCCCGCGCCGGACATGTTCCTGCTGGCTGCGGAACGGCTGGGCGCGGCGCCCTCCGATTGCCTCGTCATCGAGGACAGCACCACCGGCGTCACGGCCGCGACCAAGGCCGGCATGACTTCCTGGGGCTATATCGGGGAAGGCGGCGGCGACGCGGACCTGCCGGAGATGCTCAGGGACGCCGGGGCCAGCGAGATCTTCGCCCATCACGACGAGATCCGGGAACGGTTGGGATAATTTTCACAATCGTCACCCCGGCGCATGCCGGGGCCCAGAAGGAAGACGGGCCGCACTCCGCGCTCCCTGGGTCCCGGCCTCCACCGGGATGACGTCGGTCTGGACAATGCCGGAAGACACACCCGACGGTGACAGGGACTTGCGCATCGGCTAAATCGTAGCCCGCTTCCTGTGAGGTATCGGTATCATGTTCTCGGCCATCATCTTCGACTGCGACGGCGTTCTGGTGAATTCTGAATCGATCCACGTTGCCCTCGAACTCGAACATCTCGCGGAACTCGGATTGGTCTACGAGCGCGGCGATTATATTCACCGGATGAAAGGGCGGTCCTGGCCAGATTTTCTCGCCGCGCTATCAAACGACCATGAAGCGGCCTTCGCAACCAAACTGCCCGATAGTTTCTCTACGCGGCTCTCCAATGCGGTCTGGGCAGCGTTCGAAGAACAATTGAGTGCGATGGCCGGCGTCGCCGAGCTGCTCAACGGTCTCTCGCAGCCACGCGCCGTCGCCTCCTCAAGCGGACATCGCGCCCTGCGGTCCAAACTGGAGATGACCGGCCTTATTTCCTACTTCGACCCGCATGTGGTCTCCAGCGACCATGTCGAGAAAGCCAAGCCCGCTCCCGACATCTTCCTGCATGCGGCCGAGGGATTGAATGTTCCGCCTCGAAGCTGCCTGGTGATCGAGGATAGCGTCAACGGCGTGCTGGGAGCCCGCGCGGCCGGAATGACGGTTTGGGGTTATACCGGCGACGCGCCCGGGGAAGAAGCCCTGCCCGAGCGTCTGCGGAACGCCGGCGCCAGCGAGATCTTCGCCCATCACGACGAAATCCGGGAACGGTTGGGGTAGCTCGACACGGTTGTCATTCCCGCGAAATCTGGGACCTAGGGATCCAGGTCACCGCTCTACGTTCTCTGGGTCCCCACTTGCACAAACTGAAAAAGCGAAAGAACCCCTACCCCAGATCCTGCTCCGCCATCGCGATGCGGGCGTCGTGGAAGCGCGGGTTGAGGGCGAGGCACTGCTCGTAGCAGGTGCGGGCATGGTCGCGGTTGCCGGCGGCGTCGAACACCTGGCCGAGGGTGAACCAGGGATCGGGGTCGTCTGGCCTGAGATAGATCGAGCGGTTGAGGGCCGTCGCGGCAGGCTCCAGCCAGCCGGCCTCGAAACAGGTCGTGCCGAGCTGGCGCTGATGATCGGCGTCAGACGGGTCGAGCACCGCGGCCATGCCGATCAGCTGCGCCGCTTCGGCATGACGGCCGTTCTGCATGGCAAGAATGCTTTTGACATGGAGCGAGCGCGGGCTCTCCGGCTGCCCCTTCGTGACCTTGCGGTAGAGGTTCTCCAGCCGTGCCGTGCCGATATTCACCACCCCGCCGAGGCGCGACGGGGATGGATGTGAGGTCCGTGCCATGACGCGGGTATCTTAGCCCGCGATTGACGGGAGCACCACCCGCGCCGCGCGCCGGGACGCGATCAGCCCTTCAGCACCCGCCCGGCGACCGCGTCGAGCTTGGCGACAACGGCCGGATCGCGCGCGTCCGGATGGGTGATCAGGGCGAATTGCAGCGCGTTGTCGCCGCCCTGCTCGTCCACCTCCGGGCGCTTCGCCAGCATCGGCGCGACGGTGCGCACGAGGTTGCGCGCCTTCTCGGCATTGCCGGTCAGCACCTTGATCACCTGCTCGACCGTCACGCTGTCATGGTCCGGATGCCAGCAGTCATAGTCGGTGACCATGGCGACGGTGGCATAGGGGATCTCCGCCTCGCGGGCGAGCTTGGCCTCCGGCATGTTGGTCATGCCGATCACGTCGCAGCCCCAGGACCGGTAGAGCGTGCTCTCGGCAAAGGTCGAGAATTGCGGGCCTTCCATGCAGATATAGGTCCCGTTGACACTGTAGGGCAGGCCGATCTCCTCGCAGGCCGCCGCCAGCGCCGCCTGGATCCGCGCCGAGACCGGATGACTGAAGGAGACATGCGCGGCGCAGCCGTTGGTAAAGAAGGTCTTCTCGCGCGCGAAGGTGCGGTCGATGAACTGGTCGATCAGCACGAAATGACCCGGCGCGTATTCCTCCTTGAGGGAGCCGACGGCGCTGAGCGAGACGATGTCGGTGACGCCGGCCCGTTTCATCGCGTCGATATTGGCGCGGTAGTTGATGCCGGACGGGTTCAGCTTGTGGCCGCGGCCGTGACGCGGCAGGAAGACCAGCTTCTGGCCATCGAGCTCGCCGAACAGGAGCTGGTCCGACGGCGTGCCGAAGGGCGACTCGACCGTCTCCCAGCGCGTGTTGGTCAGCCCGTCGATCTCGTAGATCCCGCTACCGCCGATAAAGCCAAGCACCGCGTCGCGTGTCAGGTCCGTCATGATAATCGCCCACCCAGATTGATGTCCGGCTTCTGGGTAGCCGAAGGACACTACCTTGCCAACGGCAAAAATGTCCGGGACGTGCTGCCGAGCTCGTGGAAACCGCAGATGTTTCATTGTCGGATTTTTTCTAATCAGGATCATTTTTTGCGACAGCCTGCTAACGCTCTGTTAGCGGTTCGCTGCTATTCATCGAACCTCAGGGTCTCTTTGCTCGGGAACCCATTCCGCATTTCCGCCCAATGGAGGGCATGACCGTCGGCTGAAGCTGGATGAACTTCTACCTGGACCGCTTTTTCTCCCCAGTTCGCGAGGCCTTCGAACCGGCGGCTTCCCTGCCCGGCACCTACAATGTCGGACTGGTCGCGCTGTCGGTGTTCATCGCGATCCTGGCGGCCGTCGTCGCCCTTTCCACGTCGGCGCGCATCGCCGCCGCGCGCAGCAATAGCGCGCGCGCAGCCTGGCTGGTTGCCGGCGGCGGCTGCATGGGCGGCGGCATCTGGGGCATGCACTTCGTCGGCATGCTCGCCTTCTCGTTACCCTGCGGTATCAGCTACGATCCGCTGATCACCCTCGTTTCGATGATTCCCGGGATGCTCGCGAGCACGGTCTCGCTCCTCGTGATCAGCCGCGGCGACCGGATCACGCTCGGCGGACTCACGATCGGAGCCGTCCTGCAGGGCGGGGGCATCGGTGCCATGCATTACGCCGGAATGGCGGCCATGCGGCTCGATGCCGTGCTGCTCTACGACATTCCCATGGTCGCACTTTCGGTTCTCGTCGCCGTGGTGCTGGCCTTCGTGTCTCTCAGCATCCTGTTCCTGCTCAGAAACATCCGGCCTCTCCACCGTCTCGCCGTTCCTGTGGCGGCAATCGTCATGGGATGCAGCGTCGCAGGGATGCACTACATCGCAATGCAGGCAGCGCTCTTCTTCCCGATCGTGAGTGTACTCGGTCCGATCGACACTTTCGCGCCAACGACGATGGCGGTCATCATCACCCTTCTCGTGGCCTGCTTCGGTGCCGCCACCCTTGCCGCTGCCTTCGCCGGACGTCAGTTCGAGACCGCAAGCGTGCTGCGGGACGAGGTCGATCGGCGGACCATGTTGGAACAGCAGGCCCGCGCCGATCACGCTCGGCTGCAGGCGATCATGGACAATGTCGACGCCGCCATCGTAACCATCGACGAACGCGGAACGATCCTGCACTGGTCGCCGGGAGCGGAACGGATTTTCGGCTATCAGACCGACGAGGCGCAGGGCCGGAACATCTCTTCCATGATGCCGAAAGAAGAAGCCGACAAGCACGACGGCCATCTCGCCGATTTTCTGACGATCGGTAAAAAGAGCATCATCGGGGTCGGCCGGGAAGTCACCGGATTGCGCAAGGACGGCTCGACGGTGCCGCTCGAACTTGCGATCAGCGACGCCAGGCTCGAGGGCCGCACGCTCTTCATCGGGATCCTGCACGACATTACCGAACGCAAGCGGAACCACGCCGAGCTGGTCAAAGCACGTGAGGAGGCCGAGGCCGCCAACAAGGCCAAGTCCCTGTTTCTCGCGAACATGAGCCACGAGATCCGCACCCCGCTCAATCCCATCATCGGGATGGCGCACCTGTTGCAGAAAACCGGGCTCAACCGCCTCCAGGCGGGGTATGTCGGCAAGATCCAGCAATCCGGCAAACACCTTCTCAGAATCATCAACGATATCCTCGACTTCTCCAAGGTCGAGGCGGGCGAGCTGATTCTGGAAGAAACAAATTTCGAGCTCGACGAGATCCTGGAGAGCATTTCCTCCGTGGTCTCCGAGCACAGCGCGGAAAAGAATATCGAGCTGATCTTCGACATTCCGACCGACATTCCGAGGGACTTTCGCGGCGACCCGCTCCGGCTCAGCCAGATCCTGATCAATTTTGCCAGCAATGCCGTCAAATTCACCGAGGCGGGAGAGGTCTGTATCTCCGTCAAGCTGTTGCGACGGACGGAGGAGACCGGACACCTCAAGTTTCTGGTGCGCGATACCGGTATCGGAATCACGCCGGAGCAGCAGCAGAAACTCTTCCGCTCGTTCCAGCAGGCCGACGAATCGACGACCCGCAAGTTCGGCGGCACCGGACTCGGGCTCGCCATCTCGGAGCGGCTCGCCCATCTGATGGGGGGCAGGGTCGGTCTCGAAAGCGAACCCGGCAAGGGCAGCACATTCTGGCTCGACCTTGAGCTCCGGTTAGGCGACCGCACCGGTGTCCAACGCCCGTCGAATCCAGATCTCCGCGGGCGCCGGGTGCTGGTCATCGAGGACAATGCGTCCGCGAACCAGGCGCTCTGTGAAATGCTGCGCTCCATGTCCTTCGAAGTCGACAGCGTCGACAACGGGCAGGCGGCGATCGACCGGGTCCGCCAGGGGAGCCGCTACGACCTCGTCTTCGCAGACTGGCGCATGCCGGGCCTGGACGGTATCGAGACGATCCGGAGGATACGCGAGGAGAGCCCACCGGGAGAGGTTCCCGGGTTCGTGCTTGCGACAGCTTATGGCCGCGACGATGTCATGAAGGCTGCGGCCGACGCCGAGATCGACGAGGTCCTCGTCAAGCCTCTGAACCCCTCGCAATTGCTGAACTCAGCCCTCCGGGTCCTCGGCCCGGAGACCGGAGGGTTCGATATCACGCGGCAGGGCGGCACCGAACAGCCCTCCACGACCTTCCTCGGAAAGCAGCGCATTCTGGTCGTGGAGGACAATCCGCTGAACCGGGACGTTGCGATCGGTCTGTTGCGCTCCTTCGGCGCCGATACGGAGGTCGCCGAGAACGGGGCGGAGGCACTCGACCGTCTGGAGCAACGGCAGTTCGACGCCGTCCTGATGGATGTGCAGATGCCGGTCATGGACGGTTATACCGCGACCCGGGAAATTCGCCGCCGCTACCCCGAGCTGGAACTTCCGATCATTGCCATGACGGCAAATGCCTTGAGCGGAGATCGCGAACGCTGTCTTGAGGCGGGGATGGACGACCATGTCGCCAAACCGATCGATCCGGACCGGCTTTGCGCGGTCCTGGCGGCCCACCTCAAGATCGCAGCGCCCGCTCCGGAAGACATCCGTCCAAGCGATGAAATGCTCTCCGCCGCGGCCGAATTCCGCCTGCATGACAGTATCGATGTCGCCTCCGGCCTCGGACGGGTCCTGGGCGACAAGAAGCGGTATCTCGGATTGCTGCGGCGTTTTCTCGACGGGCAGTCGACCGTCGCGGCACGGATCGCGGAGGCGCTCGCAGTGGAGGATTACGCGACCGCGGAGCTCGAAGCGCACACGGCACGATCCGTCGCCGCGAATATCGGGGCCATGGCCGTGTCCGAAAGCGCCGGCGCCGTCGAACAGGCGATCCGGCTTCGTACCTCCCGCACCGAACTCGGCGTCCTGCTCGACCGGTTCGTGAACGTCCTCGCCCCGGTACTCGAATCTCTTGCCTCGACCGATCTTGAGAACCCGGAATCCGAGGTCGACGCGGAAAGCGAGGCCACCGAGGAAGGACGAGAGGTCCTCGGCGACTTGATCTCTCTCCTTGTCGACGACAACGCCGACGCGCAGGAACTGTTCACGGTCAAAAGAGGCCTCCTGCGCCCGTTTTTCGACGTCTCGACCTTCACGGAACTCTCCGAGGCAATAAACAGTTTCGATCTCGAACGGGCGCACAGGATCTGCGCAAACACCCAGCTTACCGCTCCGGAAGGCGGCACCGCATGACATTCGAACCCCGAAGCCAGAAAACGATCCTCGTGGTCGACGACACTCCGGAAAATCTGACCCTCATGAACGGTCTCCTGAAGGACACCTACAAGGTCAAGATCGCAAATAGCGGGACGCGGGCGCTCGCGATCGCGGCGTCCGAACCGCGACCGGATCTCATTCTGCTCGACGTGATGATGCCGGAAATGGACGGGTACGAAGTCTGCCGCCGGTTGAAGGCCGCCCCCGGCACCATCGATATCCCGGTTGTCTTTCTGACCGCGCGCAGCGATCAGGAGGACGAGTACCAGGGCCTCGAACTCGGGGCGGTGGATTACATCTCCAAGCCTATCAGCCCGCCGATCGTGCTCGCCCGGGTCCGCAATCATCTTCAGTTGAAACGGGCGGCCGATCTTCTGCGCGATCAGAACAGCTACCTCGAGGCCGAGGTCCGCCAGCGCACAGACGATATCCGGGCAATCCGCGACGCCACGATTGTCGCGCTCGCCTCGCTCGCGGAAACACGGGATACGGAAACCGGAAACCATATCCGGCGCACCCAGGACTATGTGAAGGTCCTTGCCGAAGAGCTGCGCCATCACCCGGCTTTCAGGGATGCCCTGACGACGGAAATGATCGAGTTGATGCACCGGTCGGCGCCGTTGCACGATATCGGCAAGGTCGGCGTTCCGGACGCGGTGCTGCTGAAACCCGGACGCCTGACACCCGAGGAGTTCGAGATCATGAAGTCGCACGCGGTTCTGGGGCATGACGCTCTGGCGAAGGCGGAGGCCGTGGCCGGCGGCGGCGACGAGAAGAGCTTCCTCCGGGTCGCGCGCGAGATCGCCCTCACCCACCATGAACGGTGGGACGGCTCGGGATATCCCCAGGGTCTCGCCGGCAAGGACATCCCCGTCGCCGGCCGCCTGATGTCGATTGCCGACGCTTATGACGCAATGATCTCGCAGCGGGTGTACAAGGCCGCGATGCCGCACGAGGACGCGGTCGGGGAGATCCGCAAGGGCCGGGGCACGCAGTTCGACCCCGATGTCGTCGACGCGTTTCTCTCGATCGAAGAGAGGTTCCGCCAGATCGCGGCCTCACACGCGGACTGACAAGGCCGGCGACAACCCTGCAGACAAAAGAAAAGGCCGCGTCCGAAGACGCGGCCTTCGCTTTTCAGACTGTTAGCGGGATCAGTGCACGTCGGCCCAGATCTTCCGCTTCGAGGCGTAGAACAGACCGGAGAGCACGATCAGGAACAGGATCACCGCGATGCCGGTCTGCTTGCGGGTTTCCATGTTCGGCTCGGAAGCCCAGGCGAGGAAGGTGGTCACGTCCTTCGCCATCTGCTCGACGCTGGCCTTGGTGCCGTCGGCATAGGTCACGCCATCGGCATAGAGCGGCTGCGCCATGGCGATCTGATGGCCCGGGAAGTACTTGTTGTAGTTCATCCCCGCCATCAGGGTGACGCCGGCCGGAACTTCCTCGTAACCGGTCAGCACGCCGTAGACATAGTCCTCGAAGCCGGCCCGCGCATCGACGATGAGCGAGAGGTCCGGCGGAAGGGCGCCGCCGTTGGAGGCGCGCGCCGCATTCTCGTTCGCGAACGGCGCCGGGAAACGGTCGGCGGGCGTGCCCGGACGGGTGTACATCTCGCCTTCGTCGTTCGGGCCGTCCTGGACCTCGTACTGCGCCGCGATCGCCTTCACCTCGTCCTCCGAATACCCGAGATCGGTCAGGTTGCGGAAGGCGATATAGTCAAGCGAATGGCAGGTCGAGCAGACTTCCCGGTAGACCTGCAGGCCGCGCTGGGCCGCAGCCCGGTCCAGCGTTCCGAAGATACCGTTGAACGACCAATCCTGCTTCGGCAGGACAACGGCTTCACCGGCGGCGTTCGCCGGCTGTGCTCCACCGAGAGCGAGAACGGCGACGGTAGCGGTTGCCGCGATCAGAGACTTGATACCCATTATGCTTTCTCCTTCGCGGCAGCCGGTGCTGCGGCAGGTCCGCCGGCACCGCCTAGAACGGACTCACTGATGCTCTTGGGGAGCGGCTTCGGTGTCTCGAAGATCGAGAGCAGCGGCAGCGCGATCAGGAAGTAGAAGAAGTAGTAAGCGGTCGCGAAGCGGGCCGCGATGACATAGGTGCCTTCCGCCGGTTTGCCGCCGAGCCAGGTCAGCAGGACGCAGTCGACGAAGAGCAGCCAGAAGAAGATCTTGAAGACCGGGCGGAACTTGCCGCTGCGCACCGGCGAACGGTCGAGCCACGGCAGGATGAACAGCACCGCGATGGCGCCGAACATGGCCAGCACGCCGAGCAGTTTGTCCGGGATCGCGCGCAGGATCGCGTAGAACGGCAGGAAGTACCATTCCGGAACGATGTGCGCCGGCGTGACCAGCGGGTTGGCCGGAATGTAGTTGTCCGGATGCCCGAGGAAGTTCGGCGCGAAGAACACGAACCCGCAGAACGGGATCAGGAAGACGGCGAGGCCGAACATGTCCTTGATCGTGTAGTACGGGTGGAACGGAATGGTGTCCTGCGGCCCCTTCACGTCGATGCCGAGCGGGTTGTTCGAGCCGAAGCGGTGCAGCGCCACGATGTGCAGCACGACGACCGCGAAGATCACGAACGGCAGCAGGTAGTGCAGGGCGAAGAACCGGTTCAGGGTCGGGTTGTCGACCGAGAAGCCGCCCCACAGCCAGGTCACGATGCTGTCGCCGACGACCGGGATCGCGGAGAACAGGTTGGTGATGACGGTGGCGCCCCAGAAGCTCATCTGGCCCCAGGGAAGCACGTAGCCCATGAAGGCGGTGGCCATCATCAGCAGCATGATCACGACGCCCAGCATCCAGAGCAGCTCGCGCGGCGCCTTGTAGGAACCGTAATAGAGGCCTCGGAAGATGTGGATGTAGACGGCGATGAAGAAGAAGCTGGCGCCGTTCATGTGGATGTAGCGGATCAGCCAGCCGGAATTGACGTCGCGCATGATGCGCTCGACCGAGGCGAAGGCGTAGTCCACATGCGGCGTGTAGTGCATCGCAAGCGTGATGCCGGTCACCAGCATGATGACGAGCATGATCCCGGCGAGCGAGCCGAAGTTCCACCAGTAGCTGAGGTTCTTCGGGGTCGGATATTCGTGCGCTTCGTGATGCAGGAAGCTGAAGATCGGCAGGCGGTGGTCGATCCACCGGACAACCGGATTGGAGAAGTTAGCAGTGCTCATCGATCAGCCCCCTCAACCGATTCTAATCGCGGCGTCGCCGGTAAACTCGTAAGGCGGCACATGCAGATTCTGCGGTGCCGGGCCTTTGCGGATCCGACCGGAGGTATCGTAGTGAGAGCCGTGGCAAGGGCAGAACCACCCGCCGTAATCGCCGCGCGGCTCGGTCGTCTTCTGGCCGAGCGGCACGCAGCCGAGATGGGTGCAGATGCCGACGAGGATCAGCCATTCCGGCTTCTCGACCCGTTGCGCATCCGGGGTCGGATCCGGCAGATCGCCGAGATCGACATCCTCGGCTTCCTTGATTTCTTCCGCCGTGCGGTGCCGGATGAAAACCGGTTTGCCCCGCCAGACCACGGTGATCGACATGCCCACTTCGATCGCGGAGAGATCAACCTCCGTGCTCGCGAGGGCCAGCGTATCGGCAGCAGGGTTCATCTGGTTGATGAACGGCCATACCGCGGCCGCGGCGCCAACCGCACCGACGGCACCGCTGGCGACGTTGATAAAGTCGCGCCGTGTCGCGCCTTCTTCCATCTCAGCCATTGTAATTCAGCACCTCTCGCCCACTTTTAATTCGACAGGGAACTTATCCCGTCCCCCACCGCGGTGAGTGCGACACAAGGTCGCGCGCGACCGGCAGGAATTCTAGCCTGCTCCGACGTCATTGCTCCGTCCTATACTACCCCCTGAACCCAATTGCAAAGTCTCCCTAACCTCTCGCGAGCAATAGGCGTCGAACCGTGCGAATTGCGCTCTATCAACCGGATATCCCTCAGAATACCGGAACCATCCTGCGCCTTGCAGCCTGCTTCGGCGTCGGGGTCGATATCATCGAACCCTGCGGCTTCGCCCTGAGCGACGCGCGGATGCGACGCGCGGGCATGGATTACGTCGATCACGTCGACTGGAAGCGGCACATCTCCTGGGAGCGCTTCAAGGACGACCGGACGTCCGGTCGCCTCGTTCTGCTAACCACGAAAGCGGCGGACCCTCTGCAGGAATTCAGTTTTTCCGAAAGCGATACTCTCCTCTTCGGACGGGAATCGGCCGGCGTTCCGGACGAGATTCACGCCGCCGCCGACGCGCGGGTGCTGATTCCCATGCGGCACGGCCTGCGCTCCCTCAACATCGCGGTCAGTGCCTCGATCGCGCTCTGGGAAAGCGCTCCGGCAGACCGGGCTGCGCCAAACAGATCAGCGCTAGATTTCTGCGAGCGGTGACACATCCGCACCAGACCTCTTTCGGCAATAGGCATAGTCATTGTCCGAGCACGGGCTATACTCGATTTCATCGGTCGCGGCGGCTGACTCACGCGATATTGTTTGGACTATTAAGGTGTTTTTAGTGACACCGGGCGCATGTAAGAACGAGTGTTCCGCCGGTTCTTGACAATCCCCGCTCAGAGATCATCCTAACCTCATGGCAAGACAGAAAGAGTTCGACCGGGCAGAAGTCCTGGAAAACGCGATGCGGGCATTCTGGCGCCGCGGATACGAGGCGACGTCCGTGCAGGATCTGGTCGAGGCGACCGGGATCAACCGGGGCTCGATGTACGATACCTTCGGCGACAAGCGCGGCCTCTTTCAGGCCGCCGTTCAGCACTACATTTCCAGCGTCAGCACCGAACGGCTGAAGAAAGTCAGCGAAGCCGAACATCCGGTGACGGGCATCAGGGCCTATTTCGAAGGGCTCGTCGAATTCTCCGTCGGCGACGGGCGCGAGCTCGGATGCCTGATCACGAATTCCGTGGTCGAGCTTGCGCCGCACGACGCCGTGATCGGCGAGACCCTGCGCAAGAGCTTCGCCCGGGTCGAGGATACCTTCTATCGCGCCCTGTTACGGGCCCAGCAGGCCGGCGAACTCGTCGCCGGTCAGGATATCCGCGCCCTGGCCCGGTTCCTGACGGCAACGACGAACGGGCTGCGCGTGCTCGCCCGCGCCGATGCGGACGTCGCGACCCTCCGCGACGTGGTGGACAGCGCCATGTCCGTGCTCGAAGACCGGAAACCGGACCTGCCGGCAGCGGCCGAGTAACACCTCCCTCCGAACACTCCAGTCCTCACTTCCTTTGCGCGGACGAGACCCGTTCCGTTTTCGCAGCTATGTCCTTGTTGTTTTTTGGAATGAATGTTCCATAATCAATTGAACGCTCTATCCCAAAGGAACATCCCATGTCGCAGCTCACCCCCCTATTTCCCCGCAAGCCGGTTCCCGCATTGTCGGTCCCGACTCTCGACGGCAGCACCTGGAGCCTTGCCGACTCCAAGCCTGAAAATTTCACCATGGTCGTCGTCTATCGCGGCCTGCATTGCCCGATCTGCGGCAACTACCTGAAGGACCTCGACCGCAAGCTCGCCGACTTCAGGGAACGTGGCGTCGAGGTCATCGTGCTCTCCAGCGACGACGAGGCGCGCGCCAAGCAGGCCAAGGAAGACTGGAAGATCGAGAATCTGACCATGGGCTACGGCCTGACGCTGCGGAAGGCGCGCGAGTGGGGACTTTACGTTTCCTCCGGCCGTGGCAAGACCTCGGTCGGCATCGAGGAACCGAACCTGTTCGTCGAACCCGGTCTTTTCCTGATCCGGCCGAACGGTGAGCTGTATTTCGCCACGGTTCAGACCATGCCGTTCGCGCGGCCGGACTTCGGCGCGATCCTGAAGGCCCTCGATTTCGTGATCGCGAAGGATTATCCGGGCCGCGGCGAGATCATCGACATTCCGGCCGAGGCCGCCGAGTAACCTCGAACCCGACCGGAGGCTGCCCGGCAGCCTCCGGTTCCGGCACCGAGCGAGGTCAAATCCGCTGGCACGGTGCCCGGCCATGCGCTACTAGGGCTGCGTGACCGTTCATCCTTTGAAAAAACTGCGCTTCCGGCTCGAAGCCTGGCTCGTCCGGGGCCTGCTCGTCCTGCTGCGCCAGCTGCCGCTCGATTTCTCGTCCTGGCTCGGCGGCGCCGTCATGCGCGGTATCGGGCCCCTGCTGCCCGCGCACAAGGTCGCGCGCCGCAATCTCGAACGCGCCTTCCCGGAGAAGGACAATGCCGGGATCGGCCGCATCCTCACGGGCATGTGGGACAATCTCGGACGGACGGCCGGCGAATACCCCCATCATGTGACCATCGCGCGCGAGGCCGGCCGGCGCGTCGAAATTCGCGGCACCGACATGATCGAGGCGTTCGCCGGCAATCCGCGGCCGGCGATCTTCGTCTCGGCGCATCTCGCCAATTGGGAGATCATGCCGATCGTCGGCGCCCTTCACGGCGTCTATCTGAGCTCCGTCTACCGCCGCCCGAACAATCCCTATCTCGCCTCAGTGTTCGAGGACCGCCTGACGCATCCGCAGATGAGCCTGATCGCCAAGGGACCTTCGGCCGGACGCGAATTGCTGCGGGTTCTGAAACAGGACCGGCCGGTCGCGATGCTGATCGACCAGAAACTGCGCGAGGGGATCCCGGTTTCGTTTTTCGGCCGCGAGGCGATGACGCCCAGTGCCTTCGCCGAATTCGCGCTCAAGCTCGGCTGCGATGTCGTCCCGACCCGGATCGAACGGCTCGGCGGTGCGCATTTCCGGCTGAGCGTCCTGCCGCCGATTGAAAAGCCGGACACCGGAGATCACGCGGAAGACGTCAGGCGCCTCACGCAGGCCGCGACGTCGGTGATCGAGGAATGGGTCCGCGAAAGGCCCGCCGAGTGGTTCTGGGTCCACAAGCGCTGGCCGGACTGACGCGGGACGCCTATTCCCCCGCCTTGGCCGCGTGATCCGCCGGCCCGAACTGCAGGCCGTGCAGATGCGCATAGAGCCCGCTTTTCGCGATCAGGGCCGCATGGTTGCCGCTCTCGACCACCTTGCCCGCGTCGAAGACATGAATCACGTCGGCATGCTGGATCGTTGAGAGACGGTGCGCGATGACCAGCGTCGTCCGGCCCTTCATCAGCTCGTTCAGCGCTCTCTGGATCTGCCGCTCGGACTCGGTATCGAGCGCGCTGGTCGCCTCGTCGAGCAGCAGGATCGGCGCGTCCTTCAGGATCGCCCGGGCGATCGCGAGGCGCTGGCGCTGGCCGCCGGAGAGCTTGGTACCCTGCTCGCCGATCACCGTCTCGTAGCCGTTCGGCATCGCGGAGATGAACTCGTCCGCCGCCGCCGCCCGCGCCGCCGCGCGGACTTCCTCGTCGCTGGCGTCGAGCCGCCCGAACCGGATGTTGTTGATCACGCTGTCGTCGAACAGGACCACGTCCTGGCTGACGATCGCGAGGGCCTCCCGGAGGCTTTCAAGGGTCACGGTCCGGATATCCTCGCCGTTCACGCGCACCGTCCCGCTCGCCGGGTCGTAGAATCGCGGGATCATCGAGAAGACCGTGCTCTTGCCGGCACCGGACGGGCCGACCAGCGCGGTTACCTTGCCCGACGGCGCCTCGAAACTGACGCCTCTCAGCGCAATGTCCCGCTCCGCATCCTCGCCGGCCTCGTAGGAGAACCGGACATCGTCGAACACCACCGAACCGGCCATGCGCGGGAGCGGCTTCGCGTCCGGCGCGTTGCGGATCGAGGACTTGCGGTCCAGCAGGGCGAAGACCCGCTGGGCCGCCGCGAGACCTTCCTGCAGGTTGGTGTTGATCTTGCCGAGCGCGCGCAGCGGCTGATAGGCCATCAGCGTCGCGGCGATGAAGGAGAAGAACGCGCCCGGAGAGGTCTGCCCCTCGATCACCCGTGCGCCGCCATAGAGAATGACCGCGGCCACCGCGACCCCGCCGAGAAAATCGATGATCGGCTGCGGCGCCGCCTTCACCCTGACGCCTTTGTAATTGAGCTTGAAGAGACGCTCGACGAGCTGCTGGATCCGGCCCGCCTGATGTGCCTCGAGACCGTAGGACTTGATCATCCGGATGCCCTGGAAGCCCTGCGTCAGCAGCGTCGTCATCGAGCCCATCTCCTGCTGCGTCTCCGCGGAGACCCGGCGCATGCGCTTGCCGAGCTGGCGGATCGGATAGGCCGAGAGCGGCGCCACGACGAAGGTTATGCAGGCGAGAAGCCACTCCTGATAGAACATTACCGCGACCAGGAAGATCACCGAGAGACTGTCCCGCCCGAGCCCGACCAGCGCATTGGCGACTGCGTTGCGCATGGTGTTGATGTCGAAGGTGAAGTGCGAGATCAGCGTCCCGCTGTGCCGGTCCTGGAAAAGTCCGAGGTCGAGATTTATCAGGTGCCGGTAGAGCCGCGCCTGGGTATCGGCGACGACGCGCTGCCCGACATAGCCGACCAGAACTTCCTGGGCGTATGTCGCCACGCTCTTCACGAAGAAGGTGGCGATCACGGCGCCGGCGACCAGCCATAGCACCGACAGATCCTTCTCGATGAAGATCTTGTTCACCATCGGATCCATCAGCCAGGCGGAGGCCGCGGTCGCCCCGGCAACGAGGACCATGCAGATCAGGGCAAGGAAAAGCCGGGCCATATACGGCCGGACGAGTTCCCGCACCACACGCTTCATGAGCGAGAGCGAGGCCTCGTCCGTCAGGCTGACTTTCGTGCGATCCGATTTGCGCGACATGCGACCCCTTCCGAGCGATTCCGGGCCCTTCCTTACAACAGGCCGGGGCCGGGCCGCCATCGAATTGAACTCCCGGCAATTCTCGCGTCCTGCGCGAAACCCCAAGCGACATTGTTGATTTAAATCCGACTTCCCGTACTATTGACCCGTCGAATATGCGGTCGGTCGCGACCCAATCGGTGCCAAACAAAGCAATCAAAAATGCATGGCGCCTCAAAAAGTGAGCAAACAGGAGGCTCTCATGACATCCAACAAGAAGCTGGCAGCACCGCTGTCCGCCGATGTTTCCCGCCGTGGTTTCCTCGGCGGCACGGCCGCGCTCGGCATCACGGCCGCATCCACGTCCGCACTCATGGGCCGCAAGGCCTATGCCGCCAAGAAGGGCGGCCATCTGCGCGCCGGCATCGGCCACGGTTCGACCACCGACTCCCTCGACCCGGCGACCTGGGAGAACGGTTTCTCCCTCTCGATGGACTACACGCTGTTCAACCATCTCGGCGAAGTCGATCACACCGGGGGCGTGAAGCCGGAACTGGCGGAAAGCTGGGAAGCCTCGCCGGACGCCAAGACCTGGAGCTTCAAGCTGCGCAAGGGCGTCGAGTTCCACAACGGCAAGAGCCTCGAGGCGGAAGACGTCATCGCCTCCATCCAGTACCACATGGGCGAGGACACGAAATCGCCGGCCAAGTCCCTGCTGAAGCAGGTGACGTCCATCAAGGCCGACGGCAAGAATGAGGTCGTGATCGAACTGGAATCCGGCAATGCCGATTTCCCCTATGTCATCAGCGACTATCACATCGCCATCAAGCCGTCGAAGGACGGTAAGATCGATCCGACCGGAGGCATCGGCACCGGGGGCTACGTGCTCGAGAGTTACGAGCCGGGCGTCCGCTTCATGGCGAACAAGAACAAGAACTACTTCAAGTCCGACCGGGCCCATTTCGACCAGGTCGAATTCATCACCATCATCGATCTCGCGGCGCGCCAGAACGCGCTGACCACCGGCGAAATCGACATGATGGACCGCGCCGACCTGAAGACCGTGCACCTGCTGAAACGCAAGCCCGGCATCAACGTCATGGAGACGGTGGGCTACAAGCACTACACCTTCCCAATGCGGACCGATACGGCGCCGTTCGACAACAACGAGCTGCGGCTGGCACTGAAATACGCGCTCGACCGCGAGGAACTGGTGAAGAAGATCCTGCGCGGCCACGGCGTGATCGGCAACGACCACCCGATCAGCCCGACCAACCAGTATCATGCCGACGGTCTGGCGCAGCGCAGCTACGATCCGGACAAGGCGAAGTTCCACTTCAAGAAGGCCGGCATGGACGGCACCGTCATCCAGCTCTCCGCAGCCGACGCCGCCTTCCCGGGCGCGGTCGACGCCGCCGTGCTCTACAAGGAGCATGCGGCCAAGGCCGGCATCAATATCGAGGTCGTGCGCGAGCCGAACGACGGCTATTGGTCGAACGTCTGGATGAAGAAGGGCTGGGGCGCCTGTTACTGGGGCGGCCGTCCGACCGAGGACTGGATGTTCACGACCGCCTATGCGGCCGGTGCGGACTGGAACGACACGTTCTGGAAGCACGACCGGTTCAACGAGCTGCTTCTCGCGGCCCGCGCCGAGCTCGATAGCGACAAGCGCCGGACGATGTATTACGAGATGCAGGAAATCGTCAGCAACGAAGGCGGTGTCGTCGTGCCGATGTTCGCGAACTATGTCTTCGCGGCCTCGGACAAGATCCTGCCGTCCGAGCAGATGGCCGGCAACTGGGAGCTCGACGGCGCCAAGTTCGCGGAACGCTGGTCCTTCGCGTAAACCCGCGACGATCCGGAACAGAGTTCCATGGCTCAGATCATGAAAATGGTGGCCCAGCGCTTTGCGCTGGGCTTCCTGACGCTTTTCGTCGTCTCGCTGATCATCTTCCTCGGCATCGAGCTTTTGCCGGGCGATATTGCCGAGGAAATCCTCGGTCAAAGCGCGACTCCCGAAACCGTGGCCGCCTTCCGGCGCGAGCTCGGCCTCGATGTGCCGGCGCACATCCGCTATGTCGAATGGCTCTGGAACATGCTCCAGGGCGACATGGGCCGCTCACTGGCCAACAAGCGCGAGATTTCCGAACTGATCGGCCTGCGCTTCGGCAACACACTGTTCCTCGCCGTGACCGCTGCTGCGATCTCCGTGCCTCTGGCGCTCACGCTCGGCGTCCTCGCGGCGCTCTACCGCTATTCCTTCTACGACCGCGCGGTGAACGTTGTGACGTTGAGCTCGATCTCCTTCCCCGAATTCTTCGTCGCCTACATCCTGATCTTCTTTCTCGCGGTGACCTATCCCGTGTTCCCGTCGATCGCCAATATCAGCGACGCCACGCCATTCTGGGAAAAAGTCTACAAGGTCCTGCTGCCCGCACTGACCCTGACTCTCGTCGTGGTCGCGCACATGATGCGGATGACCCGCGCCGCGATCATCAACCTGCTCGCCAGCCCCTATATCGAGATGGCGAACCTGAAGGGGCTCTCCCGCGCCCGCATTATTGTCAAGCACGCCCTGCCGAACGCGCTGGCGCCGATCATCAACGTGGTGGTGATCAACCTCGCCTACCTGATCGTCGGCGTGGTCGTCGTCGAGGTGGTGTTCGTCTATCCGGGGCTCGGCCAGCTCATGGTCGACTCGGTATCGAAGCGGGACCTTCCGGTGGTGCAGGCCTCGGCCATGATCTTCGCCGGGACCTACGTCCTTCTCAACCTGCTCGCGGACATCCTGTCGATCCTGACAAACCCGCGCCTGCTGCATCCGCGCTGAGGGAGGAGAGAACATGGACGCCACTCTCAGACTGCTTCGAAGCGCGCCGCCGACGGCGCTGTTCGGGCTCTTCATCATCTTCGGCTACAGCTTCATCGCGATCTTCGCTCCGGTCCTCACGCCCTACGGCGAGACCGAAATCGTCGGGGCTGAGTTCGAGCCCTGGGGTGAAGGCTTCGTGCTCGGCACCGACAGCCTCGGCCGCGACATGCTCACCCGGCTCATCTACGGGGCGCGGAACACGATCGGCATCGCTTTTCTGACCACCGCGCTCGCCTTCCTCCTCGGCTCCGTCACCGGCTTTCTGGCGGCAACAATCTCGGGCTGGGTCGACCAGCTGATGTCCCGCGTGGTGGACGTGCTGATGGCGATTCCTGCGCTGATCTTCGGCCTTCTCGTCCTGACCATCGTCGGCACCTCGATCACCAACATGGTTCTGGTCATCGCGGTGCTGGAATCGACCCGCGTCTTCCGTCTCGCCCGGGCCGTGGCCATGGGGATCGTCGTGATGGATTATGTCGAGGCCGCGCGCCTCAGGGGCGAGGGTCTCTGGTGGATCATGACACGCGAGGTGCTGCCCAACGCCCTACCGCCGCTGGTGGCGGAGTTCGGCCTGCGCTTCTGTTTCGTCTTCCTCTTCATCAGCGCCCTCAGCTTTCTTGGCCTCGGCATCCAGCCGCCGACCGCCGACTGGGGCTCCATGGTTCGCGACAACGCGACCCTCATCACCTTCGGCGACATCACGCCGCTGATGCCGGCCGGGGCCATCGCGCTGCTGACGGTCGCGGTGAACTTCGTCGTCGACTGGTTCCTCCACAAAGCAAGCGGATTGAAGGAATGAGCGAGCATAGCGACAGGGATATCCTCGTCCGCATCCGCGGGCTGCGTATCGAGGGCCAGAGCGGCGACCACTGGAACGAGATCGTGCACGGCGTCGATCTCGACCTGCACAAGGGAGAGGTCCTCGGCCTGATCGGCGAGTCCGGCGCCGGCAAGTCCACCATCGGTCTCGCTGCGATGGGCTTCGCCCGCGACGGCTGCCGCATCACCGGCGGCGAGATCGTCTTCGACGGCACCGACCTCGCGAAGGCCGGGGAGGACGAGAAGCGCAGGATCTGGGGTGCGCGCATCGCCTATGTCGCGCAAAGCGCGGCGGCGGCCTTCAATCCGGCGCACCGGCTGATCGACCAGTTCACCGAAGCACCGGTTCAGCACGGGCTGAGCAGCCGCGCCGAGTCCGAAAAAGAAGCGAAAGCCCTCTTTGCCCGGCTCCAGCTTCCGGATCCTGACGGCATCGGCATGCGTTATCCGCACCAGGTTTCCGGCGGGCAGCTGCAGCGCGCGATGACTGCGATGGCGATGTCCTGCAAACCGGACCTGATCATCTTCGACGAACCGACAACGGCGCTCGACGTCACCACCCAGATCGAGGTTCTGGCGGCGATCCGCGATGCGGTCGAGGCCTTCGACACGGCGGCGATCTACATCACACACGACCTCGCCGTGGTGGCCCAGATGGCCGATCGGATCATGGTGCTGCGCCACGGCAACCTGGTCGAAGAGGGCGAGACCCGGGCGATGCTGGCCTCCCCGAAGGAGGACTACACGCGCGACCTGCTCTCGGTGCGCAGCTTCCGGCGCCCGGAACATCCCGTACCGGCCGGGGAGCAGCCGTTGCTCAAGGTCGACAATGTGACCGCGGCCTATGGCGACGTGCCGGTGCTGCATGGTGTCTCTGTCGATATCCACCGCAAGCGCACCGTGGCCGTCGTCGGCGAATCCGGCTCGGGCAAGAGCACGCTTGCCCGTGTCATTACGGGCCTGCTTCCGGCGAAGAGCGGGGCGGTCAGCTATGCCGGCGACGAGATGCCGCTCGGCTACAAGCAACGCGGCAAGGACCAGCTTCGCCGCATGCAGATGATCTATCAGATGCCCGACACTGCGCTGAACCCGCGTCAGCGCATCCGCGACGTCATAGGCCGCCCGGTGAGTTTCTATCTCGGCCTCTCCGGCAAGCAGCTCGAGGAAAGAGTGCGCGAGTTGCTGACCATGATCGAACTCGATCCGGACGAGTATATCGACCGCCTGACGACGGAACTTTCCGGCGGACAGAAACAGCGGATCTGCATCGCCCGCGCCCTCGCCGCCGAGCCCCAGCTCATCATCTGCGACGAGGTCACGTCGGCACTGGACCAACTCGTCGCGGAAGACATCCTGAAGCTGCTGCAGCGCCTGCAGGACGAGCTCGGGCTTGCCTACATGTTCATTACCCACGATCTCGCCACCGTCCGCGCGATCGCCGACGAGGTGGTGGTGATGTATCAGGGCAAGGTGGTCGAGCACGGGCCGAAAGCGGAAATGTTCAAGCCGCCGCACCACGACTATACCGATCTCCTGCTCTCGTCCGTACCGGAGATGGATCCGGACTGGCTCGACAAGCTGCTCGCGGAGCGCGCGGAGCTGGCGAAGCAGGGCCGCGTGCTGAAGGCGGCCGACCACTAAGAAAGAGGCGCATCCGATGAAGACCGTCGGCCAGTTCCCGCACCAGGTGCGGGAAATAGAGAATACGTGGATCACGCTGACCGACGGCTGCCGCCTCGCGGCCCGGATCTGGCTGCCGGAGGGTGCGGAGCAGGCCCCCGTCCCGGCGATCCTCGAATATCTTCCCTACCGCAAGCGCGACAGCACCTCGGTGCGCGACGCCCTCACCCATCCCTATTTTGCCGGTCACGGCTATGCCGCGATCCGTGTCGACATGCGCGGCAACGGCGAGTCCGACGGGATCATGGAGGATGAGTACCTGCCGCAGGAGCAGGACGATTGCCTGGAGGTGATCGACTGGCTGGTCGCGCAGCCTTGGTGCTCCGGCGCCGTCGGCATGATCGGGATCTCCTGGGGCGGCTTCAACGGACTGCAGGTCGCCTTCCGCCAGCCCGAGGCCCTGAAGGCCGTCATCACGCTCTGCTCGACGGACGACCGCTACGCCGACGATATCCACTACAAGGGCGGAGCCATGCTGACCGAGAATATGGGCTGGTCCTCGACCATGCTCTCCTACTCGTCCCGCCCGCCGGACCCGGCCCTCGTCGGCGAGAGCTGGCGCGAGACCTGGCTGAAGCGGCTTGAGGCGGAGCCGCTGCTGATCGCCAACTGGCTGAAGCACCAGACCCGTGACGCGTTCTGGAAACACGGCTCGATCTGCGAGGATTACGAGAAGGTCGGCATTCCCGTCCTCGCGGTAGGCGGCTGGTCCGACGCCTATAGCAACGCGGTGCCGCGGATGCTGGAGAAGCTCACCGGCTTCCGGCGCGGCATCATCGGCCCCTGGCTGCACAAATATCCGCATTTCGCCGTGCCGGGCCCGGCCATCGGCTTCCTGCAGGAGGCGCTGCGCTGGTGGGACCAGTGGCTGAAGGGCATCGACCGCGGCGTCGCGGCCGATCCCATGCTCCGGGTCTACATGCAGGCCTCCGTGCCGCCGAAGGCCGCCTACGCGGTCCGCGACGGCCGCTGGTGCGCCGAACCCGCCTGGCCCTCGCCGAACGTGACGCCTGCGCGCTTTCACCTGGCGGACGGACGTCTCTCGACAACGGCAGAGACCGAGGGGACGGCGACCGTGCGCTCGCCCGAAACCGTCGGACAGGCCGGCGGCGAATATTGCATGATCTGGCTCGGCCCCGAAGGCCCGACCGACCAGCGCGTCGACGATGCCGGATCCCTCTGTTTCGACACGGCGCCGCTGGAGAAAACTGTCGAAATTCTCGGCGCCGCGGAACTCGACCTCGAACTCGCGAGCGACAAACCGGTCGCGCATCTGATCGCGCGTCTGAACGACGTCGCGCCGGACGGCACCTCGACCCGGATCACCTATGGCGTGCTGAACCTGACCCACAGGAACAGCCACGAGGCGCCGGAAGCGCTCGAGCCGGGGCTCGCCTACCGCATCCGTCTCAAGCTCGACGACGTCGCCTATGCGGTGCCGGAGGGACATCGCATCCGGCTCGCGCTCTCGACCAGCTACTGGCCGATGATCTGGCCCGCACCCGAGGCCGCGACGCTGACCCTGACGACGGGGACAAGTGCACTCACCCTGCCGGCGCGGCTCCCAGACGCCCAGGCTGCTCCCTACGAGCCTTTCGAAGAGGCCGAGGCCGCGCCTCCGCTGGAGAAAGAAATTCTGCGCCCTGCGACAAACACGCGGACGGTGATCACCGACGTGGAAAGCGGCCTTCAGCGGATCGAGATCTTCGACGATTTCGGCCGTGACAGGATCGTCGAGCTGGATCTGACCACCGGACATATCGCCCGCGAGCTCTATACGATCCAACCGGGAGATCCTCTCAGCGCCCGAATGGAAACGCACTGGAGCCAGGAGCTCTCGCGCGGCGACTGGCAGGTCGCAACGGAGACCTATTGCACGCTCACCGGCGATGCGACGCACTTCCATGTCACAGGCCGGATCGAGGCCTATGAAAGCGGCGCGCTGATCTTCAAGAAAGATTTCGAGGAATCGGTCCCGCGCGACTTCCTCTAGTCCGGATTTATTCCGCCGGGCTGGTCCGGATATCGCGGAAGAAGTCGGAACTCAGGCTGCGGAGCCGGCGGCTGAGAGCGCTCAGCGCCTCGGATGTCGCATCGACCTCCTCAGCGACCTCCTCGCTCTTGCCTGTCGCCGCGGCGAGACGGGCGATGCCTGAATTGACCTTGTTGGAGGCTTCCGCGGCACTGTCGGCGCTGTGCGCGATCGCGCGGGTCGCCTCCGTCTGTGCCTGCATGGCGCCGGCAGCTTCGCGGGCGTTCCTGTCGATCGCGGCAACGCTCTCCGCCGCCTCGGCAATGGCGCCCGCCGCCGCGTTGATGACGGCGCGCATCTCCACAACCTGACGCGAGATCTGCTGCGCCGCGTCCTCGGTCTGCCCGGCAAGCGACTTGACCTCTCCCGCGACGACCGCGAAGCCCTTGCCCATTTCTCCCGCACGGGCCGCTTCGATGGTGGCATTCAGCGCCAGGAGATTGGTCTGGTGGGCGACGGAACTGATGATGTCGACGAAGCCGTCAACCTCGGCCGCGAGATCGGTCAGCTGCGCGACCGTCGCTGTTGTCCGTTCAGCCCGCTGCGAGGCCTCTGCCGAGGAGACCGCCGCTTCGTCGATAACACGGCCGAGCGCCGCAATCGACTGATCCAGGGAAGCCGCCGCTTCAGACACGCTGCCGGCACCGTTCGCTGCGGTTCCGGAGGCCGACCGCGCCGTCTCCGCGCTTTCCGCCGCTCCGGAAACCGCCTCCCGCATTTGCCGCGTAACCTCTTCCATCCGCTGCGTCGCCTCTGCGACCTCGGCGAGAATGCGGTTGATCTCCGTATCGAAGGCGCGGAGCACCTCCTCGCGGCGCGCCACTTCGGCGGCTTGCGCCTCATGCGCGGCGACGGTCCGATCCTGCAGAAGCGCGTTCTCCTCGAGCACGGTCCGGAACTGATCGACCCGCCGGGCGATCGTACCTATCTCGTCCGAGCGTTCGAGATAGGGCACGTTTGTCGCCTCCTGCGACGCGACCGCCCGGATCGCCTGTGTCACCCTTTCGAGCGGCCGGGTGACGATCCTGCGGCCCGTGAAATAGGCGGCGACGATGGAGAGAACGGTACCGGCCACGGCGAAGGCCGCGAGCAGCGCCCGGGCACGCTCTGCGAAGGCGGCAAGCTCCTCCTCCGTGGCGCGGATCTTCTCATTCTCCTCGATCAGGGCGTTGCGCACCTGCTCGGCCGCCAGCGCTTCGTCGGCAAGCTGCCCTTTCAGCAGTGCGACGCGCTGCTCCACGCCGCCCGAATTGAACAGATCCTCGATCTTTCGCTCGGCCTCATCGGGGGTGATGCCGGGAATGCGGAGTTCGCGGACAGCTTCAGTATATTCGCCGCTCTCGAAAATGCCGAAGGAGACGGCGGTTCCACCCTCGAATGGCTCTACCGCGAAGGCGCCGGCCTTCTGAACGTCCCGGCGCTGCTTCCGCTGCTTGTAGCGGGCGACGATCGCATCCCGCCCCGTATGGATCTCCTCCCGCGCACCGTTTTCCAGCGCCCAGACCTGCAATTCTGCGGCCGGATTGACTTCGAGGCGGCGCGGGATCTCGAAATAGGCCTGCTGAAGCTTCATGACCTCGGCGCGCAGGTCCTGGTTCATGGCCCGGAGAAGTGCGGCGCGCGCCTCTTCCTGGACCGAGACCATCGAGAAGATCTGGAAGATGGCGATCAGCAGCCCCGCGAAGACAAGGGCGGTGGTCGCGGCGGCGGAGACGACGAGCTTCGTGCTGATGCGCGCGCCAAGCCCCTTTCTCCGTGCCGTCTCATCGACACCGGTATTCGTGTCGCTGCGGTCGAGGGCGAAATCCGTCATTGATGTCTCGCACTGCGTGGGCGAGCGGGCCGCAAATCAATGTGTTCGAACGATGCGGCGCGCCGGGTTGCTTCGGCTCGATTTAGAAGCGGCAGGCCAGCTATACAAATGACTCTTTTGTGGAGAAAACCGGCAATACAGATAAAGATTTACAGGTACTGCGCATAAAAAAGCCCCGCCGAAGCGGGGCTCTTTCGTGACTCGTTCGAGTGGTTTACTGGAGACGGCCCGGAAGCTCGTCCACAGCGCTTTTCAGGATCTTGGCATTGACCTCGGGGGTCACCTTGTCCGCAAGCAGCTTGCCGGTCGCCGCCATGGCAAGCTCGACCGCCTGATTGCGCACATCCTGCAGGGCCTGGGCCTCGGCGCGAGCGATCTTCTCGGCCGCCTGTTCTTCCCGGCGCTTCAGGGTCTCGGCGAGGTGCTCCTTCGCGTCCTTGCGGATGCGGGCGGCCTCTTCCTTGGCGTGGGAGACGATCTCCTCGGCTTCCTTGAGGGCGTCACGCTGCAGGCGCTGGTAGTTGGCGAGAGCCGCCTGGGCGTCTTCGCGCAGAGACTCGGCTTCCTGCAGCTGAGCCGCGATGGCAGCGGATTTCTCGTCCAGCATGCCGCCGATCTTCGAGACCACCGGCTTGATCGCCACGACGACGAAGATGACGAAGGCAATCGCGACCCAGAAAGTCGGATCCTGGAGCATTATTTTGCCTCCATCGCTGCGGCCACGGCCTTGTTGAGCTCGGTCTTGGTAACCTTGACACCGATCAGCTTCTGCACCGCTTCACCGGCAACCTCGCTCACCACGTCCTTGACGTTGGAGAGAGCCTCGGTGCGCGCGGCCTCGATCGTTGCCTCGGCTTCCTTGACCTTCTTCACGGCGGCGGCATCCGCCTCGGCCTCGGCCTTGGCATTCGCCTTGGAAGCTTCTTCCTTGGCCGCGCCGACCAGTTCATGGGCCGAGCCGCGGGCATCGGCCAGCGCCTTCTCGTAATTGGCCTGAACCTCTTCGGCGTCCGCCTTCAGCTTGCCGGCCTTGTCGAGATCTTCCGCGAGCTTGCTGTGCCGTTCTTCAAGCACGTACTCGATACGCGGGATCGCGATCTTCGTCATCGCGATGTAGAGCACGATGAACGTGACGAAGAGCCAGAAGACCTGTGTCGGGAACGTACCGATATCGAGCTGCGGCAGAGTCCCGCCGCCACCATGATCGCTGGCAGCCAGCGCACCTTCGGTCGCCAGAGCGAGCGCTCCGGTGATCCCGAACGCAGCCGAGTTCTTGAGATAGCGTGTCATGCCGCCGTCCAATTCCGTTCCAGTACTCACTTGAAACCGCGGAAGCCGGCCGGAGCCGGCTCCCGGAAAACCGGTCTTAGGAGAACAGGATGAGGAACGCGATCAGCAGCGCGAACAGCGCGACGGCTTCCGTCAGGGCAAAGCCCAGGATGCCGATGCCGAAGACTTCACCGCGGGCCGCCGGGTTGCGGGCGATGGAGGCAACGAGCGTGGAAAAGATGTTTCCGATACCAACGCCGACACCCATGAGGGCGATAACAGCGATACCGGCGCCAATCATCTTCGCGGCTTCAACGTCCATGATCTAGTCCTTCCTTTGGATCACGTAGTTCACAAAACGGGCCGGTCACCCGGCCCGCGTTCAGTTCGTCTCAGGCCTCAGTGCAGATGGATCGCATCGTGCAGGTAGAGGCAGGTGAGAATGGTGAAAACGTATGCCTGAAGCACCGCCACCAGGATTTCGAAGGCGGTCAGTGCCACAATCAGGGCAAGGGGTGCAACCCCAAACACGCCGAGGGCGATGACGAAGCCGCCGAACACCTTCAGCATGGTGTGGCCGGCCATCATGTTCGCGAAGAGACGAACGGAGAGGCTGACCGGACGCACGAAGTAGGAAATCACCTCGATCGGGATCAACAGCGGCGCCATGTAGACGGGCGCGCCGGACGGGAAGAAGAAGGTGAAGAAGTGCAGGCCGTGGCGCGCGAGCGCGATGATCGTCACGCCGATGAAGACCACGAAGGCCATGGCGAAAGTGACGATGATCTGGCTCGTCGGCGTGTAGCTGTAGGGCAGCATGCCGAAGAGGTTGCAGGCCAGGATGAACATGAAGAGGGAGAACACGAAGGGGAAGTACTTGCGTCCCTCGCTGCCGACATTGTCCTTCACCATATTGGCGATGAACTCGTAGGAGAGCTCGGCCATCAGCTGCCAGCGGCCCGGAACCAGGCGGCGTCCGCTCATGGACAGCGTCAGGAACGCGGTCACGCCAGCGATCGCCAGAACCATCCAGGCGGCGGAATTGGTGAAGGAGAGATCGACACCGCCGACCTCGATCGGGATCAGCGTTTTCAGCTCAAACTGTGCGACCGGTGATGCCACGCCTCGTTCCCCTTACTCGTCCCCGGCCTGTCCGTCAGACCGTTTGTTCGTCGAGGACCGCTTGTATCCCACCTGCAACCCCTCTCCCGTCGCGGCGCGGTAGACATTCATCATGCCGCCGGCAGCGCCCAGGAAGAAGAACAGTATGAGCAGCCAGGGAGCGGTCCCAAGCCAACTGTCCAAGAGGTACCCGATACCGGCCCCGACGCCGACGCCGGCAACCAGTTCGACGCCGATCCGCATCGCCATGCCGAGACCTTCGGTGGCGACCGAACCACGCGTTCCCTTCGGCCCGCTCTCTCCCTGATCCTCTCCCCGGGCCCGGCGCAATCTGGCATCCAGATCGTCCAGCGAGGGAGGATCGCTAGGTTTTTCACCTGTCATGGAGCGATCCCGAACGGCCGAAGCCGGTGAAGTACCCCGCTTCCGCAGGCCTGACCCGCAAAAGCGCCGCAAACATACGGAGGCACCCTCCCCCTGTCAAGGCGGAAGCCGCAGCGCGAAAAAGCCTACAACTAATTGATTTCAATAGATTTTAAAGAAGGTGCGGCAGACCGCCACCGGCTAACTCGCGTCTCGGAGCTCGACCGCGCCCGCCAAATCGACGGAAACCAGCTGGCTGACGCCCCGTTCCGCCATGGTCACGCCGAACAGCCGGTCCATGCGGGCCATGGTCAGACGATGGTGGGTAATGACCAGGAAACGCGTACCCGTCTGCTTGCTGATTTCCTGCAAGAGGGTGCAGAAGCGGTCGACGTTGGTGTCGTCGAGCGGCGCGTCGACCTCGTCGAGCACGCAGATCGGCGAGGGGTTGGTCAGGAAGGCGGCGAAGACCAGCGCCACCGCGGTCAGTGCCTGCTCGCCGCCGGAGAGCAGCGACATGACCTGCATCTTCTTGCCCGGCGGGCTCGCCATGATCTCGAGGCCTGCATCAAGCGGATCGTCGTCCTCGACCATCTTCAGATGCGCCTGCCCGCCACCGAAGAGCCGGGTGAAGAGATCCTGGAAATGGGCATTCACCCGATCGAATGATTCGAGCAGGCGCTGGCGGCCTTCGCGATTCAGGGTCTGGATTGCGCCGCGCAGCCGGGCGATGGCCTGGATCAGGTCGTCGCGCTCGCTCTCCA
The DNA here is from genome assembly GCF_014904705.1 of Nisaea sediminum. Classification (NCBI taxonomy): domain Bacteria; kingdom Pseudomonadati; phylum Pseudomonadota; class Alphaproteobacteria; order Rhodospirillales; family Thalassobaculaceae; genus Nisaea; species Nisaea sediminum. The sequence goes on from NZ_JACZCQ010000005.1 coordinate 168,201, forward strand.
TGCCGGCGATTCTCTCCTCCAGCTCCGCAACCTCCTGCTCGGCCCGCAGGTTGACGGCGCCGATGCGCTCGCGCTCCTGAGTCAGGCGCTCGAGCCGCCGACTGACCTCCTCGGCATCCGGCAGCGGCGCTTCCGGATCGATCCCGGCTTTCTCTAGGATCTCGTCCGGGCGGCATTCGAGCCGCTCGAGGATCCGTTCGCGCAGGGCGGCGATGGCCTGATTGACCTGCTCCAGCACGCCTTCGGCGCGGATATGCGCCTCGCGGGCCTCGGCCAGTTCGCGGTCCGCCTGCCGCGCCGTCTCGTCTGCCGCGCGCTGCCGCGCTTCGGCCTCCGCCAGCACGTCGGCCGCAGTCTTTCGCTTGGTCTCGGAGGCGGAAATGGAAGAAATCAGGGTGTTGCGCTGCTTCTCGATCTCCGCCGGGCGCGCGTCCAGCCGCTCTATCTCGGTTGTCTCGGCGACCTGGCGCTCGGTCAGTTCCTCCTTGCGCGCCGCCGCCCGCTCGTTGCGGTCGGACCAACTCTTGATCTCGCCCTCGATGGCGGAGAGGCGGGTGCGGCGGGCCTCGGCCTCGCGCATCAGCCTGTCATGCGCGCTGCGGGCTTCGGCCAGCGCATTGCGCTTGTCGGCGAGTTCCTGGCGGTAGCCGGCGCTCTCGGCCCGGAGCCTGGCGACATCGTCGAGCTCGACCTCTGCCGCCTCCGCCTGCGTCCGCTGCCGCTCCGCCTCCTCGATCTCGCCCTCATACCTGACCTTCGTATCGTCGAGCGCGGAGAGCTTGGAGTCGATTTCGGCCAGCAGCGCCGCCAGCTTTGCCCGCCGGGTGCGGGCCGTCTCGTTCTCCTGAAGCGCGGTCCGCATCGCCTCGCGCGCCGCCTTCTCGGCTTCGACAGCCTCGCGTTGGGAGACGCGCGCCGCCTCGAGTTTCTCCGCCGCCGCCGCGCGGGTCGTCTCGACCCCGCCGATCTCGTTCTTCAGCGCCGCCAGCCGGTTGCGCTGCTGCAGACGCACGGCGGCGCTGCTCGGCGCGCCGGGCGCGGTGACGAACCCGTCCCAGCGGCAGAGCCCGCCGTCGCGGCTGACCAGACGCTGGCCGTCCTTCAGGGCCGGCTGCAGCTTCCGCGCGGTCTCGAAATCCTCGACCACGCCGGTCGCCGCGAGCCGGCGCGAGAGAGCGGCCGGCGCCTTGATGCGGGCGGCGAGCGGCTCGACGCTGTCGGGCAGCGCGGCGCCGGACGGCGTGCCGGAAACCCCGCTCCAGTAGCGTTTCTGGGTCGCCTCGCCCTCGACCAGCGGCGCGGTCAGGTCGTCGCCGAGCGCCGCGCCGAGCGCGGTCTCGTAGCCGGGCTCCGCCGAAAGAGCATCGAGGATCGGGGCGGCATCGCCCTCCTCTCCGTCGCCGGCGAGGATCTGTTCCAGCGCCGAGGCTTCGGCGGTCAGCCGTGCCAGCCCCGACTCGACCTCCTGCAGGGCCGCGCGGGCGGTACTTTCCGCCTCGGACGCCTCGTTACGCGCGGTTTCCGAGGTCTCGGAGGCCTCGCGGGCGGCTTCCAGCGCCGCTTCCGAATCGGTGACGGCCTTTTCCGCCGCCTCGACCTCGCCGGGTCCCGCCGCCGAGTCCTTCAGCCGCTGGCGGTCCTCCTCCAGCTTCTCGATCTGCCGGGTCAGCCGCTCGACCTGCTCGCGCGCCATCCGCGCCTGGCGCTGCAGGCTGGCCCGCCGCGCTTCGGTGGTCGCGATATGTTCGGTCATCTCGGAGAGCCGGGTCTCCAGCGCGTCGGCGGCCCGGTTGATCTCGGCAAGTGCTGCGCTCGCCTCCGCCTGCGCCTCGGCCTCGCCCTCACGGGCGGCGGCGATCTCTTCATGTTCGACCTGCAACCGCTCCAGCGCCTCGGCCGCGTCCACCGACAGCGAGAGTTCGCGCTCGAGGTCGGCGGCGATCTGGCGGAGACGGGTCTCGGCCTCGCTCTTCGCCGTGACGATCCGGCGCTCCTCGTTGTCGAGTTCGGCCCGCGCCAGGGTCAGGCGCTGCAGTTCCGCAGCAGCCGCCGCCTCGGCCTCGCGGAGCGACGGCAGCGTCGCCGCGGTCTCGGTCTGCACCGTACTCGCCTCGGCCGCCTTCTGCGTCGCCGCAGCAACCGCGTCCGAGGCCTCGGCCAGTACCTTGCCGGCGGCGGCCCGCTCCTCCTTGGTCGCTTCCCAGCGGCGGTGCAGCAGGACCGATTCGGCGGAGCGGATCTGCTCGGCGACGGTGCGGTAGCGTTGCGCCTGCTTGGCCTGCTGGCGGAGGCCGTGGAGCTGGCCCTCCAGCGCCTTCAGCACGTCCTCCAGCCGTTCGAGATTGGTTTCCGCCGCCCGGAGCCGGATCTCGGCCTCGCGCCGCCTTGTATAGAGACCGCGGATATTGGCGGCCTCTTCCAGAAGAATGCGCCGTTCGGACGGCTTGGCGTTGATGATGGCGCCGATCCGGCCCTGGCTGACCAGACCGGCGGATCGGGCGCCGGTACCGGCATCGGCGAAGAGGAGCTGCACGTCGCGGGCCCGGACCTCGCGGCCGTTGACCCGGTAGGCCGAACCCTTGCTGCGCTCGATCCGGCGGATCACCTCGAGTTCGGGCGAATCGTTCAGCGCCGCCGGGGCTGTGCGGTCCTCGTTGTTCACCAGGAGCGCGACCTCGGCGAGGTTGCGGGCCGGCCGGTTGGAGGTGCCTCCGAAGATGACGTCGTCCATCTCTCCGCCGCGCATCTGCTTGGCGGAGGTCTCTCCCATCACCCATCTGAGGGCCTCGACCAGATTCGACTTGCCGCAGCCGTTCGGCCCGACAACCCCGGTCATGCCTTCCTCGATCACGAGCTCGGTCGGATCGACGAAGGACTTGAAGCCCGAAAGACGGAGTTTGGAGAGATGCACCCGTTAGACGCTCCTCAATGCCGGTCCCGCGCCGTGCCTCAGAGCGCGGCCGAGATCGCCTCCTCGAAGGACTCGAAGGTGAACACACTGTCGAGCTTGCGTCCATTCATCATGAAGGAGGGTGTCGCGGTGATGCCGAGGTCCCGGCTCGCCGTCAGGCGCTCGTTCAGGATGTAATCGATCAGCTTCTCGTCGTTCATGCAGTCCTCGACCTGCTTCTCCGAGAGGCCGGCAAGCTTGCCGAGCTTGACCAGAGCGCCATAGGGATCGTTCGCCCGAGACCAGGCCTCCTGCTTCTTCATCAGGATTTCGACCATCGCGAAGTAGCGTTTGCCTTCGAGGCAGCGCGCCATGGCGGAGGCCCGGAGCGCCCACTGGTCGAGCGGGAAGTCCTTGAATTCGAACCGGATCTTGCCGGTGTCGATATAGGCTTCCTTCAGCTTCGGCAGAACCTCGGTATGGAAGCGCGCGCAGTGCGGGCAGGTCATGGAGAAATATTCGGTGATCAGCAGCTTTGCGTCCGGATTGCCGAGAATCCGGGGCGCGGTCGCCTTCTCCATGTCCACGCCCTCGGCCAGCGCCGGCAGCGGCAGCATTCCCGCCACGGGCGCGATCAGGCCCAGACCCAACACAAGATTTAGTGTTCTACGGCGCACTTATTGCCTCCTGTTACAAGATGTTGAAATTCTAGTGCGGCTTTTCCCCGCCCGCAACCACCTGAAAACGCGGCTTCCGGCCGCCACGCCGGACACTCTGCTGAGCAATCATGTCAGGAATTGGTCCGTTTTTTCACGTCGCCGTCAGCGCTTTTCGCCTTGGAGCGGGCGGCGACGGCCTTTCCGAGATCCTCCAGCGCCTGCCGGAGATCGCTGCGCCCGACCCCGGAAACGCTCTCGTGGATCCGGCTTTCCTCCTGCGGGGCGAGCGGCCGCAGCTTCGGCCGCGTGCTCTCCCGGCGCTTCGGCAACGGGCCTTGCTTCAACGCGATTCGCGCGATGGCGCTGTACCCGAAGACGGTATTGATGCGTTCGATGATCTGCGGGATCTGGTGCTGCACCTCGAGCGCCGCCGCGCCCGCGACCCGCAGATGCAGGGTGCCGCCGCCGGTCGATCCGCGGGCGAAGGCTAGCTTTTCCGGTGCGGTATCGAGCGCCAGCACCTCGCCAACGATGGCGGGCCAGTCGCTGACGATGCGCGATTCGGTGAAGCCGCGCCGCCGCATCGCCTTGTCGCCGAGTCCCGGCGCGGCGGCGGCGACCCGCGTCAGGCCGCTGTAATGGCGCCTTGCGCGCGCCGTTTGCTCCTTGGTGCCGTCGTCAGCCATTGCCGCCTTTCCCTCCTGCCCTAATGTAAGGGCTCCGGCCAAAGACCCAATGGAAATTCGCTGAAGTGTCCGCGCCCGCGTCCCTGCCCGCCCTGCTGCTCGACTGGTACGACCGCCACCACCGCCGCCTGCCCTGGCGCAGCGCGCCGGGCGGGACGGCGGACCCGTACCATGTCTGGCTGAGCGAAATCATGCTGCAGCAGACCACGGTCGCTGCCGTCGGCCCCTATTTCACCCGCTTCCTCACCCGCTGGCCGAACGTCACCGCGCTGGCCGACGCGCCGATCGAGGACGTGCTCGCCGAATGGGCCGGGCTCGGCTACTACGCCCGCGCCCGCAACCTGCACAAATGCGCCACCGTGGTGCGCGACGCGCATAAGGGGCGTTTCCCCGAGACCGAGGAGGGCCTGCTTGCACTGCCGGGCGTCGGCCCCTATACCGCCGCCGCCATCGCCGCCATCGCCTTCGACCTCCCCGCGACCCCGGTCGACGGCAATTTCGAGCGGGTCATGGCGAGGATGCACGCCGTCGAGACCCCGCTGCCGGACGCCAAGCCGGAACTGAAGGCGCTCTCCGCCGCCCTCACGCCCGACCATAGGCCCGGCGACTATGCCCAGGCGGTGATGGATCTCGGCGCCACGATCTGCACACCGCGCAAGCCGAAATGCCTGACCTGCCCCTGGAACCACGCCTGCGAGGGCCGGATTGCCGGCATAGCGGAGGAACTGCCGAAGAAGAAAAAGAAGGCGCCGAAGCCGACCCGCAAGGGCGTCGCCTTCTGGATCACGAACGGCCGCGGGGAGATCCTGCTCCGCCGCCGCCCGCCAAGCGGGCTCCTGGGCGGCATGGTCGAGATCCCGTCATGCGAGTGGAAGGAAGAGGAGCAGCCGCTGAACCGCGCCCTCGCCCAGGCGCCGGTTCGGACCGAATGGGTGAAGCTGCCGGGCATGGTCCGCCACACCTTCACGCATTTCCATCTGGAACTGGAAGTCTATCGCGGCCGCGCCACGGGCTCGAAACCGGCGGACTGTTTCTGGCATCCGGTCGAGAAGGTCGGGGATGCAGGTCTGCCGTCGGTGATGGCGAAGATCGCGAAACATGCGCTGAGGCATGTGTGAGAAACAAAACCCAAAAAAGTAACTCACTAGATTTCAAATTATTTTCTTCACCCAACTCATAACTGCGTTTCCGAATTTGATCCCCACAATAGTTCCACCAGAAACGCCGAGAGCAACCGGATAAGGAAGCGCGACTCCAACGCCGGCAAACATTTCCACGCCGGCCGTCGCAACAGCAAAACACATATATGCAGTCGCGGACTTAAGACTTAACTCCGACATAGGATTCAATACTTTCTCAAAGAAAAAATCTCTAATTTCTTTTATTTCGCCAGAGGTTGAATCGATGTAATTTTTATCTGATTTTTCACTTATTGCATAAATTGAATTTTTCAAATTTTGCAATTTAACATAGAAAACCTCAATGTTGTCTATTAAATCTCTTTGTTTTGGGTCATTTGGGTTTATATCGCGAATCGCTGACAACGCAACTCGTGCCGTGTCTAGCGTCACATTTATATCATCTAAAATTTTTTCTTTTCTCTTATAGAAATCTTCAGGGACATTAATTGATAAGAAATCTTTTTTATTATCAATTGAATCATTTCTATTCTCTGAAAAATCATTCCGCTTCAATTCAATCGCATTGCTAGGCTCTTCTTTTGAAACACTAACCTGTCCGCTTTTAATTCGAGCAAGGTCATGATAGATTACCTGCATTGAATGGAGAATTTCAGAAAGATTTCCATCAATCTCATCAATTTCAATTTGGTAATCCGTGATTTTCGGATTCTCATCCAAATTCTTTGCGCGATCATCAATGATTTTATAGAATTTCTCGGTACTTTTATTGCTATTATATGGGGGAAAAGAAGAAATAAAATTTACGACATCAGTATCAACCTCTGGAAATACTCCTTGAAGGGAGACTTTAATCATCTCCTCCCATTTATCCCTCGGGGAATGCATATAATGTCTTTCAATCCTCCCTCTATGATTGGAATTTAAATAAAATAATACGACATACCGCACATCATCGGAAAAATCCCTCCAATATTCCAAAATATTCCTCAGAACACCTGAATGAAATCGGCATTTTTCATCTATTATTTGACAATTTTGTATTACCTTAACTTCGTAAAATCGCCTCCTACTGGAACTACCGAAGTTCAACTCTGGGAAAGATTTTCTAAGCATTCTTAAATACGGATCCTTAGATGATCCGCTTAAAGTATTTTTTAAAACAGAATTCCCGCTTTTCATGCTCACCCCGCCGTCTCGCATCTTTGATTCACAGACAGCTACATCTCAGCGCTTAATACAAAATTCCACTTATCAAGGTTAATCAAACCAGACCGAAAAATCAGCTAGTTATCGCCTCAACCTCAAAAAGCCATTCTCAAACTTCACGCAGCTCACGCGTCGTAATCGCGACTGATCAACTGAATGCTCTGCGGCTCGCCAAACGATAGATCCGAAGATATCCTTCATTGAGACTGCCCGGCCTCAATGCCGGAAGTGACGCATCCCCGTCATGACCATCGCGAGGCCCTTCTCGTCGGCCGCGGCGATCACCTCGTCGTCGCGCATGGAGCCGCCCGGCTGGATCACCGCGGTGGCGCCTGCCTCGGCCGCCGAGAGCAGGCCGTCGGCGAAGGGGAAGAAGGCGTCGGAGGCGACGACGGAACCGATCGTGCCCGGCTGGCTGGCGCCGGCGGCCTCCGCCATGTCGCGGGACTTGGAGGCGGCGATGCGGGCGCTGTCGACCCGGCTCATCTGCCCGGCGCCGATGCCGACGGTGGCGCCGTCCTTCACATAGATGATCGCGTTCGATTTCACGTGCTTGCAGACCCGGAAGGCCATCAGCATGTCGGCCAGTTCCTGCTCGGTCGGCTGGCGCCTGGTGACGACCTTGAGGTCGCCAGCCGTGACGCGGCCATTGTCCTTGTCCTGCACCAGATAACCGCCGGCGACATTGCGCACGGTGCGGGCGGCGGCCGACGGGTCCGGCATGCCGTGGGTCAGCAGCAGGCGGAGGTTCTTCTTCGCGGCGAGCACACGTCGCGCGTCCTCGTCCGCCTCCGGCGCGATGATGACCTCGGTGAAGATCTTCGAGATCTCCTCCGCCGTCGCGCCGTCGAGCTTGCGGTTGGCGGCGATGATGCCGCCGAAGGCGCTGACCGTGTCGCAGGCGAAGGCGCGCTTGTAGGCGGTCACCAGATCGTCCGCCACGGCGACGCCGCAGGGGTTGGCGTGCTTGATGATGGCGATGGCCGGCTTCTCGTCGAACTCGGCGACCAGCTCGAAGGCGGCGTCGGTGTCGTTCAGATTGTTGAAGCTCAGCTCCTTGCCCTGGATCTGCTCGGCATTGCCGACGCCGGGGCGCGGATCGCCGCTGCTGTAATAGGCGGCGGACTGATGCGGGTTCTCGCCGTAGCGCATGATCTGCGGGGCTGAGCCGGAGAAGGTGATGCGGCGCGGGTATTTGTCGCCGATCTCGTTCGCCAGCCAGGTGGAGATGGCGCTGTCATAGGCCGCCGTGCGGGCATAGGCGATGGAGGCCAGCTTGCGGCGGAGTTCGTAGCTCGTCGCGCCCTTGTTGGCGTCGAGCTCGTCGATCAGCTCGGCATAGTCCTCGGGGTCGACCACGGTCGCGACATGGCCGTGGTTCTTGGAGGCCGCGCGGATCATCGCCGGGCCGCCGATATCGATATTCTCGACGCACTCGTCGTAGCCGGCGCCGGAGGCGAGCGTGCTCTCGAACGGGTAGAGGTTCACGACCAGAAGGTCGATCGGGGCGATCTGATGCTTTTCCATCGCCGCGACGTGCTCTTCATTGTCGCGCAGCGCCAGCAGGCCGCCATGGATCGCCGGGTGCAGGGTCTTCACCCGTCCGTCCATGATCTCGGGGAAACCGGTATGGTCCGCGACCTCCTTGACCGGCACGCCGGCGGCGGCCAGCGCCTTCGCGGTGCCGCCGGTCGAGAGGATCTCGACGCCGTGCGCGGCGAGCGCCTTGCCGAGCTCGACGAGCCCGGTCTTGTCGGAAACGGAGATGAGGGCGCGGGAAACGCGGACGAGATCGGCAGCCATCTTTCGGGACCCGTTCTGAAAGTGGAGTTACGGAATTCGGGCTGCTTATGCGCGGGAAGCGGCTCCGGGTCAACCGGGCCGCGCTTTATGCCGCAGCTTTTGCCGCCTGCTTCTTCAGCCGGGATTCGCGCACCGCGATATAGGTCGTGGAGACGAAGATCATCGCCCCGCCGATCCAGGTGTAAATGTCCGGCAGCTCCTCAAAGATCACGAAGCCGATGAAGGCGGCCCAGATCAGCTTGCTGAAATCGACCGGCAGCACGACCGAGGCGTCGGCCAGCTTCAGCGACTGGTTCATCGCCGTCTGCGCGACGGTGCCGAGCAGCGCGATCAGGCAGAGCCAGCCCGCCTCCTCCGGTGTCGGCCAGCGCCAGAAGAAGGCGGCGGCGGCGAGCGTGAAGGGCGAGAGGAAGATCGAGGCATAGACCGTGATGGTGACGCTCGATTCGGTCCGGGTCAGGAACTTGATGATGATCAGCGCGAAGGACCAGACCACGGTCGCGGCGAGGATCAGAAGCGGCCCGAGACCGACATCCACCATCCCCGGCCGGATGATCACCAGCGTTCCGGCGAAGCCGATCAGGATGGCGACCCAGCGCCGGAGCCGCACCACCTCGCCGAGAAACAGCATCGCCAGCAGCGTGGCAAAGAGCGGCGCGGTGAAGCCGAGCGCCGTCGCCTCCGCCAGCGGCGTGACCGAGAGGCCGTAGAAGAACATCAGCATCGCCGCCGAATTCACCGCGCCGCGCAGGAACAGGAGCTTCAGATTGTTGGTGTGGAGCGGCCGGAAGCGCTGGCGGATCAGCAGCGGGGCCAGAACGAACAGGCCTAGGAAGCTGCGGAAGAAGGCGATCTCGAAGGGGTGCAGTCCCTCGTTCTTGCCGAGGTCGCGGATGATGGCGTGCATGCAGACGAACATAGCCGCGGCAAGGGCCATGAGCAGCACGCCGCGGACCGGGGCCGGCAGACGGGCGGAATAGAGCTTCAGCGAATGGATATAGGACACAATGGCAGGGTATGGGCCGCCATCCTTTCGCACAAGCGAAGAGCCGGCATATCAATGGTGCCGGAAGGCCGGGAATTGGGAGAGGGCAGCAGCTCCACCGGCAGTAATGTGCGTTACCGATGGCTTGGCCTCGAAGAGCCACACGAGCATATTGTTCGCACGATTCAATTTTAGCGCAATGGCGGTCACCCGAATGCTTCATTGGTCCATCGGAAATTTCATTGCGATTTTCCTGGGTGCTTGGCTATTTGCCGGCACCGTGTTCGCGCAAGGAAATCTCGAAGTCTTCAACGATGGCAGTAACGAATGGCCCGGCGCGCTGACCGGCGAATATCGCGAACTGCAAAAAGTCCAGAAACAGCTCGATACCTTGAACGAAGAGTTCGAAGCGCGCGCGAGAGGGAATTCTCTGCCGATCACACAGAGCTTCCTGGATGAAATTCCGCTTGTCGATGTCGGCCTGGGACCGAACGGAGAGACGGCGCTGATGTTCGCAACAGAAAGAGCCGATGCTGCGGCGGTACGGCTCCTGCTTGAAAACGGGGCCGATCCGAATTTTGGATCAACCAAGTGGCCATCCTCGGTCCCGATTGGCCGAATTTTTGCTTCGGCTCCGGGTTATTTCACACCCCGCGGCTTTGGTTATTCTGACCACCAGAAGCATTGCGCTGAATGGAGAAATTCAGCGTACGAAATTTTGGACCTTCTGCTCGAACATGGAGCAAATATAAACGGTCACAAAGATAAAATTACCGGCAAAATTATTCACCCAACCATAAATTCTTTAATATTTTCACTCTACGATTGCGTAGACAGAACAATGCTTGATTATTTGATTGGCAGGGGGCTTCAAACAAACCTACCGACTCCGACAAAAAAGACAAATCTACAGGACGCGATCGATGTGTATGATTTTGGATTCGGTAAGTCGCCAAATACAGAAATGATCAACTTTCTATTGGATCATGGCGCTGATCCGACTTTTATCTATGAAAATGGCCAGAATGCAATTCACCGGATAATACCGGCTATCAACCATGAATGCCGCCCTTTTGGTTCGCCGAAGCGCCACAGCCCGATGATCGATGTGATGAAGAGATTTATCGACGCCGGTGTCGATAAAACCGCAAGAGACAAAAGCGGCCGAACGCCTTTGGATATTCTCAATTCAACGCGCGATCGGGCCTGCACGACCTCTCAAATTTGCTATCCAGGGTGTCTAGAGGAGGCCAAAAAGCTGCTCATGTCCCAAGACTGAGTTTAGGTTGCACCGAAAACCAGGCTTTATTTTAGAACGTCGCCCAGTCCGGCTTCACCGGCATCACCGTGCTGCCGCCCGCGCTGAGCACGGCATGCTCCAGATCCTCCAGCACGTTCAGCCGGAGCATGGCGAGCGCCATGTCACCGGAGCCGGAGCGGATCTCGCCGACCTCGCGGTCGTCGCGCAGGATCGGGGTGCCCGGAGCCGGCATCTCGCCGTCGAGGATCTTCACCGGCATCAGGCGGCGCTTCACCAGGCCGCGATACTTGGTCCGCGCGGTCAGTTCCTGGCCCATGTAGCAGCCCTTCTGCCAGTCGACGCCGTTCAGCTCGTCGAACCCGGCTTCCAGCAGTACGGTCTTCTCGACCTGCATGTCGCGGGTCCCGTCCGGCACGCCGAGGCGGATGCGAGCGCGGTCGTAAGCCTCCTGCGTGCCTTCGGAAAGTCCGGCCCCGGCAAGGAGCGCGTCGCGCCTGTCCTTTTCCACGATCACCCGCGCGCCAAGACCGGCATGGCGCGGGTCGACGAAGACCGTGCCGCCCTCTAACTCCCTCGCCGCGCCCGCCTCGCCAGCAAGCCCGAGCGTGGCCGCCGCGCCGTCGCCTGTCACCGCGAGCACGGCATAAAGCTCGGATGCGTCCGCGATCTCGACCTTCGAGCGCAGCTTGTAGAGCCGGAGGCGCTTCTGGAAGTCGGCCAGCCGCGCGGCCTCGCAGTCGAGCAGCAGCGCGCCCGCGACCTCGGCAATGAAGAAATCGAAGAGATACTTGCCCTGCGCCGTCAGGAAGGCGGCATGGATCGCCCGCTCCGGCGTCACCTTCTCGACGTCGTTGGAGACGAGGCCCTGCAGGAACTTGCGCGCGTCCGCTCCGGAGATGGAGAGCACGGCGCGGGATTTCAGGTCGATGAAGTCAGGCATCTTTCATCCAAGGCGGGATGGCGAGTATTAGCTCCCATCATGGGGGCAGGGATTACCACACTAACTTGCCACGCGCCGAGCCAACTTCAACGGTCTTCTGGTACATCGTCTCCGATCAGCCAGAAACCGCCACCGGCCTCGTATGCCGTGCGAGCGTTTCATAGAGCTTGACCGGGTCGATCGGTTTCGCGATGTGATCGACCATGCCGGCCTCGCGCGTACGGACCCGGTCCTCACCGAAGGCATTTGCGGTCATGGCGATGATCGGAACCGATCGGTAGGCCGGATTGCCGAGTATCTTGCGTGCGGCCGTGATGCCGTCCATCTCCGGCAATTGAAGATCCATCAGAATGGCAGAGAATCCGGACGCCGGCCGCGACAGGACATTCTCAACCGCCTCGCGCCCGTTCGCCGCGACCGTCACACGGATCCCGATCCGCTCCAGCATCTCCCGGGCGACCTTCTGGTTCACCGCATTGTCCTCGACGACGAGCACGGACATACCGCTCAAGTCGGCGGAGAGCTGCTGTTCGCGATCCAAATCGGGACCGATGGCGGAAGACCGCAGCCCGAATTGCTTGAGCAACAGGTCGCGCATCTGTGCCGGCGGAACGGCCTTTGCCATCAGGCCGTCCACGCCCTCCGGCAAGCTGTCCTCGTCGGCCTGGAAGCCACTTGCGGCGACCAGAATCCTGCGGCCGGTCCGGGAGCCCGCGGCGTCACCCCTTTCACCGAGAGCGTGCCGCAGCCGGGCGGCATTTTCCGGGCTGGCCAACGCCCGATCGAGGACAACCAGATCGAACGGCGATGTCGCCGTTCCGATCGCTCTTGCGGCCTCGTCGCAGTCCGCCGCGGCGTCAACCAAGGCACCGGCGCGCGCCAGAGCCGCCGAGACCAGGTTCCGTCCTATCTCGGCCCTATCCACAATCAGGGCCCGCAGCCACCCGGCACCCTCATCCTGACGCGCGGCCAGGGAGGTTTCCAATTCCTCCGCGACGGCGAGCTTCAAAGTGAAATGAAAGGTGCTGCCCCGGTCGATCTCGCTCTCGACGCCGATCTCCCCTCCCATCAGTTCCACGAGCGCGCGCGAAATCGCCAGCCCGAGACCGGTTCCGCCATATTGCCGGGTCGTGGAAGAATCCGCCTGACTGAAGGCCTTGAACAGCTTCGCCACCTGATCCGGCGTCATTCCGATGCCTGAGTCGATAACGTCGAACCGCACGGTCGCACCTCCGGTTTCCCGTCCGACAAGGGAAACTCTCAGCGTGATCGCTCCGCGGCGGGTGAACTTGACGGCATTGCTGGTGAGATTGAGCAGAACCTGTGCGAGACGGAGCGGATCGCCGACGAAGCTCTCCGGCACGCCGTCGCCGACCGACAGATACAGATCAACGTCGGGCGAGCGTATCTGGTTGCCCGCCAGCGTCAGCACATTGTTGAGGATATCGTCGCGGCTGAAGCAAACCTGCTCCAGTTCGAGCATCCCCGCATCGATCCGGGAAAAATCGAGAATGTCGTCGATAATCCTCAGCAGCAGCTGGCTGGAACCTTCGACCTGTGTGAGCTGTTCGCGATGCTTGTCGCTGAGATCTCCCCGCAGCACCAGTTGGGTGAACCCGATGATCGCGTTCAGCGGTGTCCGGATCTCGTGGCTCATATTCGCGAGGAAGGTCGCCTTGGCGCGCGCGGCAGCTTCGGCATCCTCTTTTGCTCTCTGGATCTCTTCCTGATCGTTCATCCAGTCGGTGACGTCGACCAGAACGGAAACCCAGCCTCCGGATGCCGTCTGCCGCGTTCTGCGCTCGATGTGTTTTCCGCGCTTCGGCCAATATTGGTACGAATAATCGAGATCCGGCGTCTTGTAGTATCTCTGGTACTGCTCCCAGACTTCGTCGAAAGTCATACCGGGAGTCGATTTTTTCGTCTCGAGCTCGTACCGCAACAGGCCGGCCATCCCGCCCATTTTCTGCATGAGCTCGTTTGAGTATCCCTGAATCTCGACGAAAGCGTCGTTCCAGGCGCGGAAATTGAAGTCCTTGTCGTAGATCACGATGGGATGCGGGATGGCCTGGAGTGCAGCTTCCAGATCTTCATGCAACCGACGGGAACGGTCCCGTTCCGCGGCGAGGTCGCCGGCACCGTTACGGAATGCAAACAGCATTGCCGCCGTCGGCGCCGCGACGGAGCGAATGATTTCCCGGTCGGTGCCGGAGAACGCATCCGCGTTTTCGGACATGGCCACGACCGCGCCAAGGATATCTCCTGCGACGACAAGCGGCGCCGCAATGGCCGACAGACGGTCAGGATCTTCGGCCGGGAACCAGGACTGCGCTACCGTATCGCGGCCGCGAAAGCAGGCGTCCGCAAGCTCACCGACAACCGCAAGATCCGCGACCTCCGCTGGACGCTTCGGTTCAACGACCTCCGCCCGACCACCCTCACCCCTGACCACGAGAAGGACACGATCACATCCGAGGATCTCGGCCAACCGGGAGGCAATGAGGTCTCGAAGCTCCAAGAGGCTGGTCGATGCCACCAGATCGTTCGAGAGATCCGCAAGGCGGCTCAATTTCCATCCGGAACCGCCGGACGATGGCCTGGACTTCGGTTTTGTCATTCGAAAAACTCTCGAAGCCAGGCCTTAGACCATAGGAAACCCTAGAGATCGCGAGCGCTCTCAAATGAGTCGTAAGTTGATATGAGAGCAGGAAGTCGGATCTAAAGCAAGGCCCGACTCACTGCGTAATCAGGTAGGATTACTGATGTTTTCTCTTGCAGAAAACGGCCCCGCGCTCCGACAGATTGATCACCCGGTGCTCGAACGGACCTGACCGGGTTATGATCGATTCCGGCTGAAGATCGTACTCTTCCACGTCAGTACTGCCGTCTTCGCGGCGAACCTCGCGCCGGAACTTGAACGGCGTCATCGCTCTGATGGAATAGGTCTCGCCGGCGCCATATTTGTGCCAGTCCGTCGCGTCCCCGGCTTCCGGAAGCACGATGATGTTTCCCGGACGGTCAGGAGACCCGACCTCGACACCGTCGCCTTTGGCGGTCTCGTGAAATTTAACAGCCATCTCATTTCCCCAACGTTATTGAGCTGATTCTACTAGAGCCTGACGGAGAAAGAGGTCAAACAAATTTACCGTGTATGCGGAGGTGGATTTCCCTCAAACCGGTCAACCGCCTATTGAATGATGCCACGGACGAGCGGTCGTCGCCGGGCAAGCCGACCGCAATCCGTCATCGCGCTCAGTCCGCCACCTCCAGACCGGCGATGGCCTCGTGCGAGAGCACCTCGAGTTTCGGCATCAGGTCCAGCAGATGACGTGTATAGGGATGCTGCGGCGACTGAAACAGCGTCTCGGTCTCCGCCACCTCGACCAGCTTGCCGTGCCGCATCACGCCGACACGGTCGCACATCTGCCGGATCACCGGCAGGTCGTGGCTGATGAAGAGCATGGTGAGTCCGAGCTCCGCCTGCAGGTCCTTCAGCAGGTTCAGGATCTGCGCCTGGATCGAGACGTCGAGCGCCGAGGTTGGCTCGTCGCAGATCAGGAAGCGCGGCCGGGTGGCGAGCGCACGGGCGATGGAAATGCGCTGGCGCTGGCCGCCGGAAAACTCGTGCGGATATTTCCGCGCGGCCTCGGCCCCTAGCCCGACATGTTCCAGCAGATCCAGGACGATCCGCCGCGTCTCCGCCCCGCTCGCGGCGAGGCCGTGGAAACGGATCGGTTCGGCGACGATGTCCATCACCTTCATGCGCGGGTTCAGCGAGGAATAGGGATCCTGGAAGATCATCTGCAATTGCCGGCGATAGCGGTCCATCTCCGCCTCGCTCTTCACCGCGGTCAGGTCAGCGCCGGCGAAATGAATGTGCCCGCCCTTCGGCTTGTAGAGCCCGGCGATGGCCCGCGCGATGGTCGACTTGCCGCTGCCGCTCTCACCAACCAGACCAAAGACCTCGCCCTGCCGGATGTCGAAGGAGACATGATCCACCGCGTCGACATAGAGCCGGTGTTTCTTGAAGAAGCTGAAGCGGGTCAGGAAGCGGACCTGCAGGTCCTCGATCCTAAGCATGGTGCCGTCCGGAGCCTTCTCGCCCCTTCCAGCGCCGAGCCAGTGGGTGGCAATGTCGATGCTGTCCCGCCGGTCGCCGGCGCTCTCGATATATTCCACCACCGGGAAGCGCGCGAGCCTCACGTCGGGGCGTGGCACGGCGCTGATCAGGCTCTTGGTGTAGGGATGGTCAGGGTTGCCGAGGATCTTTTCCGTCGGCCCTTCCTCCACGAGGCGCGAGCGGTACATCACCGCGACCCGGTCGGTCACATCCGCGATCACCCCCATGTCGTGGGTGATCAGGATCATGCCGACGGAGCGCTCACGGCAGAGCTCGCGCATCAGCTCGAGGATCTGCGCCTGGATCGAGACATCCAGTGCCGTGGTCGGCTCGTCGGCGATCACCACCTCCGGGTTCGCGCAGAGCGCGAGCGCGATCACAACGCGCTGGCGCATCCCGCCGGAGAACTGGTGCGGATACTGTTTGATCCTGACCTCGGGATCGGGGATGCCGACCCGGTCGAGCAGCCCGACCGCATTGGCCCGCGCGGCGTCGTCGTCCAGCTTCAGATGCAACTGGATGGTCTCCATCAGCTGCTGCTCGATGGTCTGCAGCGGATCGAGCGAGGTCAGCGGATCCTGGAAGATCATGCCGATCCGTTTGCCACGGACGCCCCGGAGATCGTCCTCGTCGAGATCGTCGATGCGCTGGCCCTTGAGATAGATCTCGCCGCCGGCGAGCTGCCCGGGCGGCTCGAGCAGGCCGATGACGGCATTGCCGATGGTCGACTTGCCGGCGCCGGACTCCCCGACCACCCCGAGGATCTCGCCCGGACTGACCGAGAGGCTGACGTCGCGCACCGCTGTGAAGATCCCGCGCCGCGTCGGGAACTCCACCGTCATGTTCTTGATTTCGAGCAGGCTCATCGGACCGTCACCGCAGTTTCGGGTTCAGCGTGTCGCGCAGCCAGTCGCCGAGCAGGTTCACCGCGAGAACCAGAACGACCAGCGCGATGGCCGGGAAGAAGGTGATCCACCAGAGGCCGGAGAAGAGATACTCGTTACCGACCCGGATCAGTGTGCCGAGCGACGGCGTCGTCGGCGGCACGCCCTGGCCGAGGAAGCTGAGCGTGGCCTCGGCGATGATCGCAAGCGCGAGACCGATCGTCGCCAGCACCAAGACCGGGCGCATCACGTTCGGCACGATATGGCGGGCCATGATCAGGAAGGGACGGAGGCCGATCACGCGCGCGGCCTGGATATATTCCTTCCTGGCCTCTACCAGCGTCGCGCCGCGGGCGACGCGGGCGAATTGCGGCCAGTCGCTCAGCCCGATCGCGAGGATGACGACATAGATCGCCAGCTCGTCCCGCAGCTCCGGCGGCAGCACGGAGCGCAGGATGCCGTTGATCAGGATCGCGGTCAGAATTCCGGGGATGGTGAGCTGGATATCCGCGAGGCGCATGATGATCGTCTCGAACCAGCCGCCGACATAGCCGCTGATCACGCCAAGCATCACGCCGAGGAACATGCCGAGAAAGACCGAGGCGAAACCGACCAGCAGCGAGATCCGCCCGCCATAGAGAATGGTCGAGAGCATATCCCGGCCCTGGTTGTCGGTGCCGAGCAGATAGGCGGGATCACCGCCCTCCTCCCAGGCCGGCGGCTTCTTGCCGTCCCAGAGCGAGATCTGCGCCGGATCGAACGGATCGTATGGCGCGACCAGAGGGGCCCCGAAGGAAGTCAGCACCATGATCGCGGTCACCAGCGCAGCCGCCATGGCGAGGGGCGAATGGAAGAAAGAATAGACGACGTCGTTGTCATTCAGACGCGCCCAGAGCGAGGGTCTCTTGTCGTCCTGCGAAACGGCCATGGCTCAGTGCCCCCCCTCCGCGCGCAAGCGCGGATCGATGACGAAATAGAGGATGTCGACGACGAGATTGATGGTGACGAAGATCAGCGCCACGAAACAGAGATAGGCGGCCATGATCGGGACATCGACGAAATCCACCGCCTGGATGAACATCAGCCCGGTGCCGGGCCACTGGAAGACCGTCTCGGTGATCAGCGAGAAGGCGATCAGACCGCCGATATTGAGGCCGATGATGGTGATCACCGGGACCAGCGTATTCTTCAGAGCGTGGCTGTAGTTCACCTTGCGGTCAGGAAGGCCGCGGGCGCGGGCGAACTTGATGAAATCGGTACGCATGATCTCAAGCATCTCGGCGCGGACCAGACGCAGGATCATGGTGACCTGGAAGAGGCTGAGCGTGAGGGCCGGAAGGACGATGCTGCGCCAGCCGTCGAAAGTCAGAAAACTCGTCCGCCAGCCTCCGAGATCGACCGTCCCGCTCCGTCCCGAGGACGGCAATACGCCAAGATGGACCGCGAAGATGTAGATCAGGCCAATGCCGATGATGAAGGTCGGCAGGCTGACCCCGACGAGCGAGACCGTGAGAACCGACTTGCTGATCCAGCTCGACCGGTTGATCCCGGTATAGACCCCGAGCGGAATCCCGAGACCGAGGGCGATCAGGGCGGAGACAAAGACCAGTTCCAAAGTGGCGGGAAGCCGCTCGATGATCATCTCCGAGACCGAGCGCTTGGTCCGGTAGGAAATCCCGAACTCGCCCTGCACCGCGTTCTGGAGGAAACGGGCATACTGGACGAAGAACGGGTCCTCCAGTCCCAGCACCTCCCTGATCCGCTGGCGGTCCTCAAGCGTGGCCTCCTGGCCGACCATGTTATCGACCGGGTCGCCAACATAATTGAACAGCGAAAACGAAATGAATGACACCGCAGCCATAACCACAAGGGCCTGAAGCATGCGGCGCGCGATATAAGTGATCATGCGCGTAGGGCTCGCCTGATATCGGGAATCATGTCTGAAAGCGTGAAGGCGGCGGATACTCCGCCGCCTCCCGCACCCAGCACGCTGTTAGTTCAGTTTCGCCCAGCGGAACTGCGGAGAATCGTTCGGCAGGATCGGCAGATCGAGCTTGGTCGACATGCCCCAGCCGATCACCTGGTGATGGATCGGCAGATAGACGATCTCGTCCTTCACGATGCTCCAGGCCTCGGCGATCATCTGGTCCCGTTTCGCGAGGTCGGTTTCGACGGCGAACGTGTCGGTCAGTTCGTCCACCCTGGCATTGGCGAAGCCGGTGCCGTTCCAGCCGCCCTTGCTGTGGAACAGGTAGCTGAAGACATAGTGGGAATCGAGCGTCGGAACGCCCCAGCCCAGCATGTAGAAGTCGCTGACCCGGTTCTTGATCTTCGGGAAATGCTGGCTCTTCGGGATCGCGTCCAGCTTCACCGTCACACCGATCTTCGCCAGCATGGCCACCGCCGCCTGGCAGATCTTCTCATCGTTGTTGTAACGGTTGTTCGGACAGTCGAGCTGAACCGTGAAGCCGTCCGGATAGCCGGCATCGGCGAGCAACTTCTTCGCCGCCGCCGGATCGAACGGGCGCCGCTTGTCGAGTTCCTTGGTATAGCCGTGCACTCCGGGCGACGTGATGATACCGGCCGGAATCGACAGGCCTTCCATGACCACGCGCTTGATCGCCTCGACGTCGAGGGCCTGATAGAAGGCCTGGCGGACCCGCTTGTCCTTGAACGGGTTCTTGCCTTTCACGTCGGAGCTGCGCAGCTCGTCGACGCCCTGATCCATGCCGAAGAAGATCGTCCGGATCTGGTTCACGGTGAGGGTCTTCAGGTTATCCTGCGCATCAATGCGCTTCAGGTCCTGAAGCGGTGCGTCGAGTACGAAATCGACTTCACCAGAGAGCAGAGCGGCGACACGCGTCGCCGCATTCTTGATCGGGCGATACTCGATCTTGTCGATATTGTGCTCCGCCGTCGCATTGCCCCACCAGTTCGGGTTCTTGACCAGCACGGTGAGTTCATCCGGAAGACGCTGTTCCACCATGAAGGGACCGGTACCGTTGGCATTCCGCACGGCATAGGTCTCTTCGCCGGCGGCAAAATCCTGCGGCTCCATGACGTTGTTCTTCTCGGACCACCCCTTGTCCATGATGTAGAGGTTGGTCAGCTCGTTCGGCAGGATCGGGTTCGGCCCGTCGGTGATGAACTGGACCGTGTGGTCGTCAACGATCTTCACTTCCTTGATCGACTTCACCTGTTCCTTGAAGTCGGAGGATTTCGCCAGGGCCCGGGTGATGCTGAATGCCACGTCCTCGGCGGTTAAATCCGCCCCGTCGTGGAACTTCACCCCCTGACGCAGCTTGAACTCCCACCCCGTGGTGCCCATCGGCTTCCAGGATTCCGCAAGACCGGCCTCCAGCACCATATCCCGGTCGCGCTTGACCAAAGGCTCGTAGATCTGGCCGTTCATACTGTTGGTGGGGCCTTCGTTCTGGCCCATCGGATCCAGCGTGAGGGCATCGCCCTGACTGGTCCACCGGAGCACGTTCTCGGCCTGCGCGATGCCGACGAACATCGTCGTCGACAAGATCGCGGCCAAGGCGGTCGCATGAATTCTCATAAGGATATTCTCCCGTCCTAGCTGTGATGCATCCCTGTCGCGCCCGGCAATTAATCGTTGAGCTATATCGGCACTTTTTTGTGCCAACCGGGTCACTGCTGAAAATCTAGGCAGGAGAGTCGAGAATGAAAAGGCCGAAATACGGCATCGGGCCCGACCCGGGCCCGATGCCAGAGTTGTGATGCCTCAGGCCTTGAGGGCGAGGTTCTCCGGATCGTAGGGGCTTTCCGCGACGATGCGGGCCGGGCGGAGCTGGTCGAGCACGCGGACCTGGCACTCGGCGCCGATCACCGCCTTGTCGGTACGGATATAGCCGAGCATCAGCGACTTGCCGACATAGTGACCGTAGCCGCCTGCCGTTCCGCGGCCGACCACCTCGCCGTCCATGAAGACCGGTTCGTTGCCGAAGGGATCGGCGTCGTCGGCATCGATCTCGATGGTGCAGTAGGTGTTGGGAACACCCTCTTCCTGCTGCCGCACCAGCGCCTCCCGGCCGGTGAACTCGCCCTTGTTCAGGCGCACGAAGCGCTTCAGGCCGGCTTCGAGCAGGGTGTTCTCCGCGTTCAGGTCCGTGCCCCAGAGGCGGTAGGTCTTCTCAAGGCGCATCGAATCCATCGCACGCATGCCGACGAGGCCGATATCGTATTCCTTGCCGGCCTCCATCAGAGCGTCGAACAGATGCAACTGATACTCGATCGGATGATGCAGTTCCCATCCGAGCGAGCCGACGAAGTTCACCCGGAGCGCCCGGACCTTCGGGCAGTAGCCGACGGGGATTTCCTGCATGGTGAGCCAAGGGAAGGCCTCGTTCGAGATATCCGCGTCCGCCAGCTTTTGCAGCACCTTGCGGGCGTCCGGACCGGCCAGCACGAAGACGCCGTACTGGGTCGTGATGTCCTTGAGATAGACCGACCCGTCGCGCGGCAACTGCTTCTGCAGGAAGTCGAGATCGTAATCGTGGCCGGCACCGGGGCCGATGACGAAGAAGCGCTCACCCCAGAGGCCGTCCGCCATCCGGGTGATGGTGAATTCCGAACGTACGGAACCGGACGGGTTCAGCGCGTGGCAGAGATTGATGCGGCCAATGCCCTTCGGAATGGCGTTCGCGACCATGCGGTCCAGCCAGGCCCGCGCGCCCGGTCCCTCGACCTCGTATTTGGCGAAGGAGGACAGCTCCAGCAATCCGACCCGTTCGCGCATGGTACGGACCTCGTTGCCGACATGTTCGAACCAGTTGGAGCGGCGGAACGAATAGACGTCCTCACGCTCCACACCTTTCGGCGCAAACCAGTTCGGACGCTCCCAGCCGAAACGCGCGCCCCAGACCGCACCCGCCGCGTCGAGCCGGGGATAGGCCGGCACGGTCTTGGCCGGACGGCCGGCCTCGCGCTCTTCCATCGGGTAGTGGTTGACGAAGACGTGCTCGTAGGCTTCCTCGTTCTTGATCTTGGCGTAGTTCTTGGAAACCACACCGAAGCGCCGCGGGTCGACGCCGATCATGTCGACCGACGGTTCGCCATCGATGATCCAGTTGGCGAGCTGCCAGCCGGCACCACCTGCCGCGGTCACGCCGAAGCTGTGCCCTTCCGAGATCCAGAAATTCTCCAGACCGAAGGCCGGACCCACCATCGGGTTTCCGTCCGGCGTGTAGGAGATCGGGCCGTTCACGATGTCCTTGATGCCGGCATTCTCGAACGAGGGCACGCGGGCCATGCAGGCCTCGACATGCGGCATCAGGCGCTCGAGATCGCCCGGGAAGAGATCCTTCTCGAAGGTCGAGGGCACGCCGTCGACGAAGCAGGCCGGGGCGAAGCGCTCATAGGGACCGAGGATCCAGCCGTGACGTTCCTCGCGGAAATAGTACTGGGAGTCGGATTCGCGCAGCACCGGCAGCTCGTGATTGCCTGCTTCGCGGTATTCCTTCAGCGTCGGATCGACGTCGGTGACGATGTACTGGTGCTCGACCGGGATCGCCGGGATCTCAAGCCCGACCATCTTCGCCGTGGTGCGGGCATAATTGCCGGTCGCGCAGATCACGTGCTCGCAGCGGATGTCGCCCTTGTCGGTCTTTACGATCCACTCGCTGTTCTCGCGCTCGATCCCGTTGACCTGGGTCTGTTGATAGATCTCGGCACCATACATCCGCGCGCCCTTTGCGAGCGCCATGGTGAGGTCAACCGGCGCTATATGGCCGTCGGTCGGATGCCAGAGCGCGCCGACCAGGCCGTCCATGGAGGCGAGCGGCCAGAGCTTCTTGATCTCGTCGACGCCGACCAGATGCGCCTCGACTCCGATCGTCTCGGCGGTGCACTGATAGTTCCGGTATTCGTCCATCCGGTCCCTGTTGGTCGCGAGGCGAAGATTACCGGTCTGGTGAAAACTGACCGCCTGGCCGGTTTCCTCTTCGAGCGTCTTGTAAAGCTCGACCGAGTACTGGTGCAGCTGCCCGACGCTGTAGCTCATGTTGAAGAGCGGAAGCAGGCCGGCCGCGTGCCAGGTCGAGCCCGCCGTCAGTTCCGTCCGCTCCAGGAGGACGACGTCGCTCCAGCCCTTTTTGGCGAGATGATAGAGGGCGCTGACCCCGACCACACCGCCGCCGATCACCACTGCCCGTGCCTGCGTCTTCATTTGCCCATTCCCCAGTACCGGTTTTCCGGCCGATTTCGCTTCAGGGGGAGAGCTTGCACCTTTTCGTCCGTCACAATTCACGAAAAGCGACCCGGTTGTGTCGGATTCGGAATGTTGCGGAATGCTGGTTTTCTGCGGAATAGACGCGATGAAGTACCGGCGCTTTGACATTATGGAATGAGCGTGTTTAGGCTAAATGCCAGATCGTGAAAAACACGACGCATTGCTGGTGAGCGAGAGGAACGCGCCGCCGCAGGGGCAGAACAGGGGCAATAAATCACATGGCAGACGGCAATCAGCCGTTCGTTCAGTTCAAGAACGTTCAGAAGACTTATGACGGCGAAATCCTCGTCGTCAAAAATCTAAATCTCGATATCGAGAACGGCGAGTTCCTGACCATGCTGGGGCCGTCCGGATCGGGCAAAACGACGTGCCTGATGATGCTGGCCGGCTTCGAGACACCGACCCAGGGGCAGATCATGCTCGGCGGGACGGAACTCAACAATGTGCCGCCGCACAAGCGCGGCATCGGCATGGTGTTCCAGAACTACGCGCTGTTCCCGCATATGAGCGTCGCGGAAAACCTCGCCTTCCCGCTCGAAGTCCGCAGCATGTCGAAAGCGGACACGGAGGCGAAGGTCCGGCGGGCGCTCGACATGGTCGAGCTCGGCGCCTTCGGCGACCGGCGGCCGGGCCAGCTTTCCGGCGGCCAGCAGCAGCGAGTGGCTCTCGCCCGTGCGCTGGTGTTCGAACCGGACCTGGTCCTGATGGACGAACCGCTCGGCGCGCTCGACAAAAATCTGCGCGAGCAGATGCAGTACGAGATCAAGCACATTCACGACAATCTCGGCATGGCCGTGGTCTATGTGACGCACGACCAGTCAGAGGCGCTGACCATGTCGGACCGGATCGCGGTCTTCAACGACGGCAAAATCCAGCAGCTGGCGAAACCGGCAGACCTCTACGAGCGGCCCGAAAACGCCTTCGTCGCGCAGTTCATCGGCGAGAACAACCGGCTCAAGGGCAAGGTGAAATCGGCGAACGGAACCGGCTGCACGGTCGAGGTCGATGGTTTCGACGTCAATGCGCTGAAGGTCAATGTCGGCGCGGTCGGCGAACAATCGACACTGTCGATCCGCCCGGAGCGGGTGCAGCTCTCTCCGGAGCCCGGCTCCCTGCCGAACATCTTCGACGCGAGGGTGCTGGAGCTGATCTATCTCGGCGACCACATCCGCTGCCGGATGTCGTGCTGCGGAGATGACGAATTCATCGTCAAAGTCCCGAACACGCATGCACACGCCTCGATCTCCGAGGGAGACAGTGTCAGCGTCGGATGGGACATCGACGATTGCCGTGCCCTGGACGCCTGACGCGTCCAGCTTACGGAAAAGGGAAGCCGGCCTCCCCACCCGGCTTCTCGCAAGCGGCCACGCCGCGAACAATTCCAGGGGTAATTCCAAACTAGGGAGTTCTTCGCAAATGAGAGCAGTTAAACCCTCCAGTCTTCTGATCGCGGGTCTTGCCGCCATCGGGCTGACCACTGCGGCCCACGCGGCCGACACCATCACCGTCGTCTCCTGGGGCGGCGCCTACACGAACAGCCAGGTGAAGGCCTATCACGAGCCGTGGATGGCCCAGACCGGCAACAAGATCAACTCCGAGGACTATAACGGCGGCCTCGCGGAAATCCGCGCGCAGGTGGAAGCCGGCAACGTGACCTGGGATCTGGTCGACGTCGAGCTGGCGGACGCCGTCCGCGGCTGCGACGAAGGCATCCTCGAGCCGCTGCCGCTCGACGAGCTGCCCGCCGGTGCCGACGGCACCCCGGCGAAGGACGACTTCATCTCCGGTACCCTGCACGAGTGCGCGGTCGGCGAAATCGTCTGGTCCACCGTCTATGCCTACGACAAGAGCAAGGTCTCCGGCTCGCCGATGACCATTGCCGACTTCTTCGACACGAAGAAGTTCCCGGGCAAGCGCGGCCTGCGCAAGACCGCCAAGGTCAACCTCGAATGGGCCCTGATGGCCGACGGCGTTCCGGCCGGCGAAGTCTATGCCATGCTCGCCACCCCGGAAGGTGTGGACCGCGCCTTCAAGAAGCTCGACACCATCAAGAACGACGTTGTCTGGTGGGAAGCCGGTGCGCAGCCGCCGCAGCTCCTGGCCGACGGCGAAGTCGTCATGACCAGCGCCTATAACGGCCGCCTGTTCAACGCGATCGCGAAGGAAGGCAAGCCGTTCGAGATCGTCTGGGACGCCCAGGTCTGGGATATCGACCTCTGGGTCATGCCGAAAGGCACCAAGAACAAGGCAGTCGCCTGGGAGTTCGT
The DNA here is from genome assembly GCF_014904705.1 of Nisaea sediminum. Lineage (NCBI taxonomy): Bacteria > Pseudomonadati > Pseudomonadota > Alphaproteobacteria > Rhodospirillales > Thalassobaculaceae > Nisaea > Nisaea sediminum. The sequence goes on from NZ_JACZCQ010000005.1 coordinate 193,297, forward strand.
GAAGTACTCCACGGATACCCAGCGCCTCGCCGACCAGGCGAAGTACATCTCCTACGGCCCGGTCCGTAAGTCCTCCTTCGCCAAGGTCCAGAAGGACATGCAGCCGCACATGCCGACGGCTCCGGCCAACTTCAAGAATCCGCTGCAGAACGACTTCGGGTTCTGGGCCGACTACGGCGACGAGCTGAACGAGCGCTTCAACGCCTGGCTCGCGGGCTAAGCATTTTCGAAGGTTCGGGGGCGGATCCGTCCGCCCCCGGCCGATCTTCAAGCGCGGACCGGTTCGCCCGGGCTTGAAAATCGGCGTAAAGGGATCGGACCAATGGCAGCTGTTACGGAAAACGACGGTGTGATGCGCGCGGCGGACGGAACTCCGCTGAAGCAGGCGCTTGCCCGGGCCACGCGGATGAACAAGATCCGCGCCTTCCTGCTGACCACGCCGCTGCTGGCCTTCATCCTGGTCACCTTCATCTTGCCGATCGGCCTGATGCTGTTCCGCAGCGTCAGCGCGCCGGAAGTCGTCGAGGCCTTTCCGAAAACCATCGCGATCCTGAAGGAATGGGACGGCGAGGATCTTCCGGGCGAGGAAACCTACGCGATGCTCGCGACCGAAATGTCCGACCGCGACAACAGATTCAATCTCGGCAAGGCCGGTACCCGGCTGAACTATATCGAGAGCGGCTTCCGCTCCCTGATGAACCTGACGGTGCGCCGGATCAAGCGTGCCGAGGAGCCGCCCTACAAGGACGCGTTCATCAAGATCGACGAGCGCTGGGGCCAGGTCGATACCTGGAAGACGATCCAGCTTGCCGGCGATCCGTACACGATCCGGGCCTATCTGAACGCGCTCGACCTGACCCAGGCACCGAGCGGCGAAATCGTGGCCCAGCCCGAGATCAAGCAGATCTACGTGACGCTGTTCCTCAGAACGATCTGGGTCTCGTTGGGTGTGACAGCGGCCTGCATCCTGCTCGCCTACCCGATTTCGTATCTTCTCGCGACGCTTCCAGCGGGAACCGCGAATCTGTTGATGATCTTCGTGCTGCTGCCGTTCTGGACCTCGCTGCTCGTCCGCACGACCTCCTGGATCGTGCTGCTGCAGACCAACGGGGTTATCAACGACATATTGGTCTGGATAGGGATCGTCGGCGACGAGGACCGGATTCAGATGATCTACAACATGACCGGCACCTTCATCGCCATGACGCATATCCTGCTGCCGTTCATGGTGCTGCCGCTCTATTCGGTGATGAAGACGATTCCGAAGGACCATATGCGTGCGGCCCGTTCGCTCGGCGCCAATCCGGCGATCGCCTTCGCACGGATCTACATGCCGCAGACGGTGCCAGGTGTCGGCGCGGGATCGATCCTCGTCTTCATCCTTGCCATCGGTTACTACATCACGCCGGCCCTCGTCGGCGGCCAGGACGGTCAGCTGATCTCGAACATCATCGAATATCACATGAAGAAGTCGCTGAACTGGAGCCTCGCGGCGGCGCTCGGCGGCATCCTGCTGGCTGGGGTGCTCGCACTCTACTGGCTCTATAACCGCATCGTCGGCATCAACAACATGAAGCTCGGCTAAGGAGACGCACCATGTCAGCTATTCCCTCCTATGCCGGTCCGCTCGAACGCTTCTGGTACTATGCCTTCCGCTTCCTTTGCGGCGTGATCTTCCTCTTTCTGATCTCTCCGATCATCGTGATGATCCCGCTCTCGTTCAACGCGGAGCCCTATTTCACTTTCACGCCGGAAATGCTGGCCCTCAAGTCCGAGGCGTTTTCCCTGCGCTGGTACCAGGACATCCTGGACAACGACCAGTGGCTGCACTCGATGAAGAACAGCTTCATCGTCGGCATCGCAGCCACATTCCTCGCGACCTCGCTCGGCACGATCGCCGCGCTCGGACTGTCGCGCTCCGAGATGCCTTACCGGACACTGATCATGGGCGTCCTGCTCTCGCCCATGATCGTGCCGCTGATCATCACCGCTGCCGGCCTGTTCTTCTTCTATTCCTCGATCAATCTGGCGCAGACCTATACCGGCCTGATCCTGGCCCACACGGCGCTCGGCACGCCCTTCGTCGTGATCACGGTGACGGCGACGCTGTCCGGTTTCGACCGCAACCTGATCCGCGCCGCCTCCAGCCTCGGTTCCTCGCCGCAGCGGACCTTCTTCAAGGTCATCCTGCCGCTGATCTCGCCGGGCGTGATCTCCGGCGGCCTGTTCGCCTTCGTCACCTCCTTCGACGAGGTCGTGGTCGCCCTGTTCCTCGCCGGCTTCGAGCAGCGCACGGTACCGCGGCAGATGTGGGCGGGTATCCGCGAACAGATCAGCCCGACGATCCTTGCGGTGGCGACGATCCTGGTGCTGATTTCCGTGATGCTTCTGGCGGCCATGGAGATCCTGCGGCGGCGTTCGGAGCGGCTCCGCGGCCTCAGCCCGAGCTAAATTGTCGCGCACCCCTTTACTTCTGCGGCGAATGACCTCATTTTAAGAACTGTTCGCAAAAAGCGACGAGGCAGGACATGTATCGCGACAATTCCCTCATCCCGAAGGAAGCCATCCGGATGGCAGCGCTCGGCGCGCTCTCCGGCGGCCCGCGCGCCTACGCGGATATCGCAAGCGAGGTCCGGCAATTCGCCGCCCGGATCGTCGGACCGTCCCTCGATCTGCTCGGCAGCTCCATCGAGCTTCTGAAGTTCGAAGGCCTGATCTCGCCCGTCGCGGGCGAAGGTTTCGAGGACAACGCCCAGCTGCGTCTCACCGACGACGGCTGGGAGGCGCTGAAGGATTACCTGACCGCCGCCGTCCGTCCAGGCGCGAACGACCTCAACAAGCTCGTCGTCGCGCTGAAGCTGCGCTTCCTGCACCTGCTCGAGAAGGAAGAGCAGCTGCACCAGATCGACGCCTTGCGCGGTCTCCATGAGGGCGAACAGGCGCGCCTGAACGACCTGCTCTCGCACGAGGAATGGCAGCAGGGCCACCTCCGTGCCTGGATCGAGATGGAAATCGCTCAGGTCGAGGACCGGATCGCCTGGTGCGACCGCCTCGCCGCATCCCTCTGACTGTCTGAGCCGAAACCGCTTGGCGGGCCTATCGGGCTCGCCAGAGGAGAAAGACGCCGTGCGCTTCGCTGGAAGGGACCGTTGGAGCGGCCGTGCTCCCCGCCAGTTCCAGTCCGGCCATGACGGTGCTTCCATCTTCCGGCCCGGCGAAGGACGGGTCCAGCGCCGCGACCGCATCCGGAGAGAGCACCCGGAGTTCCTGCTCCTCTCCTGCGGCGACGGCGAAGCCGCCATCGCGGAGCGACACCCGGCCGCCGAACAGCCGCGCGAGGAACGCCGCGTCGCGCTCCGGCATCTCCGAGCGGAAATAGACGGCCGAGATCGACTCCGCCCCGTTCCGGTGCGTCTGGAAGTCCGGCTTCCAGAAATAGTCCTGCGCCCGGTTCTCGCAGACGAAGAAGGCCACCCGCGGCATGTCCGGGCTGGTGGCGAATCCGAGCGAGAAGGATACCGTGACCTCGCTGCCGTCCGGAAGCTTCGCCTTGCGCTCGAAATCGAACGGCGCGTAGGTGGGGATGCCCTCCTCGCCGAAGCTCGCGATGTCCGCGCGCGTATCGTCGGTTTGGAAAACGAGCATCGTCATGCCTTCGCCAAACCCGGCCATCGCCTTGTTGTGCGCCCCGAAACCGAAAAACGGCGGCGTCGCCGCGAAATCGTGCGGCAACAGCCTGTCCGGCCGGTCGACTTCCAGCAGTTCGATAAAATTCCGGCCGTGAAACTGCGCCAGCCTGTTCCGAGTCCCCATCCGGTCCTCGTGATAGGCCGTCGGGGTAAGGGTAAATCCAAGTCTCTCGAAGGTCGCGGCGGCCCTGTCGAGGTCGTCGACGCGATGCACGACGTGATCTATGGAGCGTCCGTTCATCGAGCTCTCCCTCTCGTTTGAAATCTCAGGCCACGGAAAGCGGCTCAGAACATGTGCTGGCCGCCGGTGACGAAGATTTCCGTGCCCGTCACATAGGCCGAATCGTCGGAGCAGAGATAATGGATCGTCGAGGCGACGTCCCGCGGCGTTCCCAGACGGTTGAGCGGAATCCGGGGGATCAGCATCTCGTATTCGGGCGACAGCATCGCCGTTTCGATTTCCCCCGGCGCGACGGCATTCACCCGGACGCCGAGTTCGGCGAACTCGTTCGCCATTTCCCGCGTCAACGAGGACAGCGCCGCCTTCGAGGTGCTGTAGGCGGACCCGGCAAAGGGATGGATGAAATGCCCGGCGATCGAGGTGATGTTGACGATCGCCCCGTTTCCCCGGTGCAGCGCGGCCGCGAAACCGCGTGCGAGGCGGAGTGGCGCGAAGAAATTAAGTTCGAACACCCGCCGCCATTCGTCGAGATCGCCGTTCAGGCAGCCGAGCCGTTCCTTGAACGGCGTCTTCGGCGACCAGCCGGCATTGTTCACGAGCGCGTGGAGCGGACGGTCCCCGAGCAGCTCGTTCGCCTCGTCGATGAAATGATCGAGGCTGTCCGAGTCGGTCAGGTCGGCCGTGATGTGGTGGCTCCAGTTCGGATCGCGGCGGCATTCGGCCGGCGGCGCGTCCCTGGAGCAGGTGATGATTTCCCATCCGCGTTCACTGAAGAACCCGACGGTGGCGTGGCCGATGCCCCGGCTGGCGCCGGTCAGCAGCATGGTCTTTTTCGATGTGCTCATGGCGCCGGAGTGTAAGCAATTGCGGCGGCCCGAAAAAGGGCCGCCGCACCGCTTTCGTCACGATATCATCGAGACGTCATTATTTCACCGAGGCGATCCGGAACGTCCGCTGGACGCCGTCATGTTCTGTGATGGAAACATATTCGCCCTCGACGAAATGATGACGGTCGAACTTGAAGATCGGCTCGTCGTCGTCATCGCCTTCTTCGTAGCTGAAGACCCATTTCCGTCCCCGGGTGTGGATCAGCAGCCCTTCCTCGTCCGGCTCGCCCTGCCAGAACCGGTGTACGGTGCAGTCACCCTTGACCTTCTGCCACGCATCAAGATCCAGACTGCCGTCGCCGGCGAGCGGGGCCTTGAACTCGTAGCCGTGATTGATGCTTCCCTCCGGAAAATCCGGATTACGCGCAAGTTCGAGGCGAATGGTACGCACGCTCAAGGGACTTGCTCCTTCCATCGAACAAATGATGTGAATGTCTCTAGTGGGCCATCAGAACCGGAATCCGCGTCTCCGTCAAAATATCGTCGGTCACACCGCCGAAAATCGACTCGCGGAAGCGGCTGTGGCTGTAGGCGCCGAGCACCAGGAGCTGCGCCCCGACTTCGCGCGCTTCGGCCTGCAAGCGGCCCGAAATGCTCCCGCTGGAGGCATCGAAGGTCTTCGCCTCCGCCTTGACTCCATGCCAGCGCAAGGAATCGACGAAAACTTCGAGCTTCTCCTTCGTCAGGTCACTGTCGACGCCGGACATGACCAGAACCTTGTCGGCGGTCTCGAGCAGCGGCATCGCGTGGGCGACCGCAGCGGCGGCCTCTTTCGACGCATTCCAGCCGACGGCGATGGTCTTGACGACCGGAACCTCGACATCGTGAGGCACCACCATCGTCGCCTTGCCGCTTTGCAGAAGCGCCGCCTCGGCAACCGCCATGGCGTCACTGCTCTCGCGGTCGGTCGGAGAAATCACACAGACCACGTCGACCATGCGTGCACGTTCCGCGACCTGCAGCGAAGGCTCGCCGACCAAAGTTTCGAAGGAGACGGTCACACCGTCCGCAGCCGCTGGCTTTTCAACCGAGACCAGCTTGTTCGCCTCGCGCCATTTGTCGAAAGCGGCGAGAGATGAAGCACGTGCCTCGTTCGCGAAATTCTCTGCCTGCTGGACCAGGGACTCGATCATCGAGGCGCTCATCCCCATCCCGACCTGCGGCACCAGGACGTCACGCGGATCGCGATGAATATGAGCGACAAAGATATGCGCACCGTGCGGCGCGGCTACGGCGAGCGCCGCGTTCAGAATGGCCGCGTCGGCCTCGTTGCCGAGCACCGGGGCTAGAACCGTCTTCAGGGACATGAGAGCACCTCAGGGATAAATGCCTTGGATGAATTAACCCTAGGCCCCGCATGGCAACCGCCTCATTGACCTAGATCAAGAAATCTGCGGCGCCTGAAATTTCCCTCGGACGATCAGGGGAAAAGGCGCTCGACGCCCCAGGGGGCATCCTCCATCGCCCGGCTGAACCGGAACCGGTCGTGCAGGCGGAACTCCCCGTCCTGCCAGAACTCGATCGCCAGCGGGGTCAGCCGCCAGCCCGACCAATAGGGCGGACGCGGAACGTTTTCGCCCGGATGGGCTTTGTCCGCCTTCTCGACCGCCGCCATGAGCGCCGGGCGGTCGGCGAGCGGACGGGACTGCTGCGATGCCCAGGCCCCGACGCGGCTGCCGCGCGGCCGTGAATTGAAATATGCGTCAGCCTCTTCGTCGCTGACCCGGACAACGGGTCCGGTCACCCGCACCTGCCGCCGCACCGACTTCCAATGGAAACAGAGCGCCGCGAACGGGTTCACTGTCAGCTCCCGGCCTTTCTGGCTCTCGAAATTGGAATAGAAGACGAACCCATGCTCGTCGAAATCCTTCAGCAGAAGAATCCGCGCGGAGGGACGGCCGTCCGCATCCGCGGTCGCGACGGTCATCGCGTTCGGGTCGTTGACCTCTGTCTCGGACGCCTCCCGGTACCACCGGTCGAAGAGCTGGAAGGGATTGTCGGTATCGGGCTCGAACATGGCCGTTCCTCTTTGCGGAAGTGGCGAAACACACTTGGCGGGCCGGGTGGCCTTTTTTATGCCTCAAAGATCGCCACATTGAAGCCTACAAGGCGTATCACTAGCGAGCACCTGCGCACCGTGTCCAGCGTTGTATCGTCGCATGGACCGTGAGTTGGGTATGCCGCGAGAATGGAGCTCCCACATTCGCACGACAATCGTGCGACGGATTTTCCGGAGCCTATCGTTATAGACCCGGGCCGATGCAATCTTGAGGTAACCGTATCATGAAGAAAACAGCCGCATTCGTCGTCGTCGCAGCGCTCGCCCTTGGTGCCTGCGAAGGCAACCAGATGGGTCAGAAACAGGTGGGTGGCGGCATTCTCGGCGCGGTCGGCGGTGCGCTCGCCGGCTCGACCGTCGGCAGCGGCAAAGGCACCGTTGCTGCGGTCGCCGTCGGCACCCTGCTCGGCGCGATCATCGGCAGCGAGATCGGCAAATCGCTCGACAACGCCGACAAGGCGGCCATGGCGCAGACCACACAGCGCACGCTCGAGAGCGCCCCGGTCGGTGTCACAACCAGCTGGAACAATCCCGACAGCGGAAATTCCGGCACGGTCACTCCGACCAAGACCTACCAGGCGTCCAGCGGCCAGTACTGCCGCGAATACACGCAGACCGTTCAGGTCGGCGGCCAGACCCAGGAAGCTTACGGCACGGCCTGCCGGCAGCCGGACGGCACCTGGAAAATCCAGAACTAGGCATAGCGCCCAGGCTCTGCGAAGATCGGACCGGTCGGTTATTTTTTGCCGCCGGTCCGATTGTTTTTTCCATATAATCCCGTGCCATGAGCGATCCATACAAGATACTGGGTGTGAAGTCCGACGCCTCGCAGGACGAGATCAAGAAGGCTTACCGCACGCTTGCGAAGAAGCTGCACCCGGATCTCAATCCCGGCGACAAGAAGGTCGAGCAGGAATTCAAGGAGGTGACGGCCGCCTATGACCTGCTGTCCGATGCCAAGAAACGGGCGCAATACGACCGTGGCGGCATGCAGCAGCCGGGCGGCGGTGCCGGTGCTTCCGGCAAGACCACGAGCGGTTTCTGGAAAGCCTGGACCTCGGCCCGCAAGCGCCAGGGCAGCGGCTTCGGATTCTCCGACATTTTCGACGATGACGATGCCGACGTGTTCGACGATATCCTGCGTCGCCAGGATCAGGGCGGCGGGGGTTCCGGACGCGGCGGCGGCGCCTATACCGTCGGGCCGGACGTCAATTACAAGCTGAAGGTCGGTTTCGTCGAGGCGGCGGCGGGCGCGACCAAACGGGTTACGCTTTCCGACGGCAAGACCCTCGATCTCAAGATTCCTCCGGCGACCGAGACCGGCAAGACGCTGCGCCTCAAGGGCCAGGGCCGCAAGGGCAGCAACAACGGCCCGGCCGGCGACGCCTTTGTCGAGATCACGGTAGAGCCGCACGGTTTCTTCGAACGCGACGGGCAGAACGTCAAGGTCGAGATCCCGGTCACGCTCTACGAGGCAGTGCTCGGCGGCTCGATCACGGTGCCGACAGTGCATGGCAATGTCACGCTGAAGATCCCGCCGAAATCCAATACCGGCTCGACCCTCCGCCTCAAGGGCAAGGGCATCCCGGCCGTCGGCGGCAAGGCGGCGGGCGACCAACTCGTCACCCTGAAAATCGTGCTGCCCGACGGAGAGGACCCGGAACTCATCAAGCTGATGCAGAAATGGGCGGAGGAAAAAGGCTACAATCCGCGTCACAAGATGCGTTTCAGCTAATGCGGCTTCGCCCGTATTCCGATTACGGACAATCCCCTCAGTGATCCGAACAAGATATCTCCGGCGTCACTTTATTGAGGACGCAGTTCGCGGCTTTCAGCCGGAAGGCAAAATCCTTGAGATCGGAAGCGGAGAGACGTGGCGCTACGTGGAGGGCAGCCTGACGGTCAATCGTGACCGTTCCGCCGCGCCGGACGTCGTGTGCGATGCCGAAAAACTGACTCTCGAGGATGCCAGCTTCGATGCCGTTCTGTGCATCGAGGTCATGGAGCACACAACCTCTCCGCCGGCATTGCTCAGCGAAATCCGCCGGGTTCTGAAACCGGGCGGGAGACTTCTGCTGACGGTCCCCTTCGTGTTCGAAATCCATGATGAACGGGACTATTACAGGTTCACCCGGATGGGTCTGGAACATCTCCTCGCAGATTTTTCAGAAGTCTCGATCAAGCCGAACGGCGGCGTGTTCTGCGTTATTTTCCATTTCATGAGGCTGAGCCTTGCAGGCCGTGCGCTCTTTCCCGTGCTGAACAATCTCGGCTACCTGCTGGATTCCCTGTTTCCCCAAAGCAACCCTCGAATCACGCTCGGTTATACCGTTACGGCCACTAAATAGATCGCCTCTCTACTCGGCGACTGCGGGTATCCGGGCCAGGGGTGCCTCGCCGCCGTCTCCGGTCTCGAGTTTTGCCAGCAGCTGCGATACCGGTTGCTTAAGCGCGCCGCGTTCCGCCGCGGATAATTCTTCCAGCAACGCGGCGATCGCCGGCGCAACATCATTCCCCGAAGTATGGACCGAAATGGAGGCACATCCGAGCCCGAGATAGAGATCGTAGACCCGCGCGCTGGCCAGATCCCGCGCGAGGGCGAGACGGCCGTCCTCGGTCCGGGCGACGAAACCAGCGCTCTGCAGACGGCCCAGCACCTGGGAAATGGCCTCGGCATGCGCCACGTCTTCAAGCTCGATTTCCCGCACCGGACCGCTCCGCTTCGACTCCCTCCAGAGCACCGAGAGAATGGAGAGCGCGACGGAGAGAATTCGGTCCGACCCGAGCTCCTGCTGCGTTTCGAGGTGCCGGGATCGCCACCAGTCCGGGAAGGAGGCGGCAAAAACGGCGCCGAGCAGGATCACCGTCCAGGAGGCATAGACCCAGATCAGGAAGATCGGGATCGCCGCCATCGCACCGTAGATATTCTGGTAGGTCGGAAAGGCTGTGAGATACCAGCCGAAACCCTGCTTCAGTCCTTCGAAAGCGGCCCCCGATAGGGCGCCGCCGATCAACGCGGCGCGCCAGCTGACGGAGCGGTTGGGGACCACCATGAACAGCAGTGTGAATCCGAGGCTCTGCATCACGACAGCAATCGCGCGATCACGCAGCCCGCCGCCGATATCGAGCGATTCGGCATCGAGACCGGCATCGGTCCAGGTCTCTCTCAGGAGCGAGAAAACGTCGCTTGTGCTGGTGATAGTAAGCCCCGCCAGGATCGGTCCAAGCGTAAGCACTGCCCAGAATGTCATGAAGCGGATCAGGATGTGCCGCTGGCGCTCGACGCGCCAGATCTTGTTGAAGGTCGATTCGATCGTCGCCAGCAGCAGGATCGCGGAGATTGAAAGACCGATGGTGCCCGCCGCCCCGAGGTTGGACGCATTGTGCATGAAGTTGTCGATATGGGTCCGTACCGGGCCGGCAAGTTCCGGGACGAGATTCTCGAAGATCAGTCCCTCGATCGCCACCCGTGCCGCTTCGAAGGACGGAAAGGCACTGAAAATGGCGAACCCGATGGCCAGCAGCGGCACCAGCGCGAGCAGCGTCGTGTAGGTCAGCGCGGCCGCGGACTGCATGCCGCCTCCGCGGTAGAATCGAAGCAACGCAAAGCCGGCATACTCCGCCACCTCGCGCAACACGGCTGCGGCGGCGAGGCCCTTCCAGCGTTCGAGACGGTTTGCCTGATTGCTCATCGTCGCGAGCCTAGCACGAAAGCGATTCGCATTGGCGACGGCAGCGCGCCGGAGCGCGGATTCATTGGCTTCGAACAGGCCCCGAGCCGGTTTGCCGAACGCGGCCTTTGGTGTAGGATCGCGCGAATCACGCTTAAACTTTTCCGGCAACCTGCGTCGAGAGGCATCGAATGAGTCAACCAAGCCCGATCATGAGTGGCAAAAAGGGGCTGGTCATGGGGGTCGCAAACGACCGCTCCATCGCCTGGGGTATCGCGAAGGCGGTGGCGGCGCAGGGCGCAGAACTCGCTTTCACCTTCCAGGGCGAAGCGCTGCAGAAACGGGTCGCTCCGCTGGCCGCAGAAGTGGGCTCGGACATGGTTCTGCCCTGTGACGTGACGGACGACGCGGATGTCGCCCGCACCTTCGATACGATCCGCGAGAAATGGGGCAAGCTGGACTTCCTCGTCCATGCGATTGCCTATTCGGACAAGGAAGAGCTGAAAGGCAAGTACGTCAACACGACGCGAGGCAACTTCCTGAAGACGCTGGATATTTCCTGCTATTCCTTCACCCGGATCGCACGTGAGGCCGCACCGCTGATGACCGACGGCGGCGCGCTGCTGACGCTCAGCTACTATGGCGCCGAGCGGGTCATGCCGCACTACAACGTCATGGGCGTCGCGAAGGCCGCGCTGGAAGCCAGCATCCGCTATCTGGCGGCCGATCTCGGAGGCGACAATATCCGCGTCAACGGCCTTTCCGCGGGCCCGATGAAGACGCTCGCCGCCTCCGGCATCGGCGATTTCCGCTACATCCTGAAATGGAACCAGTACAACTCGCCGCTGCGCCGGAACGTGACGCTGGAGGATGTCGGCGGCGCCGGCATGTACCTGCTGAGCGACCTCTCGAGCGGAGTCTCCGGCGAAGTCCACCATGTCGATTGCGGCTACAATATCGTCGGCATGAAGGCGGTGGACGCGCCCGACATTTCCACGGTCTGAGCCGGGAAAGCGCATAGCAAATGGCTGGAAATTCCTTCGGTGAAGCCTTCCGCTTCACCACCTGGGGCGAGAGTCACGGCCCCGCCATCGGCTGCGTCGTCGATGGCGTGCCGCCGCGCCTGCCGGTGAGCGAGAGCGACATCCAGTTCTTTCTCGACCGCCGCAAGCCGGGGCAGTCCCGCTTCACCACCCAGCGCCAGGAACCGGATCAGGTGAAAATCCTCTCCGGCGTCTTCGAGGGCCAGACCACCGGCACGCCGATCGGTCTGGTGATCGAGAACACCGACCAGCGCTCGAAGGATTACGGCGACATCATGAGCCGGTTCCGGCCGGGCCATGCGGACTTTACCTACGAGGCAAAGTACGGCATCCGCGACTATCGCGGCGGCGGCCGTTCCTCTGCGCGCGAAACCGCGATGCGGGTCGCCGCCGGCGCCATCGCGCGCAAGATCCTCGCCGCCCGCCTCGGCAACGCCTTCCACATCCGCGGCGCACTGGTGCAGGTCGGCCCGCACAAGGTGAACCGGGACAACTGGGACTGGGACGAGGTCGAGCGCAACCCGTTCTGGAGCCCTGACAAGGAAGCGGCCGAGACCTGGACCGGGTTCCTTGACGACGTCCGCAAGTCCGGTTCCTCCGCCGGGGCGGTGGTTGAGATCGTCGCCGAAGGCGTGCCCGCCGGGCTCGGCGAGCCGGTCTACGGCAAGCTCGACAGCGACCTCGCCGCGGCGATGATGACGATCAACGCGGTCAAGGGCGTGGAGATCGGCGACGGTTTCGCCGCGGCAGAGATCCCCGGCCACGAAGCCGCAGACGAGATGCGGATGGACGGCGACAAGCCGATCTTCCTCTCGAACCATGCGGGCGGCGTACTCGGCGGGATCTCCTCCGGCCAGCCTGTTGTCGTGCGCTTCGCGGTAAAGCCGACCAGCTCGATCCTCACCCCGCGACGCTCGATCGACAGGGACGGCAACGAGGTCGAGGTCGTGACCAAGGGACGCCACGATCCGTGCGTCGGCATCCGCGCGGTCCCGGTCGGCGAAGCGATGATGGCCTGCGTGCTCGCCGACCATCTGATGCGCCACGCCGCACAGTGCGGGGCATGAGCCGCCGCGAGTAAGCCGCGGGCGCTGAACGGACGCGCCACAGAACTGCCATCGAATTGTTTTAGGCCGCTCCCCATATGGAAATGGAGAGCGCGAGAGGAATATGGCCGCCATGATGAGATTCCTGAAAGGACTCCTGATTACATTCGGGATTCTGTTCATCGCGTTGCTCGTCGGCGGAATCGTCGGCCTGCGCTTCCTCGCCGAACAATGGGAGGAGGAACCGCTTCCCGACAGGTTCGTGCTGTCGCTCTCCCTGAAGCCGGGTCTGAACGAAACCAGCGAGCCTTTTCCGTTCGCGGCCTATATAGGCGGACCTTCGCCCTCCCTGCTCGATGTCATCAACCTGCTCCGGACCGCGGGCGAGGACGAGCGCGTGCGGGGTCTCTTTCTCGATCTCTCGGAGGCCAGCGTCGGGCCGGCGGAAGCGCAGGAACTGCGGGCGGCGCTGTCACGCTTCCGGTCTGGCGGGCGCTTCGTGCATGCCTATGCCGACAGCCTGGAGGGCAATGGCGCGATCGCGCTCTATCATCTCGCCACCGGCGCCGAGAAGATCAGCCTGCAGCCCTCCGGCCTGCTCGACATCCGCGGCATCGAGCTGACCACGCCCTATCTCGGCGAGGCGCTCGAGAGCCTGAAGATTAATGCCGATTTCCGCACCCGGCACGAATATAAGGGCGCCATGACGCCACTTACGGACGGCGCAATGCCCGCACCGGTGCGGGAGAACTACCGGCGCCTGGTGGACTCGCTCTATGCCGGGATCGCGGCGGACATCGCGACGGCACGCCGGCTTTCTCCCTCCACGGTCAACGCCCTGATCGACACCGCACCGCTCACCGCCGCCGAGGCGAAGAGCAACGGCCTGGTCGACGAGACACGCTACCGAGATGAGGCGGCCGACGCCGCGCGGGCGAAGGCGCAGGGGGCGGACCTTGTCGGCGCAGCACGCTACCTGCGTGACGATCTCGATTTCATCAATGGCGAGGATACCGCCCGCATCGCCGTCATTGCCGTCGAGGGACCGATCATGCGCGGCCGCGCGGAGCCGTTCTCCCGCAGCCGCCAGGCCGCCGCGGAGAGCATCACGGACGCCATTAAGCAGGCGCGCGAAGACAAGAGAGTCAAGGCCATCATTCTGCGGGTCAACAGCCCGGGCGGCAGCTACACCGCGTCCGACACCATCCTGCATGCACTCTCGAAAGCCAGGGCCGACGGCCTTCCGGTGGTGGTTTCCATGAGCGACGTCGCCGCGTCCGGCGGTTACTTCGTCGCACTCGACGCGGATCATGTCGTCGCCCATCCGACAACGATTACCGGCTCCATAGGCGTGGTGTCCGGCAAGGTCGATTTCTCCGGGTTCCTCACCGAGCACGGCATTCGCACCGACAGCGTCAATGCGGGCCGGAATGCGGGCATGTTCAGCCCGGCGCGCCCTTTCAGCGACGCCGAGGGCAGGCGTCTCGACGAGGTCCTCGACACCATCTATGCCGATTTCACCGGCAAGGTCGCGGCCGCCCGCCGCCTCGGACCGGCTGAGATCGATGCCGCCGCGCGCGGCCGGGTCTGGAGCGGACAGGACGCGAAACGGATCGGTCTTGTCGATGTGCTTGGCGGCTATGCCGAGGCGGAGGGGCTGTCCCGTGACGCCGCCGGGATCGCACCCGAGAAGCCGACCGAGCTCGTCGCCTATCCGACCGATCGCGACAGCCTGAAGGAGTTTCTCGGTGCCCTTGAGGCAGGAGAGCTGAGCGAGGCGGCGACCCGCCTTGAAGCTCTCTTAACGATTTTGCGCTACAGTGACGTTCTTGTGACCATGTTCAACGGCGCAGGCGGCGACCGGATCAAGGCCGCCGCCCCGCCGCTCACGGTCCGCTGAGGAGAAAACTCATGCCGCGCTTCCTGACGATACTCGCTCTCGGCCTGCTGCTCGCCGCCGGACACGCGGGGAATGCGCTTGCTGCCAGTGCCGGCGATAAGGCGAACGCCAAGGTCGAAGAGGAGCGCAAGCAGAAGGACAAGGCCCAGCGCAAGAAGGACAAGGAATTCAACCGCGACATCAGCTACCGGCATGTCGTCGGCCCGGAGGTTCTTCCGCTCGGGCCCTTCACCGTCTCGCTCTATGTCGGCGGCCAGTTGACCGAACACCGGGTCAAGGTCGCGCTGCAGGCGGTCGACGTGACGAAGAAAACGGAGCTCGAAAATGCCAAGACCCAGCTCTACGGCATCGTCTACCCGCTCTGCCTCAGGCTCTTCGAGAAGGGCCGGCCCTCAGCTTCGGACCTGCTTCTCTTCAAGGCCGATGTCGAAAAACAGGTTTCGACCCGCTTCAAGGACAGCCTGAAGGGCGTCTTCATCGAGTCGGTGCTGTGAGCTCCGGCGCCTAGAGCGCCTTTGCCTGGTCCCGTAGCACGAATTTCTGGATCTTTCCGGTCGAGGTCTTCGGCAACTCTCCGAAAACCACGGTCTTCGGCGCCTTGTAATGCGCCATGCGCTCGCGGCAGAAGGCGATCAGTTCCGCTTCCGTGACCGTGGCGCCGTTTTTCAGGGTGACGAAGGCGCAGGGCGTCTCGCCCCATTTCTCGTCCGGCCGCGCCACCACCGCCGCGTCCATCACCGCCGGGTGGCGATAGAGCACGCCTTCGACCTCGATAGTGGAGATGTTCTCGCCGCCCGAGATGATGATGTCCTTCGAGCGGTCCTTCAGCTCGATATAGCCGTCCTCGTGGCAGACCCCGAGATCGCCGGTATGGAACCAGCCGCCGCGGAAAGCGTCTTCAGTGGCCTTCGGGTTTTTCAGATAGCCCTTCATGACGATATTGCCGCGCATGAAGACCTCGCCCATGGTCTCGCCGTCCATCGGGACCGGCTCCAGGGTCTCGGCATCGGCCACCATCAGTCCTTCCTGCACCGGATAGCGCACGCCCTGACGCGACTTCAGCCGGGCCTGCTCGTCGATCGGCAGGCCGTTCCACTCCTCGTGCCACTCGCAGACCACCGCGGGCCCGTAGACCTCGGTCAGGCCATAGACATGGGTCACCTTGATGCCCATCGCCTCCATGCCCTCGATCACCGATGCGGGCGGGGCGGAGGCGGCCGTCATCATCTGCACCTGGTGGTCCCAGCTCCGCTTCTGGTCGTCTGGCGCATTTAGCAGCATCGACATGATGATCGGCGCGCCGCAGAGATGGGTGACGCCGTGATCGGCGATGGCGTCGTTGATGTCCTTCGCCACGACGCGGCGGAGACAGACATGGGTTCCGGCCAGCATGGTGATGGTCCAGGGGAAGCACCAGCCGTTGCAGTGGAACATCGGCAGGGTCCAGAGATACACCGGGTGATGCGCCATGCCCCAGACCAGCGCGTTGCCAAGCGCGTTCAGATAGGCGCCGCGATGGTGATAGACGACGCCCTTCGGATTGCCGGTGGTTCCGGACGTATAGTTGAGCGCGATGGCGTCCCACTCGTCCTTCGGAAGGATTGCCTCGAACTCCGGATCGCCCGTCGCGAGGAAATCCTCGTATTCCATCTCGCCGAGCCGTTCCCCGTCGGGCGACCCCGGGTCGGCAATATCGATGACGAGGATCTTCCGCTTCACGTCCTTCAGTGCTTCGCGGATCACAGGAGCGAATTCGGTGTCGGTCACGAGGACATCCGCCTCGCCATGCTCGAGGATGAAGCCGATGGTCGGGGCGTCGAGCCGGATATTCATGGCGTTCAGCACGCCGCCGGTCATCGGGACTGCGAGGCTGGCCTCGAAGGCGGCGGTGATGTTCGGCGCCATGACGGCGACGGTATTGCCTTTGCCGATCCCGCGTTTCGAGAGCGCGGAGGCGAAACGGTGACAGCGCTCCCGCGTCTCCGCCCAGGAGAAGCGGCGGGCGCCGTCGATCACCGAAGCGCGTGTCGGAAACACGGCGGCGGTCCGGGCCAGGAAGGAGATCGGCGACATGGGCACGTAATTCGCCGCGTTCCGGTCCAGATTTTCCTCGAACGGATTTCCGCTCATTCCCCGTTTCCTCTCGTTGGTTCGCGCACATGGCGGCAGCGTTCCGGGGAGGCTAGCGCCCGAACGGCACGGCTGCAATGCGCGCGCGCGGGAATTGAGCGATTGCGACACCGAAACAAGGGCGGCATGCTCGGGCTCTCCCCTACCGGATAAGACACATGCCCCATCCGCTCATCACCCAGGACCATATCGATGCCTATTGGCGCGACGGCGCCGTGCTCATCAAGGGTCTCTTCGCCGGCTTCGTCGACGAGATTGCCGCCGGCATCGAGAAGAACCTCGCCGAACCCGGTCCCTTTGCCGGAGACAATCTGAAACCGGGCGAGGGCGGGCGCTTCTTCGAGGATTACTGCAACTGGGAGCGGATCCCGGAATTCGTCAACGTCGTGCGCCATTCGCTCGCAGCCGAGGTCGCCGCCGACCTGATGCGCTCGAAGTCCACGCAGATGTTCCACGAGCATGTGCTGGTGAAGGAGCCGGGCACCTCGAAACCGACCCCCTGGCACCAGGACAGCCCCTACTATTTCGTCGACGGCATGCAGAATGTGAGCTTCTGGGCACCGGTCGAGCCGGTCACCACGGCGACACTGCGCTGCGTCGCCGGATCACACCGCTGGGAGAAGGAAATCCTGCCGACGCGCTGGCTTTCCGACACGAACTTCTATCCGGACGAGGGCGACTATCTGCCGATCCCCGATCCCGAGGCGGAAGGCATGACGATCCTCGAATGGCCGCTGGAGCCGGGCGACGCCGTAGCTTTCCATTACCGCAACCTGCACGGCGCGCGCGGCAACGAGACGACACGCCGCCGCCGGGCCTTCTCTCTCCGCCTCGTCGGCGACGACGCGCGCTACGTGGAGCGGCCGGGACGCACCTCCCCGCCCTATCCGGGGCATGACATGAAACCGGGCCAGAAACTCCGCGAGGACTGGTTCCCGATCCTCTACACAGCCTGAACGGGATATATCCGATGAGCGCCCAGCGCCCCGCCGCCACCCCGACCCTGCTGCTCGACGACGAGAAGGTCCGTATCACCCGATGGGATTTCGCGCCCGGCGCCGAGACGGGACACCACGTCCATGGCATGGACTATGTCGTCGTCCCGATGACCAATCTCACCCTGCAGCTCGAAGAGCCGGGGGGCTCGCGCACGGTCACCACGCCGGCCGGCGCCGCCTACCGCCGCGATGCCGGGGTCGAGCACAATGTGATCAACGGCGGCGATACGCCGATGTCCTTCATCGAGATCGAATACAAGTAAGATGACGTCCGAGAATCGGAACTACGACCATTTCCTGACGCCCGACGAGGAAGAAGAGCTCGTCGCCTTCCGTCACGAGCTTCACCGTCATCCGGAGCTGTCCGGCGAAGAGGAGAAAACCGCCGCGCGGGTGGTCGAGTTCGTCGGCAGGCGCGGCCCCGACAAGGTGCTGACCGGCCTCGGCGGCCACGGCGTCGCGGTAATCTTCGAGGGCGCGGAGCCCGGCCCGACGCTGCTGGTGCGCTCCGAACTCGATGCGCTGCCGATCCAGGAACTCTCCGGTCTCGACTACAGCTCCGAAACCCCGGGCAAGGCCCATCTCTGCGGCCATGACGGACACACCACGACGGTTGCCGCCCTTGCCTACGGGTTGGAAAAGCAGCGGCCGGCAAAGGGCCGCGTCGTCCTGATGTTCCAGCCGGCGGAGGAGACCGGCGCCGGCTCGGCCGCCGTGATCGCCGATCCGCGTTACGGCGAGATCCGGCCCGACATGGCGATCTCCCTGCACAATATGCCGGGCGCCCCGATCGGCCACGCGACGCTCGCCCCCGGCATCGTCTGCTGTGCCTCGCGCGGCATGGAGGTGCGGCTCACCGGCAGGACGGCCCATGCCTCTCAACCGGAAACAGGTATCTCGCCGATGGCGGCGCTCTCCGCCCTGATGCCGGCCCTGACCGCGCTCGGCGGCGGCGACGTGAAGGGCGAGCGCTTCTCCATGGCGACGGTGACCCACGCCTCGATGGGCGAGCCGGCCTACGGCGTCGCACCCGGCGCCGGCCGGTTGATGGCCACACTGCGCACCAGGTCGGACGGCGAGATGGCGGCGCTGGTCGCCGCGGCCGAGGACCTGGTGGAGCGGGCCGCGAAGGAATCCGGCCTGAGGTTCGAGATTTCCTACGACGACATCTTCGATGCCTCGGAGAATCATCCGGACGCGGTCCGCCTCCTCGAGGAAGCGCTCGACGCGCGCGGTGTCACCCACGACGCAGGCGACCTGCCGTTCCGCGGCTCCGAGGATTTCGGCCGTTTCGGTCAGGGCTCCAAAGGCGCGATGTTCTTCCTCGGCGCCGGCGAGGGCCGCCCGCATGTCCACAACCCGGACTATGTCTTTCCGGACGAGCTGATCGGTATCGGCTCCGGCGTCTTCATGCACGCGATCAGGAGCTATCTCGGCTGAGCCGGCGCGGCCAGAGCGTGAAGATGGACCCCGAAATCACAATTAGGTCACGGGGCGCTTGAGCGATTAGAATAAATTGAACCCAAGATGACCCGAGGAGAGGCGATGGCCGAGCCAAGGGGCGAAAATTTCCTATTCAACCTGCGCGAACTCGGCGGCGCGCTTGGAGATCTCGGCACGCTCCTGCCACTGATGCTGGGGGCGATCGCCGTGGTCGGTCTGGCGCCCGCTCCGGTATTGCTCGGGTTCGCCGTCTTCTACATCGCCACGGCGCTCTATTACCGCCTGCCGATCCCGGTCCAGCCGATGAAGGCCGTGGCGGCGGTCATGCTGACAACCGGGATCGCCCCCTCAAGTCTCGCAATAAGCGGCGTCCTGATCGGCGCCACCCTGCTTGTGCTCGGCGCGACGGGATGGATCGCGCGGCTCGCCCGCCTCGTGCCCCAATCCGTACTCGCCGGACTGCAGCTCGGCCTCGGTCTGGCACTTGCGCTTGTCAGCCTGGAGCTGATGGCCAGCGCGCCGCTACTCGCGCTGGCGACGCTGGTCCTCCTCGTCGGATTCCTGTTCGCGCCGCGCTATCCCGCCGCCCTGATCGGCCTCGCCGCAGCGATTGCATTGGCGCAGATATTCGACATTCCCGGAACGCGGTTCGGAACGCTCGCAGCAGCGAGTTTCCAGATCCCGCCGCTGCCGTCACCAGCGGAACTGCAACAGGCCTTGTCACTCTACGTATTGCCGCAGCTTGCGCTGACCTTCACCAATGCCGTCCTGCTCACCGCGCTTGTCGCGGGAGATTATTTCGGCGACCGCGCGTCCCATGTCACCCCGGCCAAGCTGTCGATAACGAGCGGCCTCGCAAATCTGGCGCTCACCCCCTTCGGCGCGCTGCCCATGTGCCACGGCGCCGGCGGCCTCGCAGCGCATTATCGTTTCGGTGCCCGAAGCGGCACCGCGCCGCTGGCCCTCGGCATGGCATTGCTCGTCGTTGCACTGCTTCCTGACGGACTCGGGCTGACGGCACTCGCCGCCATCCCCGCCGCCGGGCTGGGCGCGCTCATGCTGATGGCGTCGGGCGAGTTCGCGTTCTCGAAACGCCTGTTCGACAGCAGGCCCTCCTGCTGGCCGGTGATTGCGATCACGGCGGGTTTCACCGTCTGGACGGATCCGTTTTGGGGTCTCGTATCCGGCTCTGCGGCGGAACTGGTGCGAATGGCGGTCCTGCGCCTGCTCCTGCAGCGCAACGCGAAGATCTGATACCCGCGGGCCCGCTACCGACTAAACGCCATAGATCTTTCCCGCCCGCTCGGTCACCCAGGCCATCATGTCGCGCCAGGGGCCGGGGCCGTAGCTGATGCGGGCGACGCCGAGCGCTGCCAGCTCCTCCGGTTCCGGAACGCCCGGCATGATCAGGATGTTGAGCGGCAGCTCGACAGCCTCAACCGCCTGCTCGATCAGCTCCGGCGTCTTCAGGCCTGGCATGAAGATCCCACTGGCACCGGCGTCCGTATAGGCCCTCGCGCGGGCGAGCGCTTCGCCGATCAGGGCCGGATGGTTGGCCGGCTCCCGGTCCTTCAGGAAAAGGTCCGTGCGGGCATTGATGAAGAAGGGCAGGCCCGCATCCTCGGCGGCGGCCCGCGCGGCTCCGATCCGCGCCGCCTGTTCGGCGACCGGATACAGCCCGGTTCCACCGACTTTCTGATCCTCGAAATTCACCCCGACGGCACCGGCCGCGATCATCCGCGCAATGTTCTTGCCAACACCTGTCGGGCCGGTCGCATAGGCGCCTTCGAAATCGACGCTGAGCGGCAGTTCCGAGGTTGCCGTGATCCGCCGCACGATCGTTTCCAGCAGATCGAGCGGAAGCGCCTCGCCGTCGCCATAGCCCTGTGCGCCCGCGACGGACCAGCTTCCTGTCGCCAGCGCCTTCGCGCCGGCATCGGCGACCGCCTTGGCGCTGCCCGCATCCCAGATATTGAAAAGAACGACCGGATCGCCCTTACGGTGCAGATCCGCGAAGGCCCTGGCCTTGTCCGCTTGCGACATGTGTTTCTCTCCCAACCTGTCTTGCATAGCTTTCTTCCAGATCAATCAGCTTGCGCTTGCGCCAGAGCCCGCCGCCATAGCCGGTGAGCGAACCGTCCGCGCCGATCACCCGATGGCACGGAATGGCGATGGCGATCTGGTTCGCTCCGTTGGCGCGGGCGACGGCACGGGTCGCGCTCGGCCGTCCGATGGCACGTGCGAGGTCGCCATAGCTCCGCGTCTCGCCCGCCGGAATCCGCTGCAGCTCCAGCCAGACCTCGCGGGTGAAGGGCGAGCCGTGATAGGCGAGCGGCGTCTCGAAGCGCGCTCCCCTGCCGGCGAAATAGGCATCCAGCTCGGCGGCGATCTGCTCGGTCGGCGGCAGCCGTCCGATGCCGATGCCGCCTGGCGCCGCTTCCCGCAGCTTCTTCAGCTCCCGCGGGAGGGCCTTGCGGTCGACGAATTCGAGCAGATGGAGATGCGTGCGGTCGCTGACCGCGACCAGTGCGCCGATCGGACTGTCGATCCAGTCCGCCTTCAGCAGCTCGCCGCCAGTGAAGCTTTGCGGCGACTGGCCGAGCAGACGGGCGAAGGCCGCGCGGAAACCGCTCGGCGAGTCGAACCCGGCATCGAGCTGGGCATCGATCACCCGCCCGCCGCCCGAGAGCGTGACGAAACCGTCGCGCAGCCGGCTGAGCCGCGCCATCTCGAGGAAGGTCATGCCGAACTGGCGCTTGAAGCTCCGCCGCACGGTCGAGGGATCGAGCCCAAGCGCGATGATGTCGCCCTCGGTCCAGCGCCGCTCCGGCTCCGCCTGGAAGGCCGCCATCAGCTTCATCACAGCCGGATCGCCCTCCGCAGCCTTGGCGAGCGGTCGGCAACGCTTGCAGGGCCGGAACCCGGCCTCGATGCATTCGCCGACCGTGGCGAAGAATCGACAGTTCTCGGATTTCGGATTGCGGGCCGGACAGACCAGCCGGCAGAAGATCCCGGTCGAGGTCACGGCAACATAGACCCGCCCCTCGAAGGCCGGGTCACGGCGCTCAAGGGCGGCGTAGAGTGTGTCATGGTCGTATGTGTCGTACAGCATGACCAACGCCTAGCAGATCGCCCGGGGCCCGTACGCCGATTTTCGGGCGGGGATATTTCCAGATCGTCATCCCGACGGAGGTCGGGACCCGGGGATGACAGGCAGCGCTCTACGATGCCCTGGGTCCCGGCCTGCGCCGGGATGACGACGATTATTCAGATCTCAATATAGCCCGAGAGATACCGCGCGGCCTTGCCGGCCATCTCGACGCGGTCGCCCTTCAGGCTGCATTTCAGTTCGCCGCCGCGGGCCGAGATCTGGCGGCCGAGCAGCTCCTTCTTGCCGAGCCGTTCCGCCCAGTAGGGGATCAGCAGGCAATGGTTCGAGCCGGTGACCGGATCTTCGTTGATACCGTGGTTGGGAGCGAAATAGCGGGAGACGAAATCGACGTTCCAGCCCGGCGCCGTCACCATGACAGAGACGGTCGGCAGCTTCTTCAGCAGACCGAAATCGGGGCTGACCGTGCGTACCTGGTCCTCGTTCTCAAGCACCGCCATGAGACGGTCCCGCTCCGGCTCCTGCGGCGCGTCGAAGAGCGCGACCGGAGTGACGCCGAGCGCTTCGCAGAGACCGTCCGGCACCTTGCAGGGCGCCGGCGGATAGCTCGGGAAGTTCATGACGTAATAGGCGCCGTCGCGCCGCACGCGGAGAATGCCGCTGCGGGTGCGGAAGCTGATCTCGTTCTTGTCCGGCATCAGGTCGTCGAAGATCAGCGCGGCACTGGCGAGCGTCGCATGGCCGCAGAGATCGACTTCCACCGCCGGGGTGAACCAACGCAGATGAAAGTCGGCCTCGCCGGTCTCGTCCGGAACGAAGAACGCGGTTTCCGCCAGATTGTTCTCCGCCGCGATCGACTGCATCGTCGGATCGGTAAGCCACGAATAGAGCGGACAGATCGCCGCCGGGTTTCCGGCGAAGACTTTATCCGTAAAGGCGTCGATCTGATAAATCGGAACCCGCATTGTCCTTCTTCCTTTTGGTGACGATGGCTAATCCGCCAGCGTGATATTGATCCGCCGGTTCTGCTTGCCCTTGTTCTCGATCTTGCCGACCTGGACCGTACCGATCTCCGCCGTGGAGCGGACATGAGTGCCACCGCAGGGCTGGAAATCGACATCCTCGCCGATCCGCACCATGCGCACCTTGCCGCTGCCCATCGGCGGCTTCACCGACATGGTACGGACGAGATCCGGGTTGGCCTGAAGTTCCGCGTCGGTGATCCAGGAGAGCGAGACCGGATGATTTCCCGCGATCACCTCGTTCAGTTTCGCGGTCAGCGTCTCCTTCTCCGGCCGCTCGCCCGGGATGTCGAAATCGAGTCGGCCCTTGAGCTCGCCGATCTGACCGCCGGTGACGCCGCCATCGACGACGGAGCAGAGAATGTGCAACGCCGTATGGGTGCGCATGTGGCGGTAGCGGCGGTCCCAGTCGAGGGTGACCTCGACCTCCTCGCCCACCGCCGGAAGGCGCGCGCCGTCCGCGAGCACATGCGTGATCCCGCCCTCGCCCTTCACCGTGTCGGCGATGGCGACCTCGCCGGCCATGGTCTTCATCGTGCCGCTGTCGCCGGGCTGGCCGCCGCCGGTCGGGTAGAAGACGGTGCGGTCGAGCACCACGCCCTCCGGCCCGGCGGACACCACCTTCGCGGTGCAGGATTTGAGATAGGAATCTTCGCGGAAGAGTTCTTCGGTCACTGTGCGGCCTCCTTGAGCTTGTCGGCTTCCATCAGGACCTCTTGATAGACCTCCCGGTCGACATTGCCACCACTCAAGATGACACCGATCTTTTTCCCCTTGTTCGCGGCCGCCTCTTTCAGACAACCCGCGAGCGGCACCGCGCCCGCGCCTTCGGCGATATTGTGGGTGTCAGTGAAATAGTGCCGCATGGCCGCTCGGATCTCCGCCTCGGAGACCGTGACGATGCGTTCGGCCCCCTTGCAGATCAGCTCCACCGCCGCCGGTACCGGCACCCGGCAGGCGACGCCGTCGGCGAAGGTGTTCGCGCTGTTGGTCGAAACCGGTTTCTTCTGGTCGAAGGAAAGCGCATAGGCGGGCGCGTTCTCCGACACGACGCCGATCACCTCGGTCTTCAGGCCGAGCGCGTCGCGCGCCGTGATCACGCCCGAGATGCCGGAGCCGAGCCCGATCGGGACATAGACCCGGTCGAGATCCGGGCAGGCGGTCAGCAGCTCGAGACCGTAGCTCGCCACGCCGCGGATCAGGTCCTCGTGATAGCTCGGCAGCAGGTGCAGCCCCTCGCTCTCGGAGAGCGCGACGGCATGCTCGAAAGCATCCTGGAAATCGCTGCCATGCTCGATCAGCTCGGCGCCGAGCGCCCGCATGGCGGCGTTCTTCTCCACCGAATTGCCCTCCGGCACCACGACCACCGGACGCAGCCCCGCGCGCGCGGCGGCGAAGGCGACGCTCTGCCCATGATTGCCGCGGGTCGCGGTGATCACGCCCGGGCAGTCCGGCATGCGGCGCTTGAGGCCGTCCATATAGACCAGCCCGCCGCGCACCTTGAAGGCGCCGAGCGGCGTGTGGTTCTCGTGCTTGACCCGGATCTCGGCCCCGGCGCGCCGGGAAAGCAGCGGCCAGTGATGCTGCGGCGTCGGCGGCACAACGCTGTGAACCAGGTCTGCGGCCTCTTCGAGCTGCTGGCGCGTAAAGGAGATTGCCACGGGTCTGTCCTTTCCATGTCACGTTGGTAGCCCCGGCATCATGGCAAAGCCGTCCGCCGCGATCCATCCGTGTCACGATCACATTGTCATCATTCGAAGGGATACAAATCGATACAATTCAACGATTGAACCCCTTCATTCATGGAGTAATATCGAACCAATCGACATTCAATCGGAACATTGTCATCGAGACAAAGATGCACCGACCCGCGCTCGAATGGCTCCCCGACCTCTCGGGGATCCCCGGACCCAAATATCTCGCCATCGCCCGCGCCATGGCGGAGGACATCGCCACCGGACGGCTCGCGCCGGGCACGCAGCTGCCGACCCACCGCGAACTCGCCTACCAGCTCGGCGTCACGGTCGGCACCGTCTCGCGCGGCTATGCCGAAGCGACCCGGCGCGGCCTGATCGACGGCGAAGTCGGGCGCGGCACCTTTGTGCGCCGCCGGATCGGCCGCGACATGGGAGAGATCCCGGTCGGCGCCAACCGCGGCGGGATCGATTTCGGCCTGAACTACCCGCCACTCGGCGCCTCGGAGCGCGAGGCCTTTGCCGCCGCCCTGCACGAGATCGCCGACGGGCGCGACCTGATGAACCTGCTCGCCTATGCCCCCCATGGCGGCGCCCCCCGCCACAGGAGGGCGGCGGCGGACTGGATGGTCAGCCTCGGGGTGAAGACCGATGCCGACCGGGCGATTGTCACCACGGGCGGGCAGAACGGCATGCTCGCCGCTTTTTCGGCGCTGGTGCAGGCGGGCGATACAATCCTGGTCGAGAAGCTGACCTACCCCGGCATTGTCCCCCTCGCCGAGATGCTCGGCCTCAAGGTGCAGCCGGTCGAGCTCGACGCCGAAGGGCTCAGCCCCGACGCGCTGGAGGAAGCCTGCCGCAGCTTCGCGCCGCGCGCGCTCTATTTCATGCCGACGCTGCAGAACCCGACCAATACGATCATGAGCGCGAAACGCCGCGAGCAGGTCGCCGAGATCGCCGCGCGCTACAACCTGATCCTGGTGGAGGACGACATCTACCGCTTCCTCGTCGAGGACGCGCCGGAGCCGCTCTCCAACCTCCTGCCGGAACAGTCGATCTTCATCACCTCGGCGGCGAAGCAGCTCGCGCCCGGACTGCGTATCGGAGGCGTCAGCGCGCCGCGTGCCATGGTTCCCCGCCTCGAGCGCGCGATGCGCGCCTCCACCTGGATGGCGGCGCCGGCGATGGCGGAGATCTTCGCCCTCTGGGTCGATCGCGGCATCGCGCTGCGGCTCGCCCGTGAGAAAGCGGAGGAAATGCGGCAGCGCCAGGAGGCCGCGGCCGAGATCCTCCACGGCTTCGAGTTTGCCCAGCACCCGACCAGCATGCATCTCTGGCTCACGGTCCCCGCACCCTGGACCGACCGGGACGCGGTCGCGGTGCTGGGCGAGCAGGGCGTCGCCGTCTCCTCCGGCCAGGTCTTCGCCACCGCCCCCGGCGCGGGCCGCAACCGGCTCCGCCTCTCCCTCGGCAATCCGAAGGACCTGAAGACGGTGCGCCACGGCCTCACCCTCGTCGCCGACACCCTCGCCGGCGCGCCGCAGCAGGCCGCCTCCATCGTCTGAGCCTTTCCTGCCTCTCACCCAACCCGCGTTTCCCGAACCGCATATCAAGGAACCCACGAGAATGAAGGTCGAACCCGTCACCCTCTCCGGCAAGCATGTCCGCCTGGAGCCGCTCAGCCTCGATCACATCCCGGCCCTGCAGAAGGCCGCCGAGGATCCGGCGATCTGGAAATGGACCTGGCCGGGCACCGACCCGAAGGCGGTCGAGGCCTATATCCACCTCGCGCTGGAGAACCAGGAGAAGGGCATCGACTGCCCCTTCGCGACAATCGACGTGGCGAGCGGCGAGGTCGCGGGCTCGACCCGCTACATGACCATCGACACCAAGAACAAGCGGGTGGAGATCGGCAGCACCTGGATCAACCCGCGCTTCCAGCGCACGCCGATCAATACCGAAGCCAAATACATGATGCTGAAACACGCCTTCGAGACGCTCGGCTGCATCCGGGTCGAGTTCAAGACCCACCACCGCAACGAGCAGTCCCAGAACGCCCTGAAGCGGATCGGCGCGATCTACGAGGGCACGCTGCGCCAGCACATGATCCACACCGACGGCACGCTCCGGGACTCGGTCTATTTCTCCATCCTCGACAAGGAATGGGCCGGGGTGAAGGAGATGCTGGAGGGGAAGCTCGCGGCGCGCTGACGCCTCACCCCTCCACGAACCCCGCCGTCGCGACCAGCGCGAGCAGGCCTGCATTCTGGCCACGGAGGTTGAGCTCGGGCTCGACATCGACCCATTCCTCGAGCGAATGCGCCCGGCCGCCGGCGCCGCCGTGGCCGAATTTCACCGCCGGGATCCCGAGCGACATCGGGATGTTGGCGTCGGTCGAGGAGGCGGAGAATTCCGGCTCGAAACCGTAGGCCCTCATCGCCGCGACGCTCGCCTCGACGATGGGGGTGCCGTGCGCCGTCGTTCCCGCCGGGCGGTTGCCGATCTGGGTCAGCTCGACACTGATCGCGCCGTTCGACGTATCGCCGCGCGCGTTCTCGCCCTTCACGGCTTCCTCGATCAGCGCCTTCACCTCGGCATCGACCCGGTCGAGCACCTCGGCGGATTCCGAACGCAGGTCGATCTCGGTCCAGACCTCCTCCGGGATCGCGTTCACCGAGGTGCCGCCGGAGAAGGTGCTGGCGCAGTAGGAGCTGCGCGGATCGCCCGGCACCTCGATCTTCGACATGCCGACGAGGAACGTGCCGAGCGCATAGGCCGGGTTCACCGTGCCGAAGGCGCCGAGGCTGTGCCCGCCGGGCCCCTTGAAGGCGACCTTATAGCGGTAGGAGCCGACGCCGGCGGTCACCAGGTCCTGGGTCTCGATACCGTCGAAGGTGAAGAAGGAGGCGATGCGCTCACGGTAGGGATTCTCGGTGAAGAGATAGCGGATGCCGCGCAGGTCGCCTTTGCCCTCCTCGCCGACATCGCCGACGAAGAGGATGTCCTGCTCGGTCTCGATCCCGGCGGCGTCGAGCGCGCGGACGAAGGCCAGCAGGGTGGCGAGCCCCTTGGTGTCGTCACCGACGCCCGGAGCGAAGAGCTTCGTGCCCTCGCGGCGGACCTTCACGTCGGTGCCTTCGGGAAAGACCGTGTCGAGATGGGAGGCGGCGACCACGATCGGCCCGTTGCCCCGCCCGCGCCGCAGCCCGGTCACGTTGCCGATCCCGTCCCGCTGCACCTCTTCCAGGCCGAGCGCCCGGAACATCTCCTCGTAGGCCGCGGCCCGCTTCTCCTCCTTGAAGGGCGGGGACGGGATCTCGGTCAGGGTGATGAGTTCCTCGACGAAGCGGTCATGGCCGGCGCGGAGCGCGGCTTCGGCTTTCTGGAACTGTGCGGAGGCTCGAATGGTCTCGGTATTGCTGGTCATGTCGTCTCTCGTCGCGGGCGTGGCTTTCAGGTTTCCCGAAGTCTAGCGCAGCCGGGCGCGATCGGGTCTATGCGGATGCGGCACTTAAGTAATCCGCCGCGCAGCAGAGGTGCAGCTTGAAGACCGTCAGGGCCTCCTCGATCTCCACATGCTCGGTGTCGGTGCCCATGCTGATGTTGGACGGCCCGCAGATCACCGCCGGGATGCCGCGCCAGCGCCAGTAGCGCGCGTCCGTGCCGCCGAGACTGCAGACCGGGGGCACGTCCCGGCCGGTCAGCTCGCGGATGTTGCGGCGGAGAATCTCCGCCATCCCGCCCGCCGGATTCGTGCTGCTCGGCGGATAGGAATGGTCCTCGTTGATCGTCAGCAGGCAGCCCGTCTGTTCGGCGATCTCCGAGAGGCCCTGCCGCAATTCGTCCCCCTCGGTGCCGACCGGATAACGGATGTCGAGGCTCGCCGCCGCTTCGGTCGGGATCTGCGTCGCCTTGGCGCCGCCGCCGATGATGCCGCAATTGACGGTGATGCGCCGCGCGTTCTCCGCCGCGCCCTCGCCCATCGCCAGATCCGCTGCCGCGACCGAAGCCGGCGAGGTCAGCACCGCGTCGAACTCCGGCGGCAGATTGCCCGGCTTCAAATGGAAGCGCGCGTAGATCGCCTGCACCGCCGCGACGACCTGCTGCACCGGATTGTTCGCGCGGTGCGGATAGCCGCCATGCCCGCCGGGTCCGCTGGCCGAGAGCGAGAAGCGGAGCGTCCCCTTCTCCATGAAGCGCAGGGTCTCGAGCCCGCTCGGCTCGCCGTTGAGGCAGCAGTCCCCGGCGATCTCATCCGCGTGGTTTTCGAACAGGAACCTGGTGCCGTAGCGCCCGCCCGACTGCTCGTCCGAGACCACAGTCAGCGTCAGCGCGCCTTTCAACCGGTCGCGGTAGGGACAGAGAAGACCGTAGGCGAGAATTCCGGCGAGCGTGCCGGTCTTCATGTCGGAGGCACCGCGGCCGTAGATCTTTCCGTCCTTCATCTCCGCCTGCCAGAGCCGCTCGTTGCTGACTGGAAAAACGTCCATATGCCCGTTCAGCACCAGATTGGCTCCCGGAGCACCCGCCTCCCAGCGCCCGACGATGTTCGGCATGTCCTCGCGCGCCGCCAGCGTTCTGTGCGGCACGCCGAACCTGTCGAGCACGCCGCGCACGAACGATGCCGCTTCGCGCATGTCGCCCGGCGGATTGACGCTACGGATACGCAGAAATGCGCGCAGGAGGTCGAGGAATTCGTCCCGCCGCGCATCGACGAGATCGCAGAGCTCCCGCCGGAGGGCGGCGCTGTCATCGGTCATAAGCGGTCACCAGGAAAAGCGGTGCAAAGGAAGGAATTCCATTCGACGCCAGCGGGACCCGTCTTGCAAGGGCCCTCCCACCCTGCCCCGCATATGGTATTGTGCCGGAAAATCCGGAACCGGATGTCGGAGGAAATCCATGCGCATCGCCGCGATCCTGCTGCTTCTGCCCTTTGCCCTCGGCGCCTGCGCCGGCCTACCCGACGGCAATCCCGAAGCCCGCACCGCCGCGCATTTCGAGAGCATCCGCTCCGACCGCACCCTGACCCGCGCCTTCCTCCAGGCAATGCCGAAGGGTGCGGACCTGCACACCCATCTCTCCGGCGCGGTCTATGCCGAGGCCTATATAGACTGGGCCGCCGACCCGGACCTCGATCTCTGCTTCGATCCCGCCGCGCGCTCCATCGTCGCCTGCGCCGCACACGTGCCGCCAGTGGCGAAGCCGGACTGCCGGGAAGAGGTACAGGTACGGATGAGCGATGCCGCCAACAGCGACGCCTGCCGGGCCGCCATCACCGACAATCTCTCGATGCGCAATTTCCGCCCCAACCCGCTCTCGGGCGAGCGCTCCGGCCACGACCAGTTCTTCGCCACCTTCGCCCGCTTCGGCGCGATCTCCGGCGATCGCAAGGCCGAAAGCCTCGCCTGGCTCGCCCGCAACGCGGCGCTGCAGAATATCTTCTATGTCGAGCCGATGATGACGCTCGGCTGGGTCAATCCGGCGGATCTCGGCGTGAAGCTGAAGCTGAAGGGCGGCAGCGATGCCGAACTCGCTGCCTTCGAGAAGGCTCTGCTCGACAACGGCTTCGAAAAGCTGGTCGATGCCGGCGCGAAGGTGCTGAACGACGCCATGGCGGGCGCCCGCGTCGAAATGGGCTGCGACGGGACCACGCCGGAGCCCGGTTGCGCCGTCACCCTGCGCCAGCTCGGCCAGAGCATCCGCACCCAGCCACCGGAGAACGCCTTCGCCCAGATCATGCTGCATTACATGATCGCCGACCGGGAGAAGCTCAGCGTCGGGGTCAATTTCGTCGCGCCGGAGGATTATCACGTCGCGCTCCGGGACTATTCCCTGCACATGGCAATCTTCGGCTACTTCAAGCGGAAATACGAACGGGTCGGCCTCTCGCTCCATGCGGGCGAGCTCTGGCTCGGCGTGACCGAGCTCGAGGACATGACCTTCCATATCCGCGAGGCGGTGGAGATCGCCGGCGTCGACCGCATCGGCCACGGCGTCGCCATCGGCTTCGAGAAGGGCAGCGAGGCGCTGATCGCGCGGATGGCGAAAGACGGCATCGCGGTCGAGATCAACCTCTCCAGCAACGAGCAGATCCTCGGCGTGAAGGGCAAGGACCACCCCTTCCCGACCTATCTGAAAGCCGGCGTGCCGGTGATGCTTTCGACCGATGACGAGGGCGTCGAACGGATCGACCTCTCGAGCCAGTACCAGCTCGCGAGCGAGCGTTACGGGCTCGGCTATGAGGAGCTGAAGATGCTGTCGCGGCAGAGCCTAGAGCAGAGCTTCCTCACCGGCGCCTCGCTTTGGCAGGACATCGAGGTCCCGATCAGGGCGGCCCCCTGTGTCGGAAGCTTCACCTCGGATGATTGCAAGGCCTTCATCGCCCGCAGTGACAAGGCACAAGCGCAGGTGGAGCTGGAGAAGCGGTTCGCGGCGTTCGAGGGGCGATGGTAAAGCGAGCAGACATCTCTATTCGATCGTCGCACCAAGCCTCGAGAGGTCCGGCGACAGATAGATGAACTTGGCAACGCCGATAATGTTGTCCAGGGGGACCAATCCAAGCTCCGCGTGACGACTGTCTTTCGCCCCGTCCCGGTTGTCCGCCAACAGAAGCATCTGTCCCGCTGGAACAGATATCTCGCCGAAGCTGGTACGCGCGGTGTCGGGAGCCGCGACCTTGATGAGATGCGAGTGCCCTCCCGGCAGCGTCTCGCGGACGAGGCGGTAGCCGCCGCCTGCCGGGCCCATGTCCTCTTCCGCGACGGCGCTTCCATTGACGTAGAGCACGCCGTCATTGATGGCGACCCTGTCGAACGGCAAGCCGACGAGTCGCCTGACCCAGTCCTGTTCCGGCTTCAGCGGATTACGGACGACTAGCACCGTCCCGCGAGAAGGAAACCCGCCAGAAGACGTCCTCAGTCGCGCCATCATATGCTCGCCTGGATTGAAGTTCGGCTCCATGGCCGGCGTGACGGAGTGATAGTTTTTCGCCTCAGAAATCATCCACGCCACGCTCGCTACACCAGTACGAACGCTGTGAAAGATAAACAATGCGATCAAGGCAGCAACAAAGACGGCGCTGCCGACCGTGCACCACTTGCCCACCCTTCTCAGGACACTTCGGTGCCCGGCCATCGAATATTCTCCCCCCGACCTGTCACTTCACCTCTCAGCGATCCCGGCGCAATAATCAACTGCACGGCGACAGCCGGTTCACGATAAGCTCTGATCAAACAGGACCTTTGTCGTTCCGGCGACGTCTAAAAACAAGAA
Organism: Nisaea sediminum; assembly: GCF_014904705.1. Classification (NCBI taxonomy): domain Bacteria; kingdom Pseudomonadati; phylum Pseudomonadota; class Alphaproteobacteria; order Rhodospirillales; family Thalassobaculaceae; genus Nisaea; species Nisaea sediminum. The sequence continues at coordinate 225,441 of NZ_JACZCQ010000005.1, forward strand.
AATCGGGAAGGAAACCATGAACGCGCCCGTCACCCCCTTCAGCACGCGCACGATGAACCTCGCGCATCTGGTCGAGCAGCAGGCGCGGCGGCTGCCCGACGCGCCTGCCTTCGTCTGGGGCGAGACCGTGTGGAGCTGGCGCGCCTTCGACCGGCGGGTGAAGGCGATGGCCGCCGTGCTGGCGCACGAGGGCGGGATCGCGAAGGGCGACCGGGTGCTGGTGCAGTCGCAGAACTGCAACCAGCTGTTCGAGAGCATGTTCGCCTGTTTCCGGCTCGGCGCGGTCTGGGTGCCGGCGAATTTCCGCGGCATGCCGGACGACCTCGCCTGGATGGCGGAGCTCTCCGGCGCGAAGGCGATGATCTGCAACGCGTCCTTCCCGGAGCACGCGGCGGTCGGAGGTCCCGAGCTGACCGCGCGCTTCTCTATCGGCGCGGCGGAGTTCGGGCCCGATATCGACAGGCTCATGGACAAGTACGCGGACGAGGTGCCGCCGCTCGCCGCGGTCGACCGGGACGATCCGGCCTGGCTCTTCTTCACCTCCGGCACCTCCGGGCGCCCGAAGGCCTCCGTCCTGACCCACGGCCAGCTCGGCTTCGTCATCAACAACCATCTTTGCGATCTCGTCCCCGGCGTGACTGAGAAGGACGCCTCCATCGTGGTCGCGCCGCTCTCCCACGGGGCGGGGATGCACCAGCTCATGATGGCGGCGCGCGGGGCGCCGACGATCCTGCCCGCCTCCCCCCGCTTCGACACCGGCGAGATCTGGTCGCTGGTGGAGCGCTGGCGGGTCAGCAACATGTTCACCGTGCCGACGATCCTCAAGATGCTGGTCGAGGCGCCGGAAGCGATGACAGCGGACCATTCGAGCCTGCGCTACGTGATCTATGCGGGCGCGCCGATGTACCGCTCCGACCAGATCAGGGCGCTTCAGGTGCTGGGTCCGGTGCTGGTGCAGTATTTCGGCCTCGGAGAGGTGACGGGTGCGATCACCTACCTGCCGCCGCGGGACCATTCCGCCGGCGACGACATGCGCGTCGGGACCTGTGGCTTTCCGCGCACCGGCATGCAGGTGGAGATCCAGGGCGAGGACGGAACGGCGCTCGGGCCCGGCGAGACCGGGGAGATCTGCGTCACCGGCGGCGCGGTCTTCGCCGGCTACTGGCGGAACCCGGAGGCGAACGCCAAGAGCTTCCGCGACGGCTGGTTCCGCACCGGCGATATCGGGCACATGGACGCGGAGGGTTACGTCTACATCACCGGCCGGGCGTCGGACATGTACATCTCCGGCGGCTCCAACATCTATCCGCGCGAGATCGAGGAGAAGATCCTCTTGCACCCGGCGGTGACCGAGACTGCGGTCTTCGGCATGCCGGACCCGAAATGGGGCGAGATCGGCGTCGCAATCTGCGTGCTGGAGGAAGGCCATTCCCTCGATGCCGCCGGGCTCGACGCGTATCTCCGCGAGAAGATCGCCTCCTACAAGCTGCCGCGGCAGTATTTCTTCTGGGACAGCCTGCCGAAGACCGGCTATGGCAAGCTCTCGAAACGGGTGATCCGGGCGGAGCTGGAAGAGCGGCTCGCCGCCGGCGAAAGCGCCGCCTGATGCGCGCCGTCACCCATCCGGGCCCGGTGGCGGAGGAGCGGCAGGAGATCCTGCCCGCCGAGGGCCGTCCCGTCACGCTCACCCTCAACGCGGGCCTCCCCTTCGAGGACGCGGTCGCGGAGGCGATGGCCGCGGAGGGGCTGGACGGCGCTTGGCTCGAGATCGAGGAGGCGATCGTCTCCTCCCTCGACTACGTGATCCCGGCGCTCTCGCCCGACAAAGACCATGTCGCCTGGTATTCCGAGATCCATTCCTTCGGCGGACCCGGCCGGATCGAGCGGCTGGGCATGATGGTCGGCCGCGACAGTGGCGCCTCCTTCCTGCACGGCCACGGGCTCTGGGCGCCCCAAGACGGCGAGATCGCGATGGGCCATATCCTCGCCCCGCGGACCAAGCTCGCCGCGCCCGCCGTCGCCCGCGGCATCGGCCTGACCCGTGCCTGCTTCGAGCGCCGCCCGGACCCGGAAACCAATTTCACGCTGTTCCGTCCGTCCGGCGACGACGTGACTTCGGAGGGTGCTGATTACGCCCTCGTCCGGCTCGCCCCCAACCAGGATTTTGCGGGCGCGCTCGACACGGCCTGTGCCCGGCTCGGCTGGGAAAGCGCGCGGGTGCACGGTCTCGGGAGTCTGATCGGTGCCACCTTCGAGGACGGCTCCGTACTCGACAGCCTGCCGACCGAGTTCCTGATCCTCGATGCGGAAGCGCGCGCGGAAGGTCAAAGCGGACCCGGCCCGGAGATCGCCATCGTCGGGACCGAGGGCGGCGATATCCGTCAGGGCAAGCTGAAACGGGGCGAGAACGCGGTGCTGATCACGGCGGAGCTGCTGCTGGAGCACGGCTGAGGCGACGGTTCAGTCTTCCGCTTCGGACGTTGCCCGCCGGGCCCTTGCGGTTTCCCTCACCCTGTCCCGCAATTCTTCCAGTTGCGCGCGGAAGCCGTCCGCATCGCCATAATCGACGAACCCCCTGTATCGCGGATGGGGCGCGCGGACGCGCAGCGCATGTTTGATCGGGCACCAGTACTGCTCGGTGCGGCTCGCGACTTCTCGGGCATAGGCGAGCACCCCGTTCGCGTATCCGCAATAGAGGCAGTTCAGCTTTTCGATCCCGTTGAGATAGCCGAGACGGTGGCGGTCGACGATCACATGGTCCGCGCGCCCGACCCGCTTCATGCCCCAGGCGGTGAAGCAGACGAGCTGGAACAGCGAAACAGCCAGGTCCAGAAGAACGATCGGGACAACCAGGCCATACACGGCCGGCGCGACGACAAGGGTTGCCAGCGGCGAGTGCCTGAGGAACGTCAGCAGGCCGGTCTTCAGCAGCTTGTGCTGCTGGCTGACGCTCTCTTCGAAGACTGCGCGCTTTTCTTCCAGACGGTAGCGGAACTCGGCCTGCCGCGCTTCGAGCTTGCGCTCGAGTTCGTCCTCCAGCCGGCCGAGACGGCGCACCAGGTCCTCGATCTCGTTTTCCATCTTCAGACCTTTCCCTCGGCACCCGATCCCCAGCATAGGCGATTATCCGGCGCGACGGCCGCAATTCCGCCCGCCCGGCCGAACGAATCAGTCAAACGCAGATGCTATCGTGCCGATTGGGATCCGGTGGTAGTGCGACACCAGCTTGACATAGGCGTATCCGGCCGCGATCGCGGGTATGGCCAATGTCGGTGCGGTCAAAAGGAGGGTCAAAACCGTCGTCAGGATCGGATTGTCAAAAGACATCCACCTCAACAGTGTCAGGAATTGATCAATGGCGACTTCGTACCCGGAATCAATGAGCCAGAAAACGAGGATATAACCCAAAATGCGTCCGCGATAACCTTCGGTGAGATCCGAACTTCTTCCCATCGCCGCGAATGGTCCGGTCCGCTCCACGGCGGAAACCGGTACTGCGACGAACCATTCGCACATCATGATCAATCCTGGAATGATCAGAAGCAGCAGACCGATGGCGATGAAGACATTCATCAGCAGGATGGTGATGAGAGCCCTGCCGGCGGAAGCAAACCCACGTAAAACAAGCCTAGATACAGGCACGAATTTCCCGCACATCTGCATCACCACCGCGTAAACGAAGACGGCGCTCAAGGCGGCAAACACCACCGTATTGATGGCGATGGTAACGACGATCGCCCATGTCGGCCCGCCCCCGAAGTCTCCGTCCAATGCCACTGAGGCAAAAAGCGCCCCCGGAAGTGAAGATGCCACCGTGACCAGCGTAAAGAACCAGAACCGCGAGAAGTAGATCTCGAAGGCCCCGTGAAATAGCGTTCCAAAGGTGATCGCCAAATCTCGCGGGGCAACCGGTTCTTTCATGAGCGGGACTTTCAGACTGGATTATGAATTTCCGACAATAGCTTGACGCTAGCAGCCGAGCACCACTCAGGCGAGCATGGAGAGATGCGTTTGCCGAAGAAAATTGTGCCCCGCCCGCCCGGCGCAATTACCCTCAGCGTCTCTCCGCCCCCTCAAGAGCCCGCATCACCCGGCGCATGATCTTCTTGCGCGACTTCTCGTCCGCTGCGGATTCCAGCTCGGCCCTGAGACGGAGCGAGAACTCCGCCAGCTCGTTGTGCCAGTCCGGCCCGCGCACCGCTTCCGGCGAAATCCGCCGGACCGCCTGCTTCTGCCGGAAGACCGCGCGGCCGCCGGAGAGGTCGACCACGTCGTCGAGCTTCGGGATCAGGATGCGCTCGGGCTCCACGCCCTTCGCCTCCAGCGCATCGCGCATGGCGGCGAGCGCGTCTTCCTCGCCATGGGTCAGGAAGATCCCGGACTTGACCGGCAGCCGCTCGGTCAGCCACTCGACCAGCTCCTCCCCATCGGCATGGCCGGAATAAACGTCGATCTGCCGGATCGCCGCTTTCACGCGCAGTTCCTCGCCGAAAATGGTCACCGCCTCGGCACCGTCCGCGAGGATGGCGCCGAGGGTTCCCGGCGCTTGGTAGCCGACGAGAAGGACCGTGGCGTCGGAGCGCCAGAGATTCTGCTTCAGGTGATGGCGGATGCGCCCCGCCTCGCACATGCCGCTGCCGGCGAGGATGATCGCGCCGCCCCGCACCCGGGCGATCCGCTTGCTCTCGTCCACCGTCTCCGTAAAACGGATGTTCGACCGCCGGAAACCGTCCCCGTTGGCCGGCATGTCCTCCAGCACGGAGGCGTTCTTCTCGAACACCTCCGTCGCCCGGATCGCGAGCGGGCTATCGAGGAAGACCGGCACCTCGGGAATCGTCGCGCGGTCAAAGAGCTTGCCGAGATCGAGCAGCAGTTCCTGCGTGCGCTCGACGGCGAAGACCGGGATCAGAAGGTTGCCGCCCCGCGCGAGCGCCGTGTTCACCTCTTCGGCAAGCACCTTCCGGCGGCGTTCGGGACCCACGTCCTCCCGCTGCCGGCCGCCGTAGGTCGCCTCGCAGCAGATCCAGTCCCAGTTCTCGGGCGCGTCAGGATCAGGATGGAGCAGCTTGCGGTCCGGCCCGATATCGCCGGAGAAAAGAAGCCGGGAGAGCCTGCCGCCGCGCTCTCCGGTCGAGACCTCGATCTCGATCGAGGCGGAGCCCAGAATATGCCCGGCATTCCAGAACCGGGCGCGCACGCCGTCGCCGACCTCGCGCCAGCTGTCATATTCGACGGCGGAGAAGTGCTCCATCGCCGTCTGCGCATCCTCCTTGCCGTAGATCGGGGTGACCGTCGGCCGGCCGCGCTGGGCGTTCCGCCGGTTCAGCCGCTCGACCTCCATCTCCTGTATGGAGCCGCTATCGGCCAGCATGTAGGTCAACAGATCGATGCTGCCCGTGGTGGCGAAGATCGGCCCGGAGAAGCCCTGTTTCACCAGCTTGGGGATCAGGCCCGAATGGTCGATATGGGCATGCGTCAGCAGGACGAAATCGATCTTCTCCGGATCGAACGGAAAGCTTCCGTAATTCAGCTCCTTCAGGGTCTTGGAGCCCTGGAACATGCCGCAATCGACGAGGAACTGGCATCGGTCCGTCCTGATCCAGTAGCAGGATCCGGTCACGGTTCCGGCAGCGCCGCAGAAAGTCAGGATCATTCGATGTCACTCCACTGATCGAGCCGGGGCTCCGGCAAACTAGTCCCCGTCACCCGTCCCGGTCGCATGTTTTTTGCGCGGGCCGAGCTTCGCCAGTTGGCCGAGCAGCCAGGGCACGAGGCTGAGACCGACCGCCAGCATCCAGCCTTCCGCATCCGGCGGCGAGAGGCTCAGGATATCCGAAAGACCCGGCATGTAGACCGCGCCGACCGTCAGGGCGAGACACCAGGCGATGGCCGCCCAGACATAGAGGTTCCGGGTGATCTCGTTCCGCAGGAAGCCGGTTCCCTGTTCCCGCATGTTGAAGACGTTCCAGAGCTGGGACAGCGCCAGGGTGAGAAAGGCGATGGTGACCGCCTGTTCCGGCGTCATGGCAAGCAGCGTCACCGAGAGATAGAAGGCGGCCAGCGTGGACGCCGTGATCGCCGCCCCGAAGCTCACGATTGTGATCCAGTGCCGCCGCGCGAGCAGCGGCTCTCTCGGGTTCCGCGGCGGCCGCTCCATGACATCGGGCTCGCCTTCTCCGGCGCCGAGCGCGAAGGCAGGGAACACGTCCGTAACCAGGTTCAGATAGAGGATCTGCAGCGGCAGGATCGGCAGAGGCATGCCGGACAGAGACGCCAGCCCGACGACCATGATCTCGCTCAGATTGCAGGACAGCAGATAGACGATGAATTTGCGGATATTGGCGAAGATCACGCGGCCCTGAGCGATCGCGGCAACGATGGAGGTGAAGGCGTCGTCGCGCAGCACCATGTCCGCCGCCTCGCGCGCCACCTGCGAGCCGCGCTGCCCCATGGCGACACCGATATCCGCCTTGGTGAGGGCCGGCGCGTCGTTCACCCCGTCTCCCGTCATCGCGACCACGTCGCCCGCGCTTTGATGCAGTGCGATCAGATCAAGTTTCTGCTTCGGGCTGACCCGCGCGAAGATCGCCGCATCAAGGAACCCACGCCGTTCGGCCTCGGACATTGCCTCAAGCGGAGGCAGATCCCTACCGTCGACGATCAAACCCTCGTCCTCCACCTCGAGTCCGACCGCCGCACCGATCTGACGCGCCGTCACCGCGTGGTCGCCGGTCGCCATGATCACCCGGATCCCGGCCCGCCTGCAGGCCGCGATCGCCCCGGAGACATCCTGGCGAGGTGGATCCTGAAGACCGACAAGCCCGAGCAGGGTCAGTCCTCGGTAGACCGGCTCGTCTGCCGAACCAGCGGTCTTGGCTGCGATTGCGAGAACACGGAGCCCCTTCTCCGCCAGAGCAGCGCTTCTTTCGTTCCATGCCGAGCGGTCCGCGTCGGAAAAGGCGGTTTCTCCGTCGGGCGCGGCGATGCGTGTGACCCGGTCGAGAACCGCCTCGGGAGCGCCCTTCACCGCGACGAGAAAACCTCCGTCCACGGAGTGGATCGTCGCCATCATTTTCAGTTCCGGATCGAACGCCTCCTCCTCCACTTCCGGGTACGCCTCAAGGAGCGCTTGGCGTCCGATCCCGGCTTTCGCGCCCAGATGAAGCAGGGCAGCCTCCATCGGATCGCCGATCGCCTTCGCCGCCTCCCGTCCGTCGCCGGCGGGTTCGAGCGCGGCGTTATTGCAGAGCACGCCGACCTCCAGAATACGGCGCAGCATCGCGTCCTTCGATGGATCGGGCGCGGTCTCGCCGACGGCAAGATCGCCGGACGGCAGCGCGAGAACCGTAACCGTCATCCGGTTCTCGGTAAGGGTGCCGGTCTTGTCGGTCAGAATGACGGTGGTGGCACCGAGCGTTTCGACGGCGGAGAGCCGCTCGATCAAGGCATTGCGCCGTGCCATTCGCCACATGCCCCGGGCAAGCGCCAGGGTCGCCACCATCGGCAATCCTTCGGGCACCGCCGAGACGGCGAGGGCAATCGCCGTCTCGATCATCAGCAGCGGAGGCTTGCCCGTGAGAATGCCGGCGAGCCCTATGATCACGGTCAGCAGGAGCGTTGCCCAGACCAGCTGGCGGCTCAGACCGTCGATGCGCTTTTCGAGCGGCGTCGCGCTGTCTTCCGCTTCCCCGGCAAGCGCGGCGATGCGGCCGAGTTCGCTCGACATGCCCGTGGCAACGACGACGCCCTCCCCCGCACCGCGGGTGACCGCCGTTCCCTGAAACACCATGTTCGAGCGGTCCGGCAAGGTCGTGTCCGGCGTCAGGGGACCGGTCTGCTTCAGCACCGGCAACGACTCTCCCGTCAGCACCGACTCGTCGCATTGCAGCTTCGAGGCCTTGATCAGCCGGAGATCGGCGCCAACGATATCGCCGCCTTCGAGAAGCACGATATCGCCGGGCACGAGGTCCCGGGCCGAAACCTCCGCAATCCGCCCGTCCCGCCGCACCTTGGCATGAACGATCCCCAAGCGGCGAAGCGCCTCCATGGAGCGCACCGCACGGAGTTCCGTGAAGAAGCCGAGCGCGGTGTTCAGCAGGATGACGATAAGAATCGCCAGCCCCTCGACCCAGTGACCGAAGGCGAAGGATATCGCTGCCGCAACACCGAGGAGCACGACGATGAGACTGGCGAACTGGTCGCGCAGGATGACGAGAGCACTCTTGGATCTGCGCTGTCCGAGCAGATTCGGTCCGTATAGCCTTCTTCGGCGTCCGGCCTCGTCTCCGCTCAGCCCTTCCTGCGAAGCGACGACCAGACGGGCGAGCGTTTCCTTAACCGGCAAAGCGTGCACGTCCGTGACGGCCTCGACCGGTTTCACGGAGGACCCACCGGATCCGTCACCACACTCTGCAAGTTGCACCCGTCGCACTCCGCTTTTTCCTCACTGGCCGACAATTCCCCAGCCATTGTTCCAAGGCTAGCAGGTCACGGGAAACATCGCTCTCCCGTCATCGCGACCGGACGCACCGAGCTGGCGGCCGGCGAGGCGGAACCGACTATTCCTCACCGGGTTCTTGCCAGGAGCGGCCTCCGATTTCTAAAGTCGGAGACGTCAATAACCGGGACCTTCTCTCCCGTCGCTCTCCCGCCGCGCAACGCCTGCATGAAAGGCTTTGAATGAGCACCCTATCTGGGGAAGACAACGGCTTTTTCCTCGATCTTTATGCCCGCTATCGGCGCGACCGCCACTCGGTCCCCGCCGACCTGGCGATCCATTTCGACAGCCTCGACGGCGTCGGCTCAGATGCGACACCCGGCGTCTCGGCGCTGGCGTGCGACCTTCGGGATGCCTACCGGCGTTTCGGCCATTTCGAGGCGGACCTAGACCCGCTCGCGCCGAACGCGCACCGCGACCCGGTCCTCTCCCGGCTGAGGGGCCGGATCGCAGAGGCAGGCCAGGAGATCACCGGACTGAGCCTCGCCGGCGAGATCCGGCAGCTTCCCCTCGCTGAGGCCGACGCCCTGCTGCGGTCGGTCTATTGCGGGCCCGCCGCGCTTGAAGCCGGCCACTTGCAGGAGGAGGCGGAAAGGGCCTGGCTCCACGAGGCCTTCGAGAAGGCGGTCTCGACGCCGCTCTCCGAAGCGGCGCTGGCGGCAACCCTCGACTCCATCGCGCTCGTCGACGCGTTTGAAGGCTTCATGCACCGGAAGTTCACGGCGAAGAAACGCTTCGGCAGCGAGGGAGCGGAAGCCTCCATCGTGCTGCTGCGGGAGCTGCTGCGCACGGCCCCCGGCCACGGCGTAAAGGAGGTCGTGATGGGCGGCATGCACCGGGGGCGCCTCGCGACGCTCGCCGTCGGTTTCGGCAAGAACCCCGCCACCCTTGCCGCCGAACTGATGGGCCGAGACCTGTCGGACGGTGCGACCTTCACCGGAGACGTTCCCTATCACCTCGGCTATATGGGCCGCTCTGAGAACGGCGGGCACAGTCTGGCGCTGACCATTCTTCCGCACCCGTCCCACCTTATGGTCGTCGCGCCGGTTGCCCTCGGATTTGCCCGTGCGAAGACGCGCCAGGACGACAGGGGACCGGGCGCGATCCTCCCGGTCCTCGCCCATACCGATGCCGCCTTCGCGGGACAGGGCCTGAGCGCCGAGCTGCTGCAACTCGGCGGTCTCGACAGCTACAGTGCGGGCGGTTCGATCCATCTGGTCGTCAACAACCAGATCGGCTTCACCACGATGCCGTCGGAAGGCCGCAGCGCGCAGTACTGCACCGACGTCGCGAAGCTCGTCGGCGCGCCGGTCCTGCACGTCAACGGCGACGACCCGGAGGCCGTGGCGCGGGTCGCCGGGCTCGCGATGGACTGGCGGGAGCGGATCGGCAGGGACATCGTGATCGACCTGGTCTGCTACCGCCGCAACGGCCATAACGAACTGGACGAGCCACGCTTCACCCAGCCCGACATGTGGCAGCGGATCGACAGCCACCCGAGCCTCCGGCAGATCGCCGCCGAGAAGTTCCGGGACCGGGCACCGCATCTTCTGGCCGCCGCCGACAGCACCGCCGAAGCCTACCGCATCCGCCTGCAGGACGGCTTCGATCGGGCCGCGGACGTGATGCCGAACGAGGAAAGCATCCAGAAGGGCGCATGGGCCGCGCAGACCGCGACCACCGAAGAGGCCCTGCTGCAGCCGGTAACAACCGGGGTCCCGGTAGAGCGCCTTCGAAAGATTGCGCTTGCCGCAAGCCGGATCCCCGACGGCATCGATGCCCATCCCAAAGTCCGGAGGTTCTACGAGGCGCGCGCGGAGACCATCCGGTCGGGCACGGACATCAATTTCGCCACCGCCGAGGCCCTCGCCTTCGCCAGCCTGCTGGCGGAGGGCTCGCGGGTCCGCCTCTCCGGCCAGGACGCTGTGCGCGGCACCTTCACCCAGCGCCATTTCAGGGTGCATGACATGGCGTCCGGCGAGACCTGCATCCCGCTCGCAGCGGCAGCGGAAAGGCCCGGAATGCTGGAGCTGATCAACAGCCCGCTGACGGAATACGGCGTACTCGGCTTCGAATACGGGCACAGCCTGCTCGCCCCGGAACAGCTCACCCTCTGGGAAGCGCAGTTCGGCGATTTCATGAACGGCGCGCAGATCGTGGTCGACCAGTATATCGTCTCGGCCGAGGCGAAATGGCGCCTCAGATCGGGCCTGGTCATCCTGCTGCCGCACGGGCTCGAGGGGCAGGGACCGGACCATTCCTCCGCCAAGATCGAACGGATCGCCCAGCTCTATGCCGGCGGCAACCTGATCCTGGCCAACCCCAGCACGCCGGCCAATCTCTTCCATCTGCTCCGACGCCAGATCAGGGCGCCATGGCGCAAGCCGCTGTTCGTTATCGCGCCGAAATCGCTGCTGCGCTCGCGCGATGCCGTCTCGACACTGGCGGAGATGGACGAGACGACCAGCTTCCGGCCCGTGATCGCAGGGCCATGCGCAGACCCGGGGCGGGTCCGGCGTATCGTCTTGTGTTCCGGCAAGATCTTCTATGAATTCGACCGCCGCAGACGGGAGGAGGGGATGGGAGAGGACATACTTCCCGTCCGCCTGGAGCAGATCTGCCCCTTCCCCCTCGAGGCTCTCCGGAAGACCATCGCTCCGTTCGGACAGGCGGAGATCGTCTGGCTACAGGAGGAAGCGGAGAATCAGGGAGCCTGGCCATTTGTCAGGGACGCGCTCACCTCTCCCAACATCGCGATTTCACAGAGGCCGCGGGTCGTCGCGCGCCCTCCCCTGCCGGTCTCCGCAGGCGGATCGATCGCGCGGCACGAGCGCGAACAGGGCGAGATCCTGAAGCGCGCGCTCGCGCTCTAGGACAGCTATGGGGAAAGGTGGTGGGCCCGGAGGGATTCGAACCCCCGACAACACCGTTATGAGCGGTGCGTTCTAACCGCTGAACTACAGGCCCTGATCCGGCGGAAAGCACCGGTCCGCTGTTATGCGCACCCGCGGCGGTGCCGTCAACCGGGCTGCATCGTCATGGACCCTTGGGAGAACAGAAACCGGCGGAACCTTCCGGTCCCGCCGGTGGAAAGATGGGTGGCTACGCCTTCAGCTGACCGCCGATCGGCAGATCGCGGATCCGTTTGCCGGTCGCGTTGAAGATTGCGTTCGTCAGCGCAGGCAGAAACGGCGGGACGCCCGGCTCGCCGACGCCCGTCGCATGAACCTCGAACGGATGCTCCACGATGTGGGTCTGCACCGCGAGCGGGAAGTCATTCGCCCGCGCCATCCGGTAGTCGTGGAAATTGCTCTCCACGACCGCGCCGTTCTCGAAGGTGACACCGCCATGCATCGCGGCGCTCATCCCGAAGACACAGGCACCCTGCACCTGCGAGCGCACCCGCTCCGGATTGGCCACATAACCGCAGTCGATCGCGACATGGGTCTCCGGCACCCGGAGGGTCCCGTCTTTCTCGACCTTCACGCGGACTGCCGTCGCCACATAGGTGACGAAGCTGCGATGCGCGGCGATGCCGAGCGCTTCCCCCTCGGGCAGGGACTTGCCCCACCCGGCCTTCCGAGCCGCAAGCTCGATCACGTTGCGCAGGCGCGCGGTGTCGTTCGGGAACTCCTCGTATGGCTCCCCGTAGTTCCAGAAATCAGGCAGCACGCCCGCGGCGAAGCGGTCGATCACGCGGCCGGGCCCGATCATCTCGAGCAGGAAATCCTTCTGGTCCCGGCCCAGTTCGTGCGCCAGTTCCGCCGTGACCGACTGCACGGCGAAGGCGCGCGGAATGTTGGAGACCGAGCGGTACCAGCCGACCCGGGTATGGGCCTTGGCCTCGCAGTCCTCGCACCTGACGTTGGGGATGTCGTAGGGCATGTCCGCCAGCCCCATGCCGACCTCGATCGGATGCATGTGGCCCGAGTCCGGCGCGAACAGGGCGAGGAAGGACGGCGCCGCGCTGCGGTGCCGCCAGGCCACCGGCCTGTTGTCGCCGTCGAGCCCGATCTCGATCCTTTCCACCGATGTGGTGTGATAGAACGAGTGCCGGATATCGTCCTCGCGCGTCCATTGCACGCGAACCGGCGCGCCGACCGCACGCGACAGCAAAGCCGCCTCGATCACGAAATCGCATTTCGATTTTCGGCCAAAGCCGCCGCCGAGCAGGGTGACGTTGACGGTCACGTCCTCTTCCTTCATGCCCAGCGCGCTGGCGACATCGACCCGCGTGCCGTACGGGCTCTGGACGCAGGCCCAGACCTCGCACTTGCCATCCTTGACGCTGGCCAGCGCCGCCGGCGGCTCCATCGGCGCATGGGGCATGTGCGGCTGGTAATATTCGCGGGTGAAGACGCGCGCGGCGCTCTTCAGTGCACCATCGGCATCGCCCTGGTCGCGGACCACCTTGCCGCTTGCCGCGGCCGAGGCGCTCAGCGCCTTGCGGTAGGCCGCCGTGTCATAAGATCCGTTCGGCCCCGCCTCCCACTCGATCTTCAGCGCCTCGCGGCCCTTCAGCGCCGCCCAGGTGCTGGAGGCGATCACGGCCACGCCACCGAGGGGCGCGAACTTGGCCGGCATCGTGCTCCCCGCGATCTCCTCGACCCGCTCGACGCCGTTCACGGCCATCGCTGCCTTTGAGTCGAAAGATTTCACCCGTCCGTTGACCACCGGCGGGCGGGCGATGACGGCGTATTTCATGCCGGGCAGGCTGACATCGGCTCCGTAGACGGCGGCCCCCGTCGTGATGTCATGCAGGTCCGTGATCTGGACCGTGCCCTTGCCGATATACCGGAAGGACCGCTCATCCTTGTAAGCGAGGCTTTCGCGCGGCGGGGTCGGCAGATCCATCGCCGCCTTCGCGAGTTCGCCGTAGCCGAGCCGCCGGCCGAGCGCCTTGTGCACGACCTGATGGTTGACGGCCTCGACCTCGCTGGGATCCACGCCCCATTCTTTGGCGGCGGCCTGTTCCAGCATCAGACGCACGGCGGCGCCGATGTCGCGGGCAGGCTGGATATGATGCCGCAGGCTGCGCGAGCCGTCGGTATCCTGATTGCCGTACTTCGGCTCGTCGCCCGGTGCCTGGACGATCCGCACCCGGTTCCAGTCAGCCTCCATCTCGTCGGCCATGATCATCGGGATCGTTGTGCGCGAGCCGGTTCCCATTTCCGAACGGTGGGCGACCAGCGTCACAGTGCCGTCGGGATCGATGGCGACGAAGACATGCGGATCGTTGACCACGCCGTGCGGCATCGACTGGCCGCCATGGGGATAGGGCTGGTAGGCGCCGGCCTCGCCGGGCAGGAACTGCAGGGCGACGACCAGACCGGTGGCGCCTCCGAGGAAGCCGCGGCGGCTGACATTCTGCAGAGCGGTCCGGGGCGCGGAGAGTTCGCGCGCGGGAGCGTTCAGACGTTCGATTTCTTTCAACATGGCTCAGGCTCCCGTGGATGCCGCGCGCACCGCGTCGACGATGCGCTGGTAACAGCCGCAGCGGCAGATGTTGCCCTGCATGCTGTCCATGATCTCCTGGTCGCTCGGCTTGGGATTGGCCGCGAGCAGGGCCGACGCCTGCATGATCTGGCCGGACTGGCAGAACCCGCATTGCGGCACGTTCAGGTCGCGCCACGCCTGCTGGACCGGGTGGCTGCCATCGGCGCTGAGCCCTTCGATGGTGGTGACGGACTTGCCCGCGGCATCGGCTACCGTGGTCTGGCAGCCACGCACGGCGACCCCGTCGAGATGGACGGTGCAGGCACCGCAGAGACCGGCCCCGCAGCCGTACTTGGTTCCGGTGAGTCCGGCCTCGTCGCGGACGAACCACAGCAAAGGCGTGTTCGGATCGCCGTCGAAGCGCTGTTCGACGCCATTGACTCTAAGCGTGACCATCATTCCTCCCTAAGCCATTTGGCTTTTCGTTTGCGGCTTCGGCACACCCTTTGCTCGGATGTTGACGTTATGCTCGCTATTTTTGGTTGACGACGAAGCATATCACATGGCGGCGGGAGCCGGTTGAGGATTCAGCACCGCGGAAACGAATGGCGCCTTGGGGCGCCATGCAAACCGGACAAAAAAGAGCCCGGCCAAAAGGCCGGGCCAGTCAGGCTTACGTCGGGCCGGAGATCAAGAGACGGCCCGAACCGCCAGGGATTGAAGTCAGTCCCGCGAAAGCGCTCCGGCTCAGCCGGCGGCACCCTCCTGCACGATGGTGTAGCGGGCCGTGCAGATGCTGCGCGTCTCGCTGGCGATCTTGTCCCAGACCGCCCGCGCCTCGCTCTGGTTCCCGAACGGGCCGAACAGTTGCTCGGTGCCGTCGATCAGCTGGCTGAAGCGGGTGTCGGTATATTCCCCGCCGATGACCCAAAAACGCTTGCTCATGTCCTGTCTCCTTGTTCTCGTCGATGGTCCGGGAGCCGGCGGGCGTGATTGGTGTGGTGGCCGCCCGCCGGTGCCGCTCTCCCGGACCCGTTTCCTCCCTTAACCCTGCTTATTCAGCAGCCGTGCGGGCCGCTTCCTCTTTCTCGTAGAACTGGGCTTCCTCGGTCGAACCGGTCAGCGCCGTGGTCGAGGAGGCGTCGCCCTTGATCGCGGTCGCGACCGCGTCGAAGTAGCCGGTGCCGACCTCGCGCTGGTGCTTGGTCGCGCTGTAGCCCCGCGCCTCGGCGGCGAACTCGGCATCCTGCAGCTCGGAATAGGCCGCCATGCCGCGGTCGCGGTAGCCCGAGGCGAGCTCGAACATGCCGTAGTTGAGCGAATGGAAGCCGGCCAGGGTGACGAACTGGTACTTGTAGCCCATGGCGCCGATCTCGCGCTGGAAGCGGGCGATGTCGTCCTTGTCCAGGTTCGCCGTCCAGTTGAAGGAAGGCGAGCAGTTATAGGCCAGCATCTGGTCCGGGAACTCTTTGCGGATCGCTTCGGCGAACCGCTTGCACTGCTCGAGATCCGGCGTCGAGGTCTCCATCCAGAGCAGGTCGGAGTACGGCGCGTAGGCAAGCGAGCGGGCGACGCAGCGCTCGAAGCTGGTACCGTCCTTCAGGCGGAAGAAGCCCTCGGCGGTGCGCTCGCCGGTCAGGAACGGACGATCACGCTCGTCGACGTCGCTGGTGACGAGCTTGGCGCTCTCCGCGTCGGTCCGGCAGATCACCAGCGTCGGCACGCCTTCCACGTCGGCGGCGAGGCGCGCGGCGTTGAGCGTATTGATGTGCTGCTGGGTCGGGACCAGCACCTTGCCGCCCATGTGGCCGCACTTCTTCTCGGAGGCCAGCTGGTCCTCGAAATGGACCGCCGCGGCGCCGGCATCGATATAGGCCCGGGTCAGCTCGTAGGCGTTCAGAGCGCCGCCGAAACCGGCCTCGCAATCGGCCACGATCGGGAGCATCCAGTCGGTGCTGTCATCGCCTTCGAGGTGATGGATCTGGTCGGTGCGGAGCAGGGAATTGTTGATCTTGCGCGCCAGTTCCGGGCCGCTGTTGGCCGGATAGAGGCTCTGGTCCGGATACATCGCGCCTGCGAGGTTGGCATCGGCCGCGACCTGCCAGCCGGAGAGATAGATCGCCTTCAGGCCGGCTTTCGCCATCTGCACCGCCTGGCCGCCGGTGACGGCGCCGAGGGAATGCACGAAATCTTCCTCGTGGATCGATTTCCAGAGCCGCTCCGCGCCGCGGCGGGCGAGGCTGTGCTCGATCCGGACAGTACCGCGCAGGCGCTCGACATCGGCCGTGGTGTAATCGCGCTTCACATTGGCAAAACGCCCCGACTGGGTGGACGTCAGTTTCTCGAACTCACCAGACATGTCTCTCTCCTCGTTTCGCGACCCCGTCGCGTGGCTGTCGGTCTCGGCTGCGGCGACCGCTGTTTGTTGTGTGCGCCGCAAAACTGGAAAGAGCCTGGGGGAGAAAAAGCGAATGGTCCATAAGCTATTGAAAGTAAAAAAGTAAATCTGTCATACTTGTAAAATTAAATGGTGCGAAGTTGAAAATCGTGAAAATCATTGTGCAACAGCGAAAGCACCATAAGCTGAGACGACATCCTTTGCGGATGCGGGAGGACAACGCGATGGAAGCGCTTGACCGCAAAGCGATGCTGGGGCCGAAGATCCGCCGTTTCAGGACCGACCTCGGCATGAGCCAGACGGAAATGGCAGGCGAGATCGGCATCTCGCCGAGTTACCTCAACCTGATTGAACATAACCAGCGCCCGGTCACGGTGCCGCTGCTGTTCAAGCTCGGCCAGGCCTTCGACCTCGACCTGAAGCAGTTCGCCGAGGATGACGACGCCAAGATCGTCGCCGAGCTTGCGGAAGTGTTCAGCGATCCGCTTTTCCGCGACCAGCCGGTGCGCCCAGTCGAGCTGCAGGAATTCGCCGTGCGCTCGCCCAATGCCGCGCAGGCCATGTTGCGGCTCTATCATGCCTACCGGCAGGTCTGGGAAAACGCGCGGCACGGCTCGGCAGTCGACGGCCGGGACCCGTTGCCTGATCCGGACCAGCCGCTCTCCCCGGTCGAGGCGGTGCGGGACCTGCACCAGCGCGAGGCCAATCATTTTCCCGAACTGGAGACGGCGGCCGAGGCGCTCTGGAAGGACGCGAAGCTCGAGCGCAACGATCTCTTCCGGGGGCTGACCGCCTATCTCGAGCGCGAGAAAGGCATCGCGGTGAAAGTGATGCCGGTGCATGTCATGACCGACACATTGCGCCGGTACGATCCGCACGGACGCCGCATCCTGCTGTCCGAGGCATTGCTGCCGTCAGGACGCTGTTTTCAGGTTGCCGCGCAGATCGCCGCGCTGGTCCATCATGAGCTGATCGAAAGCGTCGTCGGCAGGCTGGACCCGGCGGACGCCGAGACCCGCAACATGCTCTTCGTCGCGCTGAGCAACTATTTCGCCGGCGCCGTCCTCATGCCTTACGAGGCGTTCCGGAGCTCGGCCCAGGAACTCAGGCACGATCTGGAACTGCTGCGCCGCCGCTTCGGCGCCAGTTTCGAGCAGGTCAGCCACCGCCTGACCACCCTGCAGCGTCCGGGCGCACGCGGCATCCCGTTCTTCTTCATCCGCGTCGACGCGGCCGGAAACGTTTCGAAACGCCTGAACGGCGGCGGCTTCCAGTTCGCCCGCTACGGAGGCACCTGCCCGCGCTGGGTCGTGCACGAGGCTTTCCGGACGCCGGGTCAGGTCCACACGCAGGTCGCCCGGATGCCCGACGACACCACTTTCTTCACCATTGCCCGCACTCTCGACAGTGCCGGCGGTTGGCACCAGCAGCTGCAACCCCAATTCGCCGTCGGCCTCGGGTGCGAGATCAAGGATGCAAAGCATCTTGTCTATGCCGACGGGCTCGATCTCCCGCGAGCCAACGGCGCCACCCCTGTCGGCGTTTCCTGCCGGCTCTGCGAGCGGCTGGATTGCAGCCAGCGAGCGCATCCTCCGCTCAACCGGACGATCCGCGCCGACCAGCATATGAAAAAGGCTTCGGCATTCTCGTTCGAGGAATAACCCCAAACCGCTGAATTTTCCGCAATTGGTGCGCAGAGGCACTTCCTCATGTAGAGTGAAAATCTGGGGACGGGGCTGGAGCAGTGAGGAGAGACGCGTGAGCGGTCTTCAAAGCAATGGTTCGTGCCCGCTTCCGGTTTGGCCTTATCAGCACTGCACGAAGTGTCTGACGACGGCCGGCGGCTTCGAATTCACCATGTGACGCCGCCTTTGCTACGCCGGAACTTCAGATATTCGACGATTATTGCCGTCGCGTCGTTCGGCTCACTCATGGCGACCTCCGGAGTGATCGTCTGGCTCGGCTTCTGGTTCGCGCAGAAGACGCTCAACGCCGAACTGCACCAGCACGAACAACACTACCAGAGGATCGTGGAGCTTGAGTTTCGCTCGAAACAGGAACATCTCGACGGTTTCCTCCGGATCCTTGCACAAAGCGGCGAATTGGCACGGAGCCTTCGCCAGCAGGATCACGCCACAGGCGCCCGGATTCTCGAAGCTGCCTATTACGAACTGGAAAACGGCGAGCTCGATTTGCTGCAGATCGTGACCGTGCCGGGCGGGAACGTCATAGATGTCAGTCCCGGAGGCTTCGGCCTCCGGGAAGCGCTTGGTGATCTAGCTTCAATCCCAATCAGCGCCAAGCGGCAGGTCTTCCTGAGTGGCCAAGGGGAGTATTCCGGCCTCTACGCCGTGGTCGGCCGCACTCCCATTATCGAACAGGAGAGCCGCGTTCTCATCGGTTGGCTGATTGGCGGATCCATTCTGAACGACAATACGCTCGTGCTCGATGCGTTGCTCCAGGATATCGGCGTACTTGCTGCCGGGCTGGTCGTGGGTGGAGAAATGATCGCCGCAGCGTCGCGGAGCGAGGTTGACGACGCCGGTGCTCTAATTCGCAACGCGGCGCCGGATACCGTCCACACCTTGCCGTTCCGTCTCTCCGATGACGGACCGGAGACCGAGCTCTGGGTGGTTCCCCACATTTCTCCGGTGGCATCGCTGAGGAATACCTATCTTGCTCTTCTGCCAGGAATTTTCGGACTTACACTGATGCTCGCGGTCGGGCTCAGCTGGTTCCTCAGGATGATTACGAAGCGGTCTCTGAGCGAACTCTCGCGCTATGCCGGGGCCGTCGCAGCCACGATGGAAGGGGGACGGGACGTCCCGAAATTCGAACCCGGACTGATCCGGGACTTCAATCAGCTCGGCGAGACGATCGAGCGCGTGTTCGACGGCTTCCGTGCCAGTGAAAATCGCACGGATTCAGTTATCGACCGAGCCCCCGCAGCGATCTATGCCAAGGATCTCGACGGTCGCTACATCATTGCAAATGCTCAATTCCTTTCCATGTTCGGGTTCGAGCGCGAGCGGGTAATCGGTGCGACCGACCGGGATCTGTTCTCCGAAGACCTGATCAGCGAGATCCAGGCATTCGAGACAGCCAACAAAAATCATGGCGCCGGTAACGCCCGCGAGATCACCATCCCCGTCGCCGGAGCGGATCGGGCCTATCTCGGCGCTATTTTCCCACTCAAGGGCGAGGAGGGCCAAGTCTATGCCCACTGCACAATCCTCGCCGACATCACCGACCGCAAGCGGACCGAGAATGCGTTGCGCCAGGCGAAGGAGGAAGCCGAGTTCGCGAACTCGGCAAAGACCAGCTTCCTTGCAGGCGTAAGCCATGAACTGCGCACGCCGCTGAACGCGATCATTGGTTTCTCCGAGATGATTGCCGGAGAGGTGCTCGGACGGATCGAGAACCGGAACTACGTGGATTATGCAAGGCATATCCAGTCAAGCGGGACCCACCTGTTGAGCCTGATAGGGGATGTGCTCGATCTCTCGGTCATCGAGTCCAGAAAGGAGAATGTACGCGAGGAAGCCCTGGATATCGAAGAACTCGGAGCAGATTGCCTGCGTATGATCTCAGACCAGGCTGCATCCGCCGGTATCGAGGTCAGTTCGGATATCGACATGCGCGGCCGGGCGCTCAGAGCGGACGCACGGCGTATCCGGCAAATCCTGATCAATCTTCTCACCAACGCGGTGAAATTCACACCTAGAGGCGGCCATGTAAGACTCCTCGGTAACGTCAGTGAAACCGGGCGTATTCGGCTCGCGGTCATGGATAACGGTATCGGCATGGATGAAGTAACGCAGGCCCATGCCTTCGAGCCCTTTATGCGAGGCTCGACCAGCATGGTCAGGCATGCCGAAGGTGCCGGCCTCGGCCTCGCACTGGTGAAGCGCCTGGCGGAACTCCATAACGCAGAAATGGACTGCAAGAGCGCGCCCGGCCAAGGAACGACAATTTCGATCACTTTCCCCGCCGTCCGCTCCGTCGCGGCACCGCCACAGCTTGTTTCGAGCGAATTGGGAAACTGAAAAGGCGGCCTTCCGAGGAACGCCGCCTTTTGTCGATAACCCGTTAATCCGCGCCCGGCCTAATAGTCGAGGAAGCTCCGGAGTTTCCTGGACCGGCTCGGATGCTTCAGCTTGCGGAGCGCCTTCGCCTCGATCTGGCGGATACGCTCGCGGGTGACGCTGAACTGCTGGCCGACTTCCTCGAGCGTGTGGTCGGTATTCATGCCGATGCCGAAGCGCATGCGCAGCACGCGCTCCTCGCGCGGGGTCAGGCTGGCGAGCACGCGGGTCGTGGTCTCGCGCAGGTTCGCCTGGATCGCCGCGTCAAGCGGCTGCACCGCGTTCTTGTCCTCGATGAAGTCGCCGAGATGGCTGTCTTCCTCGTCGCCGATCGGCGTCTCGAGGCTGATCGGCTCCTTGGCGATCTTCAGGACCTTGCGGACCTTCTCCAGCGGCATGACCAGCTTCTCGGCCAGCTCTTCCGGGGTCGGCTCGCGGCCGATCTCGTGCAGCATCTGGCGCGAGGTGCGGACCAGCTTGTTGATCGTCTCGATCATGTGCACCGGGATACGGATGGTCCGGGCCTGATCGGCGATCGAGCGGGTGATCGCCTGCCGAATCCACCAGGTGGCATAGGTCGAGAACTTATAGCCGCGGCGGTATTCGAACTTATCGACCGCCTTCATCAGGCCGATATTGCCTTCCTGGATCAGGTCGAGGAACTGCAGGCCGCGGTTGGTATATTTCTTGGCGATGGAGATCACGAGACGCAGGTTCGCCTCGACCATCTCCTTCTTCGCCCGGCTCGCCTCGCGCTCGCCCTTCTGCACGGTCTGCACGATTCGGCGGAACTCGTTGATCGGCAGGCCCGCATCCTCGGAGATCGCCGCCATGCCGTCGCGGATCTTCTCGATCTCGGCCGCGTTCTTCTCGACGAACTTGGACCAGCCCTTGCCGGAGAGCCCGGACACGCGCTCGCTCCAGTCCGGATCCAGCTCGTTGCCGAAATGCTCCTTCAGGAAGGCGGCCCGGTCCACACCGGCCTTCTCCGCCATCTTGAGCATCCGCATGTCCATGCCGGACAGGTGCCGGTTCAGGTTGTAGAGCTGCTCGACAAGGGCCTCGATGCGTCCGTTGTTGAGGCGGACGCCTTCCATCAGGTCGACCAGCTCGTCGCGCAGCTTCTCGTAGCGGCGCTCGCTCTGGGCGGTCAGCTCCTCGCCCTTCTGCAGGCGCTGCAGACGCTTGTCCTGCACCTTCTTCAGCTTGCCGTAGGTATCGGCGATCTGGTCGAAGGTCTCGAGCACCTGAGGCGTGAGGGCGGCTTCCATGGCGGAAAGAGACATGTTGTTCTCTTCGCCATCCTCCTCGTCGTCATCGTCGTCGGAGGAGGTGTCGCCGGACTCGCCGGAGGATTTCTCCTCGTCGCCGTCCTTGGCCTCGCCTTCGCTGTCGGCCTCGTCCTCGTCGCTCTCGGACTCGGCGGTTTCCTCGTTGTCGTTGTCGTTGTCGTTACCGCCCTCGCTGTCACCGTCGTCGGTGGCGGCATCCGGTCCGCCGCCATAGGTCGCGTCGAGGTCGATGACGTCGCGCAGCAGGACCTTCTCTTCCTTCAGCGCGTCGCGCCACTGGATCAGGGCCTTGATGGTCAGCGGGCTTTCGCAGATGCCGCCGATCATCATCTCGCGGCCGGCCTCGATGCGCTTGGCGATGGCGATCTCGCCCTCGCGGGAGAGCAGCTCGACACTGCCCATCTCGCGCAGATACATCCGCACCGGGTCGTCCGTGCGGCCGACATCGTCGTCGGCGACATTGCCGGCGACGCTCTTCTCGTCCTCGGCCTTGGCGTCGTTGCCGCTGTCTTCCTGATCCTCGTTCTCGACCACGTTGACGCCCATCTCGCTGAGCGCGGACATCACGTCTTCGATCTGCTCGGAGGACATCTCCTCCTGAGGCAGTGCCGCGTTCACCTCGTCATAGGTGAGGTAGCCGCGCTCCTTGCCCTTCTTGATCAGATTCTTGACGGTCTGATTGACGTTGTCGATCAGCGGACCGTCGGAATTCTCTTCGCGGTCCCGGTTCTCGTCTTCGTTCGCCAGCGACTGTTTCGCCATTCGTTCGTCGACCTCTCCATATGCGCCGCCGTCCCCACCCCGGGACAGCCCGCCGTTATCTTAACTCCGACCGAGGTCGGTTTCCTCAAGCGCGGCGCTGGAATTGAGGGAAGCCAGCGCCGATCGCAATGACGCCAGCCGGTTCCAACTCGCTTCGCTAAATTCCTCCGCCACCGCCCGTTCGGCATCGGCCAATTGCGCCTCAAGCTGAGGCTTGCCGATACGAGCCAGCAATTCCGTCAGTCCCGCGCGCGCCTTCGAAAGCTGCGCGTTCCGCCTCGCGAAGGCGGCGTGACTTAATGTTTCCCCACTTAGAAGCCCATTGCAGGCATCCGATAACCCCAACCGCGTCAAATGGGCGATTAAGCCCTCCGAGTCAAGGCCTGGATCGGCGAGCGCAATCTCTATGATTTGCTGCCGGAGCTTGTCAAGGAAGGGATCGTCGAAGGCCAGAACGCCGATCGCCTCGCCCAATTCGTCGATCAGGGCCGGATGGTTGAGGAGGGCCGCGAGCACGATCTGCTGCTGACGCCGCGCCATGATCGACGGAACGTTGGCCCGGTGGCCCTGCGAAAACTGCGCTCCCGCATAGGCCTCGGCATAACCGCTGCGGCGCGAACCGCGACCGCCGCCACTGTTTTCCCGACCGGCCCGGCGCATTTCCCGGATCCGGTTCTCGACATGATCCGAATAGCTTTCCTGCACCGTACGTTCGGCGATTTCCCGGACCCGCCCACGCATGCGGCGCTGAAAATCCGCGATCCGCTCCGGCGTGGTCACCGGCTGGGCGGCCAGTTCCTGGCGCCAGATGAATTCGGACAGCGGGATCGCCCCGTCAAGCAGCTCGCGCATCGCCTTGGCACCGTGATGCTTGATCACGTCGTCCGGATCCTCGCCCTGCGGCAGCGTGACGAAACGAAG
The DNA here is from genome assembly GCF_014904705.1 of Nisaea sediminum. Lineage (NCBI taxonomy): Bacteria > Pseudomonadati > Pseudomonadota > Alphaproteobacteria > Rhodospirillales > Thalassobaculaceae > Nisaea > Nisaea sediminum. The sequence goes on from NZ_JACZCQ010000005.1 coordinate 248,832, forward strand.
GGAGTGTCCCGGCTTCAGCATCGGCAGCACCCGGTCGGCGGCGCGTCCGGCGGCCCGCATACCTGCTGTGTCGCCGTCGAAACAGACCACCGGCTCCGTCGCGAGTTTCCAGAGCTCCGCGATCTGATCCTCGGTCAGCGCGGTGCCGAGCGGGGCGACCGCCTGCGGAAAACCACCCTGTGAGAGCGCGATCACGTCCATGTAGCCTTCCGCGACGACGATCTCGTCCGCCTTGCGGGCCGGCTCGCGCGCCTGCGCGAGACCATAAAGAACGCGGCCTTTATGGAAGACCGGCGTGTCCGGAGAATTGAGGTATTTCGGCTGACCGTCGCCGAGAATGCGGCCACCGAAGGCGATCACCCGTCCGCGCCGGTCGGTGATCGGGAAGATGATGCGACCGCGGAAATAATCGTAGGCCGCGCCCCCGTCTTCCGGTTTGCGCAGCAGTCCCGCTTCCAGCAGCAGGGCCTCCTTCACGCCTTCCGCCTTCATCGACTGCGCGAAGGCGGTCCGGCTGTCCGGCGCCCAGCCAAGGCGGAAGCGGGCAATGGTTTCCTTCGTAAGCCCGCGCCCGCGCAGATAATCGAGCGCCTCGGCCCCGCCGGGTCCCGCAAGCTTCTGCTCGAACCAGGTGCAGGCATGTTCGAGAACATCGTGCAGGGTCTCGCGGCGCTTGGAGCGCTCGCGGTCCTGCGGCGTTTCCTTGGGCACCTCGAGACCGGCCATGTCGGCCAGCTTCTCGACCGCCTCGGGGAAAGCGAGCCCCTCGGACTCCATCACGAACTTGATGATGTCGCCATGCGCCCCGCAGGCGAAGCAGTGATAGAAATTCTTATCGTCGACGACATTCATTGACGGCTTGCTGTCCGAATGGAACGGACAGAGCCCGAGAAACTCCCGGCCCCGACGCTGCAACGTCACCCGACGGCCGACCACTTCCGAAACCGGAAGCCGGGTCCTCAATTCGTCAAGGAATTGTGGCGGGAAGCTCATGATGTGCGACGATCAATCCTTGCCCAAGGGGCAAAGAGTGTGAACTTGCCAGCTCAAGCGGTCAAAGGAATCCGGGTATGGACAGGCTCAGGCGAGCATCTGTCGGACAATGCCGCTCGCCTTGGAAAAATCCATGCGGCCGGCATAGCGCTCCTTCAGGGCAGCCATGGCGCGCCCCATGTCCTTCAGCTCCTTCGCGCCGATTTCCTTCACGACGGTTTCCACCGCCGCGTTCATCTCGGCTTCGTCGAGCTGCTGCGGCATGAAACGGCGGATGACGTCCATCTCGGCCTTTTCCTGCTCGGCCAGTTCCAGACGGCCACCCTGCTCGTAAAGCCGGATCGACTCGGTCCGCTGCTTGAGCATGGTCTGCAGCATGGAGAGGATCTCGTCCTCGCTGATCCCGTCCGCGTTGCCATTGCCGCGCGCGGCAATGTCACGGTCCTTCAGGGCCGCCAGAATCAATCTGATTGTGCTGACGGCACACTGATCCTTTTCCTTCAAAGCCTCTTTCAAGGCGTCACTGAATGCGGCGCGCATCATATGAACATTACCCCTAGCCATTTCGCGGCGGGTTTCTCGTCAGACCGGCTCGCGAATTTCGGCTACACCATCTCCATCGCGGAACAAAACGCAAGGCACATTTATTAACATATTGAATTTACTTGTTTATATGAAAAACAACGGCCTTGACCTCTTGTCCCGCATTCTTTATCAACTCGGCTTCGAAGCGTCCGGCCCGACCCGAAGACAAAGAATCTGTCTGCCAAGCGGATATCCATGCGATCCTCCGCGGTTCTCGTGTGCCGGAACCGCAGCGAATTGCCAGGGATCACCGCGATGGCGCAGCCTTCGAAAGCCGACCAAGCCAAGCCAGACTTCTCCTCGATGCCCCAGCCGGACGGCGCCACCGCCGTTCTCGTCCTGGCGGACGGGACCGTTTTCTGGGGGCGAGGATTGGGCGCTGCGACCGAACGCGTCGGCGAGGTCTGCTTCAACACCTCGCTCACCGGCTATCAGGAGATCATGACCGATCCGTCCTATGCCGGTCAGATCATCACCTTCACCTTCCCCCATATCGGCAATGTCGGCGCCAATTCAATGGATGTGGAGACCACCACGCCGGCGGCGCTCGGCCTGGTGCTACGCGCCGACATGACGGAGCCCTCGAACTACCGTTCCGAGCGGCATTTCGACGACTGGCTGAAGAGTTTCGGCCTGCCGGGCATCAGCGGCGTCGACACAAGGCGGCTGACCCGGCGGATCCGGGACGGCGGCGCGCCGACCGGCTGCCTCGCCCATGCGCCGGACGGCAAGCTCGATCTCGACGCGCTCTGGCAGAAGACGCAGGACTGGCCGGGCCTCGAGGGCATGGATCTCGCGATCCAGGTCTCCTGCCGGCAGACCTACAGCTGGCGCGAGGGCACCTGGCAATTCGCCCGCGGCGGCGTCGACGGCGACGACGGTTTCGAGGCCGACCCGGAGATCAGGCGCCATGTCGTGGCGATGGATTTCGGCGCCAAGCGCAATATCCTGCGCAATCTCGCCTCGCTCGGCTGCAAGGTGACGGTGGTCCCGGCCGACACCAAGGCGGAAGACGTGCTCGCGCACGAGCCGGACGGAATCTTCCTCGCCAACGGGCCGGGCGACCCCGCGGCGACCGGCGAATACGCGGTGCCCGAGATCAAGAAGCTGGTCGACAGCGGCAAGCCGGTCTTCGGCATCTGCCTCGGCCACCAGATGCTCGCTCTCTCGCTCGGCGCCAGGACCGAGAAGATGCACCAGGGCCACCGGGGTGCGAACCATCCGGTCAAGGATCTGACCACCGGCAAGGTCGAGATCACCTCGCAGAACCACGGTTTCATGATCAGCGAGGGCAGCCTGCCCGAGGGCGTGGAAATTACCCACCGTTCCCTCTTTGACGGCTCGATCGAAGGAATCCGGCTCTCCGGCCGCCCGGTCTTCTCCGTGCAATACCATCCGGAAGCCTCGCCGGGGCCCAAGGACAGCCACTATCTCTTCCAACGTTTCGTCGATTTCATCGACCAGAAAAGCTGAGCGGCCCGATGCCCAAACGTACAGATATCAAATCCATCATGATCATCGGTGCCGGCCCGATCGTCATCGGTCAGGCCTGCGAATTCGACTATTCCGGCGCCCAGGCCTGCAAGGCGCTGAAGGAAGAGGGCTACCGGGTCATCCTGGTGAACTCCAACCCGGCGACGATCATGACCGACCCGGGTCTCGCGGACGCGACCTATGTCGAGCCGATCACGCCGGAGATGGTCGCGCGCGTGATCGAGAAGGAGAAGCCGGACGCGCTGCTCCCGACGATGGGCGGGCAGACCGCGCTCAATACCGCGATCGCGCTCGCCAAGAACGGCACGCTGGACAAGCACGGCGTCGAGCTGATCGGCGCCAAGCTGGAAGCCATCGAGAAGGCCGAGGACCGGCTGCTGTTCCGCGACGCGATGGACAAGATCGGCCTCGACTCGCCGCGCTCCAGTCTCGTCCACTCCGTCGAGGAGGCGATGGACGCGCTGAAGCATGTCGGCCTGCCGGCCATCATGCGCCCGTCCTTCACCCTCGGCGGCGAGGGCGGCGGGATCGCGTACAATGTCGAGGAATACGAGCAGATCATCCGCAACGGCCTGCGCGCCTCGCCGGTGAAATCCGTCCTGGTCGAGGAAAGCGTGCTCGGCTGGAAGGAATACGAGATGGAAGTCGTCCGCGACAAGGCGGACAACTGCATCATCATCTGCTCGATCGAGAACGTCGATCCGATGGGCGTGCATACCGGCGACAGCATCACCGTCGCCCCGGCGCTGACGCTGACCGACAAGGAATATCAGCGGATGCGCGACGCCTCGATCGCCGTGCTGCGCGAGATCGGGGTCGAAACCGGCGGCTCGAACGTGCAGTTCGCGGTCAATCCGGAGAACGGCCGGCTCATCGTCATCGAGATGAACCCGCGCGTCTCGCGCTCCTCGGCGCTGGCCTCCAAGGCGACCGGCTTCCCGATCGCCAAGATCGCGGCGAAACTGGCCGTCGGCTATACGCTCGACGAGCTGAAGAACGACATCACCGGCGGCCGGACCCCGGCGAGCTTCGAGCCGACCATCGACTACGTGGTCACCAAGATCCCGCGCTTCACCTTCGAGAAGTTCCCGAACACCACGCCGCTGCTCAGCACGGCGATGAAGTCGGTCGGCGAGGCGATGTCCATCGGCCGCAGCTTCCCCGAGAGCCTGCAGAAGGCGCTGCGCTCCATGGAGACAGGCCTCACCGGCCTCAATGAGGTCGAACTGCCGGGTGTCGACAGCGAGGGCGTCAGCCGCGAACGCGTCGTCGCCGCCCTCAGCGAACAGACGCCGGACCGCCTGCTGCGTGTCGCCCAGGCCTTCCGCGTCGGCCTCTCCCTCGAGGAGATCGCCAATGCGAGCCATTTCGACCCCTGGTTCCTGCGTCATGTCCAGGAGATCGTCGCGGTCGAGGCAGAGGTCCGCAAAAGCGGCCTGCCGACGGCCGCGAAGGATTTCGCCCGGCTGAAGAAGATGGGCTTCTCCGATGCCCGTCTCGGCGAACTGACCGGCAAGGAGGAAGGCGAAGTGACCGCGGCGCGCCATGCGCTCGGCATCCGCCCGGTCTACAAGCGGATCGACACCTGCGCGGCCGAATTCCCGTCGGACACGCCCTACATGTATTCCTGCTATGAGAGCGACGGCTACGGCGCCCCGGAATGCGAGTCCGACCCGACCGACGCCGAGAAGGTCGTCATCCTCGGAGGCGGGCCGAACCGGATCGGCCAGGGCATCGAGTTCGACTATTGCTGCGTCCATGCCGCCTACGCGCTCTCCGAGGCCGGCTATGAGACCATCATGGTCAACTGCAACCCGGAAACCGTCTCGACCGACTACGACACCTCCGACCGGCTCTATTTCGAGCCGCTCACCGCAGAGGATGTGATCGAGCTGGTCCGCAAGGAGCAGTCCAACGGCACGGTGAAGGGCGTCATCGTCCAGCTCGGCGGACAGACCCCGCTGAAGCTGTCCCAGGCGCTCGAGGACGCGGGCATTCCGATCCTCGGCACCTCGCCCGACGCGATCGACCTCGCCGAGGACCGCAAGCGGTTCCAGAAGCTGCTGAACGATCTGGGTCTCCGCCAGCCGAAGAACGGCACCGCCTTCTCCTTCGAAGAGGCCGAGAAGGTCGCGCACGAGATCGGCTATCCGGTCGTGATCCGTCCGTCCTACGTGCTCGGCGGCCGGGCGATGGAAATCGTGCACGAGCCGGCGCAGCTGAAGCGCTACATGGAGCAGGCGGTCAAGGTGTCGGGCAAGAACCCCGTGCTGATCGACAGCTTCCTCCGGAGCGCGGTTGAGGTCGATGTCGACTGCCTTTCCGACGGCAAGCAGGTCTATATCGCCGGCATCATGGAACATATCGAGGAAGCCGGGATCCATTCCGGCGACAGCGCCTGCTCGCTGCCGCCGCAGACCCTGCCGAAGACCGTGATCCAGGAAATCCGCCGCCAGACGACGCTGCTGGCCGAGGGCCTCAAGGTCGTCGGGCTGATGAACACCCAGTTCGCGGTCAAGGACGGCGCCGTCTTCATCCTCGAGGTGAACCCGCGCGCCAGCCGGACCGTGCCGTTCGTTGCCAAGGCAACGGGCGTGCCGATCGCCAAGATCGCGAGCCGCGTGATGGCCGGTGAGAAACTGGCGGACTTCACGCTACCGACCGAGATGCCAAAGCATGTCGCGGTGAAGGAAGCGGTGTTTCCGTTCAACCGCTTCCCCGGCGTCGACGTCATCCTCGGCCCGGAAATGAAGTCCACCGGCGAGGTCATGGGCATCGACAGCGATTTCGGCCGCGCTTTCGCCAAGAGCCAGATGGCGGCCAACACACACCTGCCGACCTCCGGCACGGTCTTCGTCTCCGTGCGTGACGAGGACAAGGAAGAGATCGTGAAACTGGCGGGCGAGCTCGCGGAGATGGGCTATCTCCTGCTTGCCACCGAGGGCACCGCGAACGCCCTCAAGGCGGCCGGCCTCAAGGTCGACCGCACTAAGAAAGTGCTCGAGGGACGGCCGCACATCGTCGACAACATGCTCTCCGGACATGTCGATCTGGTGTTCAACACGACGGGCGGCGCACAGGCGATCTCGGACAGTTTCAGCTTGCGTCAGACCGCACTGACCCACAATATTCCCTATTATACGACGGTCGAAGGGGCCTGGGCCGCCGTCCAAGCGATGAAAGCGCTGCGGGCAGGCCGCCTTGAAGTCGAACCGTTGCAATCCTATCTCAGCGGATCGTTCTGACGGCCGGCGGTAGGACCGGGCGCCACCGGTGACTCTTTTTCAGGAGACGGGTCGCCTGTTTTGAATGCATTGAGTGAATAACCGAGGTCGGTTTAATGGAAAAAGTTCCGATGACCGCGCAGGGGCTGGAAAAGCTCCAGACTGAGCTGAAGCAGCTCAAGACGGTGGAACGGCCTGAGATCATCAAGGCCATCTCCGAGGCGCGCGAGCACGGCGATCTGTCCGAGAACGCCGAATACCATTCCGCGCGCGAGCGCCAGAGCTTCATCGAAGGCCGCATTCTCGAGCTGGAAGACGTGACCAGCCGAGCGGAGGTCATCGACACGTCGAAGCTCGGCGGCCAGACCGTGACCTTCGGCACCGTGATCGAGGTCGCGGACGAGGATACGGACGAGGAACAGACCTTCACCATCGTCGGTCCCTACGAGGCCGACATCTCGAAGGGCTATATCTCGACCTCCTCTCCGATCGCCCGCGCGATGATCGGCAAGAAAGTCGGCGAGAGCGTCGAGGTGGCGACCCCCCGCGGCTCGAAGAGCTACGAGATCCTCAGCATCTCCGTGATGTAAGATACGCGGCACGCTCCGCTGGACGAATGCAGAAAAGCCCGGGAAATTCCCGGGCTTTTCGTTTTGCGGTCAGTTGCCGGGTGCGATCTGAAGCGGTCCGGTGTCGCCGATGGTGAACTTCCAGCCTTCCGCCTGCGTACCGGCCAGGTTCAGGTTCCCGGCGAGGAAATAAAGCCGGTCGCGGTCCGCGCCCTTGGCGGTGCAGAAGCGGTCCTGGAGATAGAAGGGCGGCGTCGCCTGATAGGAGAGACGCGCCCGTACCGAGACCGGATCCGAGGGAAGGTCGGCAAGCGGAACCGCATAGGTCAGCCTGTCCCCACCGCCCTCGCGGTAGTCCGGATCGTCCCCGACCCCGAGCGCACCCGCATCCTCGGCCATGTCCGCCCCGGCGCCGAGCGCGGCGGAGATCGCCTTGCGTTTGTCGAGCGGGAGGTATCCCGTCGGCAGCAGCCGGTTGTCCTTCACCTCGGCGCAGATAGAGAGGAACGATGTCGTGAGATGGCCTTCCGGCGCGACATCATGGCCGCATTGCGGATTCTTCGATCCCGGTTTCGGCGTGCTCACCAGCTCCTGGTAGATCTGCACCTGGTCCTGCCGCGTGATGGTCTGGTGATGCGGCTGGTGGTGCCGTTTCTCCGGCTCGATCCGGGCGGTGCATGTCTCGTCCCACCAGACCTCGCCCGGCAGCGGCGCGCCAGAAGGTCCGACGATACGGCCGGCGCCGTCCGTCGCGCCGGAGGACCAGATCACGTTACCCAGCCGGTCGATCACGTCGAAGGTCACGAATGCGCGCCGGAAGCCGACGCCCGACGGGAATTTGTGGCCGACATGATTGGTGATCGAGACTTCCGCCTCGAGCACGGCCCTGTCCGGATCGACCGCGAGTTTCGTGACGGCGAGATCCGCCGTCGCCCTGGCCGCCTGATCCAGCATCTTCTGCTCCGTAAAGATCAGCGGATCCATGCCGTTCCTGCCCATCATCGGATCCTGGGTGCGGATCCCGAAGACGTCCGGGAATTGCTGCGCCATCTTGGTCAGGAAGACATTGAGACCGACCAGCGTGTGTTGCGCGAAGCCCTCGCGCACCGGCAGGTCGATCTCGTCCGGCCCGCGATTGAACTCCGCCTGCGGGAAGTTCGAATATTCCTGGATACTGGCGATCCGCGACTTCACCGGCTTGCCCTCGGCATCCTTCGACGGCATGTGGCAGTCCTGACAGCTCCTGGCGATGCTGCCGGCACCTTCGGGCAGCGGCCCGTCCGGCGAAGTACCCGTCCGGTAGGCGCTGAAGGCCCATTCGGGATAGGTCAGCTGCTCGTATATATGCCCGACGGTCTTGCCCTCGTGCAGGACGGGCAAATGGACCGTGTGGCAGGTGCCGCAGGTCTCGGACATTGCCAGCGTCGTATTATGCGCCGGCTTGTTGGCAAGGGCGTCGACCATCGGAGCCGGTTTCGGGTTCTCGAACGGCCCGAAGATCGTGTCGGGGCCACCGACCAGGAAGGAGCCGGTGAAGGTCTTCGCGAACCCCTCCGCCTTCGGATTGAGGAAGGCCTGACGCTCCAGGATGCACTTGTTCTCCGGCCGCCCCTTGACCTCGTTCGAGATCGTCTCTCCCAGGACCATGCGATGGCAGGAGGTGCAGGAGATCCCATCGCGGGCGAGCGCACCGTAATCGGCATACTCGATATGCGCGTTCTTCGCCTTCTCCGACGGCCACGGAGTCACGTCCACGACCTCGCGGGTGAAGGCGCCGCAGCCGGCCGGATCCTGCTTCTTCGGCATGGTCGCGATCGGCTCGATCGCGCCTGAACTGACGTCGATGCCGTATTGCCGCTGACCGAGAATGCCGTGGCAGCCGAGGCAGGTATTCTCCACCAGCTTCGCGTCCTTCTTGTGGAAGCTCTGCGTCTCGCTGGCGAGCTGGGCGAAGAAGATCGGATCGCGCCCGGCCAGCCCCATCGGCGAGGTCCGCCAGGAGCCGTAGGGCGAATGGTTCCACATCTTGCCCGCCGCCGCGGCCGAACCGTCGCCGTAATCCGGCAAGACCGGCTCCGTCATGTCGAACTGCAGCCCGGTGCTGCCGGCATCGTGACAGCCGATACACTGGCTCGAGGTCAGATACTGGTCGTGGATCGTCGGACCGCCGGCACGGACGAATGTCTCGTCATAGGTCTCCGACGGCATCTTCGGCACGCTGACATAATCCGGTGCCGATCCCGGTCCGTTCCAGCGGAAGGCTTCGGTGAAGGCCGGATTGTAGGAGAAGAGCGGCTGGCCGAGCCGCCGCACCGCGTCGGTCGGCAGCCTGACTTCCGGATGCTGCGAGGCGGTTTCCGGCGTCGGGTCCTCGTCCTGATTGAGGAAGACCAAAGGATACCCCGGTTCTCCCTCGATGTTCTTCTGCGAGGAGAAGGTCATGTTGTCCCGGGCCGAGGCGTGACAGTTCATGCAGTACTGCGCGAAGCCCATATTCACCATCAGGTTGCTCGACTGGTTCGCCGGATAGTCCGGCGCCCAGCCAGTCCAGCCGAACCAGCCCCAGAACCAGCCGTCGTGACTCGCCTTGGAATCGCGCACCATGATCGCCGCGCCGTGGATCTTCGGGATCAGCTTCTCCGGCGGTATTTTCGAGCAGACCGAGGCCGGGGAGGAATACATCTCCTTCACGATCATCGCGCCGTCGGGAACCGGGCCCTTGTCCGTCGCACGCTCCTCGTCGGCCGGCGTTCTGTTCTCCTTGATCCAGGCGAACATGTCGGGCGAATACCAGATCACCACCGGCGCATGGGTGCCGTGATAGGTCCCCATCCATTCGCCATTGATCAGGCGCGCGGTTTCCGGCCCGGTATCGCGCACATACTTGTCGCGCACCCAGCCCGACGCCTTGTCGCGGTGGCAGAAGTTGGTGAAGTATTCCTGGAGCTTCAGCTCGTAGGCACCCCGCGGCAGCGCGGACGGATCCCGTACCACCGGATCGAGTGCTTTGCAGAGCGCGGCATCCGTCGGCAGCACCTCGACATTCTGCGCTTCCGGGCAGGTCGCGGCCGCCGCGCCGGCGCCCAGCCCAAGAAACAGCGCGCCGGACATCAGAAAGGTTCTCAGTCGAGGCCTGACTTGCATGATCATCTCCCGTACCCGGCCCGCATATGCAGCGGTGCCGCCTTCAGAGAGGATAGGTGAATTTTTCTACCGGAAATAGAGCGGGCCTATTCGGTTATTCGAAAAGCGCCGGTCGGCCGCGCTCCTGCCGATTTGGGTATTTGCAAATCCGGCTCCATCATCGATACTACGTCCTGCATCGAAATATGATCGAAGGTAGCCCGCGATGACCGATACCTATCTCTCCGGCATGCTTCTCGCGTATCTCGCCTCGCTGCTCGGCATGCTGAGTCCGGGACCGAACATTCTCGCCGTGATCGGCACCTCGATGTCCACCGGCCGGGCAGCCGGAAAGGCTCTGGCGCTGGGCGTGGCGGCCGGATCGCTCGCCTGGGGAGCGCTGACACTGCTCGGGCTGACCGCTCTGCTCGCGCTCTACGCCTCGGCACTGACGATGATCAAGATCGCCGGTGCGTTCTATCTGCTTCTGCTCGCCTTCAGATCGTTCCGTTCGGCCTTCTCGAAGACCGATCAGGCCGAGTCCGACGTCGGCGCCGCGGCCGGGCCCTGGGGATACTTCCGGCGCGGTCTGCTGATACAGCTCACCAATCCGAAAGCCGCTTTGACCTGGGTCGCCATCATGTCCCTCGCGATGGGCCCCGGCACGCCGCACTGGGTCGGCGCGGCTGTCGTGCTGGCCGCCTTCGCCAATTCCGCGCTCGGCCATCTCGCCTATGCCGTCGCCTTTTCCACCCAGCCGGCAGTCACAGCCTATCGCCGGATGCGTCGTTGGATAGACGGGGCGCTCGGCTGTTTCTTCTGCTTCGCCAGTTACAAGATCCTGACCAGCCGGGACTGAAGGAAGTTTAGGGTAATTTCGCGCTAACTCTCAACGAACGAGCGTAAGACTCGCCGTTCCACAAAAGCAGAGTTAATCTCTTGAAACTTGCATACCTGCGGAGGTTTCAATGAGCAAAGCGCACAGAAGTGGGATTACTGTCCAACAATCTGATGTCCCAATCATTCTTGCTATGGTCGCACGCGAGGATCGGCGCCACGACATCGCAGCATGGTTTGGGCTGAACCAAGGTCGAATTAAAGAGGTAGAAGATGGAAAATTTGGCACATCCAAATTAGCGGACGAAAAAGAATTACCACCTTCAGGTTCACCAGGCCCTAAAGCTTTGAATCTCAGGCGCGCCGTTCAGGAAGCAAGCGACGCACTTGCACAAGGAAACGCAGAAGAAGCCTTAGAAAAACTTAAAAAAGCCATTAAAAAATTCGATAGAAATGAATAAAAAAAATCAAGCAACATTTAATTCGCGCAAGTCTACAGGCGGATTTTTATAATCATCCTCGCGCTCCAGAGACCTTCGACAAGGAGGTACCCACATCAATTTAGCATTCTCAACTTCATTTTTCTCCCAAACAAACCATGCGTATCCCGTGGCTGTTGTAGCTTTTTTGTCCAGCCTCCCTCTAACCATTGGAACGCGCTCAACAAACTGCGCAAACTTTGTCGGCGGCGTATTCTGGAATATTGATTCATATCTCCCAATACTTTCGAGGAATACTGTTCGCGCCAAGATTGCCACCCCGTTCCGAGAGACCCTCAAGGCTTCCATCAAAAATTCTTCTGCTAAACGGAACGGAGGATTTGTTATAACCCAATCGTAGGATGCTGACGCATAAGGGAATTCTAAAAAATTTCGAACTTCCCCATACCCGTACGAATACGCATCTGATGAAGTTACGGTACCAAAATATTCCTTAAGTACGTTCGCCATGTGACCAGCACCGCACGCTGGCTCTAAACATAATTGCGATTCTAGAGATTGCTTGTCAGCTAGCACATGCTCCACGAGCGCGCGTGTCGCCCACGGAGGCGTAGGAAAATCATCCGGGCTATCTTTCGCCTCAACGCGCTGGGCCATGACGGCATGTGATGTGTTTTGCATTCAAAAATTATAACAGAATCAAAATGTTATGGAACTAAAATAAAATGATTCTTTTGAATCACTTAGCGCTTTGACCGCTGATCAGTGAGCCTTGAACGAACCGTGTCCAATCTTCGTTGGCAGCCCCGCCCATCCTTGCCAAAGGCTTGACAGCGCGGCCCGCTCTCGTCTATCTGACAGATACAGCGCCGATTTGATCTCAGATTGCGGGCGCTTAATAAATGCGGCTAAAGAGGGATTTCGATCCGTCCGGCGCCGCCGCGACGGATTTTTTGTTTTCGGCTTGGTCCGGCCCATCGGACCCGCGGGATTTGAGGGCAGCTTGCATCCGCGTCACCAAGTGCTAAAGCGCCACGGGGAATGCTCCCGTGGGCCCGCAGGAGACCTGGGAGCCAGACCATGAGTGACAAGACCAACCCCGCCTTCACCGAAGCCGCCGACTGGGACCTTGAGACCCGCCTCGTGCGTGGCGGCACCCGCCGTTCCGAATTCGGCGAGACCGCAGAGGCGCTCTTCCTGACTTCGGGCTATGTCTACGAGAGCGCCGATTCCGCCGAGGCCCGCTTCAACGGCGAGGAAGACGGCTTCATGTATTCCCGCTACGGCAACCCGACGGTCCAGATGTTCGAGGACCGGATGGCGCTGCTGGAGGATGCGGAGACCTGTTTTGCCACCGCGAGCGGCATGGCCGCGGTCTGGGCGGCCCTGATCTGCCAGCTGAAGACCGGCGACCACGTGGTCGCGGCGCGCGCCCTCTTCGGCTCCTGCCACCACATCCTGACCAAGATCTTCCCGAAGTTCGGTATCGAGGCGACGCTGATCGACGGTACCGACATCAACCAGTGGCGCGGCGCGGTCCGGCCGAACACTAAGGTCTTCTTCTTCGAGACTCCGTCAAACCCGACGCTGGAAATCATCGATATCCCGGCCGTGGTCGAGATCGCCCACAAGGCCGGTGCCCGCGTCGTCATCGACAACGTGTTCTCGACCCCGATCCTGCAGCAGCCGATCCGGCTCGGCGCCGACGTCTCGGTCTATTCCGGCACCAAGCATATCGACGGCCAGGGCCGCACGCTCGGCGGCGCGGTGCTATGCTCCAACGAGTTCCGCAAGGACTATCTCGAACCTTTCATGCGCCATACCGGCGGCTGTCTCAGCCCGTTCAATGCCTGGGTCCTGCTGAAAGGTCTGGAGACCCTCGAGCTCCGGGTGCAGCGCCAGTGCGAGAACGCGCAGAAGATCGCCGAGTTCCTCGAGGGGCACGACAAGATCGCGCGGGTGATCTATCCGGGCCTCGCCTCGCATCCGCAGCACGAACTCGCAGCAAGACAGATGAGCGGCTTCGGCACCCTCGTCTCGTTCGACGTGAAAGGCGGCAAGGAGGCGGCTTTCAAGCTCCTGAACGGGCTCGAGATCGTCGATATCTCGAACAATCTCGGCGACACCAAGAGCCTGATCACCCATCCCTACACCACCACCCACCGGGCGATGGAGGAAGCGGACCGGGCCGCACTCGGTATCGGACAGGGTCTGGTGCGGATCTCCGCCGGGATCGAGAGCGCCTCCGACCTGATCGGCGATCTCAACCAGGCGCTGGATGCGGTCTGAATCCCCGGCCGGAAGATCGATTACTTAAATGAGTAGACTCAAAGTGGATCTCCACTCACATTTGTATCAAATGTGATCTGAAGTAGGCATCAGCAGGAGGGCAAATCATGGCCCGTCCGGAGCTATACGACTTCAATCGGTCCACCTTTCTGTACGCCGAGCGCATTTCGCTTGAGAAATTGCCGGACGATTCGCTCGTCCGGCAGGCTCACACTTTCTGGCGCGGGCTTGTCGAGGCCCCGGCGCTTCCCGCCCGTTCGGATTTCACTCCGGCCGACATCCCGCGGCCCGTCCTTCCCTGGCTGTTCCTCATGGAGGTCTTGAGGGAACCTGACGGTAAGCTCGACTATCGCTACAGGCTCGCCGGGACCAGCAACGTATCCGTCGTCAGTCGCGATCCGACCGGGCGACTGGCCTCGGAGATCTTCAAGAACGGCGACCGCGCCTTCATGCTCAAGAGTTTCGATGCGACGGTCCTTGAAGCCGAGCCGACTTTCTGGAACGCGGCCGTTCCGCACGACCGGATCGAAAAGATCGAACTCTGGCGCGGCCTCTTCCCCCTTGCCGAGGATCGAAAGACCGTCGATACCCTACTTGGTATTGCGGTTCCACAATCCACTTGGCGTTAGTTCATGCCCGAAAGGTCTCCAGACCTCCATATCCGCCCCGTCGCAGAGGATGACGCGGGCGAGATTGTCCTGCTCCTGAACAGAATCATCGACGCACGCTCCTATACAAGCATGTCCGAAACGATGAGCGTCGCAGATCAGAAACATTTCATCGCCACGCTGCCCGAACGGGCGGTCTATCTTTCCGCCTGGAACGGCGCGTCCGGCAAGCTCCTCGGAGTACAGGATTGCCTGCCCGATCCGGACGATCAGAAACAATGCGACATCAGCACCTTCGTCTCGCTCGAAACATTCCGCGGAGGAGTCGGCAGCGCCCTGTTCGACCGCATGATCGAATTCGTCCGGCACCAGGGTTACCGCCGGATACGCGCCGTTATTCGCAGCGATAACAAGCACGCGCTCCTCTTCTACCGGGCAATGGGGTTCCGCACCGGCAAGTTCGGCAACGGCAAGATCGAAGCATTGTTCGAGCTTCCGGCCTAGCGCTGCCTCCGGGCCATCAGGCCGCGCAAAGCTTCGGCAGCCTTTTCCGCATCGCGTAGCGGCTCATAAAGGAACGGCTCGACATGTCCCGCGAAGGGTCGTGTCAGACCCCGCTCCCTCAGGGTTTTCTGGAAGGTCGCGATCCGTCCCGACGGTGTGAGCAGATCGGCGACATAGACCCCCTTGCCGGAGGAGCAGGCCTCCGAGGTCATGTTGACCGAGTCCGAGGTCACGACGATCGCGTCGGCGGCACCGAGAAAGCCGAAATAAGGGTTCTCGCCCGTTCCGTCCCATAACAGCGCTGCGGGTTCCGCGTCCGCAAGCGCCGTCAAGGCCCGCGCGAGCCGCTCCGGCGTGCGGCGGGACGCGGTCATCATCAACCCGCAGCCGCTGTCGATCAGCTGCTCCAGATGCCCGACAAAACGGTCGGCGAGAGCCGGGTCGACCTGCTGCTTGCGGGTGGGCCCGCCGACAGCGACGAGCACGCGTGGGCCCGGCAACGACCGAATCAGGGGCGCGAACCGTTTCGCCTCGGCCTTGAGGTCAGTGAAGGCAAGCGCGTTCAGCGAGCCCGTGGTGAGGATCACGTTATCGCCGCGGACCGGGTCGTGTTCCGGGACCACCAGCGCATCGAACAGTCCGGGATCGATTCGCGGATCCTGGATCTGGGCGGCGAAGCTGCACCCTCGGGAGCGCGCCCTGACCGCCAATACCGCGCCGGCCGTACGGCGACCGCAGCCGATCACAAGGTCCGGCCACGGCGGCGAAAGCGGGTCGCCACCCACGGCGGGCGGCACCGCGCTCCAGGCGCCGAGAGATGGAAAGACGCGGAGCCACGGTGCGGGCCGGATCCGCTTCACGACCGGATCGGCGCCGAGCGCGCGCGCCAGGGCGAGGGACTGCACCTCCATACCCCGCGTGCCGTCGCTGACGACCCAGACCGACGATGGTTCCGGCGGACTCAT
Organism: Nisaea sediminum; assembly: GCF_014904705.1. Classification (NCBI taxonomy): domain Bacteria; kingdom Pseudomonadati; phylum Pseudomonadota; class Alphaproteobacteria; order Rhodospirillales; family Thalassobaculaceae; genus Nisaea; species Nisaea sediminum. The sequence continues at coordinate 264,463 of NZ_JACZCQ010000005.1, forward strand.
ATCCCGCTCCACTCAAAAGATATGCGCACGATAATGACAAAGAGATGTAATAATCTTGCGCAAACCGTGGTATCTGCTCTATCCTGCACTGCAATAACCGGCAAGGGAAATTCCCTCTCCGCCGGTCCAGCCATTCCGAACTCAGGGAGTCACCCACCATGCGGCGCGTCAAGCTCGACCGTATCGATCGGCGCATTCTCCGCGACCTGCAGGACAACGGGCGCATGACCAACGTTGATCTTGCGAACCGGGCCGGCATCTCGGCACCGCCCTGTCTCCGGCGCGTCCGCGCCCTCGAGGAGGCCGGCTTCATCCGCGGCTACCATGCCGACGTGAATCCCGAGGCGCTCGGCTACAAGGTGACGATCTTCGCTTTTGTCGGCCTCAATAGCCAGGCCGAGGACGATCTCGTCGCCTTCGAGGAAATGGTCGAGGACTGGCCCGAAGTCCGGGAATGCCACATGCTTTCCGGCGAGACCGACTTCCTGCTGAAAGTCGTCGCCAAGGACTGGGACACCTTCCAGAAATTCCTGACCACCCGCCTCACCCCGGCGCCGAATGTCTCCCACGTGAAGACCGCGCTCTCTTTCCGCACGCGCAAACAATTGCCGGGCGTGCCGGTCGAGATCGATGTCGAGGACGACGAAGACGACGGCGAGGACTGAGCACGGACAGCCTGGGAGCGAACCCCCATGCGCGTACTTCTGCAAAGAGTGAGCGAGGCCGCCGTCCGGGTCGACGGAGAGGTGGTCGGAGAGATCGGGCGCGGGCTCCTGGCGCTTGTCTGCGCGGTTCACGGTGACAGCGCGGCAGAAGCGGAAAAGCTTGCGGCGAAAACCGTGAAACTGAGGATCTTCGAGGACGAGGATGGAAAGATGAACCGGTCGGTCGCCGATATCGGCGGCGGCGTCCTCGTCGTCTCGCAATTCACCCTCGCCGCCGATACGCGCAAGGGCAACAGGCCGAGCTTTATCGGCGCCGCCGCGCCGGAGATCGCGAACCCGCTGGTCGACCATTTCGGCGCTACGCTCGAGGCGGCGGGCCTGCCCGTCGCAAAGGGAAGGTTCGCTGCCGACATGAAGGTGTCGCTGGTCAATGACGGACCGGTCACGATCTGGCTGGACAGCGCGGCATGACGATTTCACGGAAAAGCTGCGGCGCCTTCGCAGCCACCCTTCTGCTGGCGGCCTGCGCGAGCGATCCGCCGCCGAGCGGCAAACTTCCTCCGAACCCGGCCCCCGGGGCCGTCGAGGCGCTGACCCTGATCGATAGTGTGCCAACGGGCTTGCGCTGTAAGGTCTCGGGGGGCACCGCGGCGCCCCTCGCACTGACGACGCCCCGGCTCGTCGCCCTGCCGCAATTCGGAAGGGAGCCGATCGTGGATTGTTTCGCTGACGGCTATTTCCGTGTCCGCAAGGCGGTCCCCGCGCGGCCGGCAGCGGATGTCGTCGCGCGCCTTTCCATGCCCGGCATGGTGGATCCGGCCTTCGGCCCGGATCAGGACGCGAAGCAGGCCACAGGCGGACAGGTCTTTCCGCAATGGGTCCGCATCAACCTGCAGGAAAACAGTTTCAAGACGGCGGCGGAGCGCGACCGCTACTATGCGGCGGAGGCCATCCGCATCCAGCAGGACTGGGGCGAGATCGAACTCAGGCTCAACGCGGCTTGCGACGGTTATCGCAAAACCGAGGCAAAAGGTCTCATTCTGATGAGCCCAGAATGCCGCAAAGCCCGCAGAATCCTTGAAGAGCGGCGGGCAGCGGACCTGACCGCCTCGGAAGTCAATCGGCGTCAATCCACCATACGATAAGCCGGACACTTGCCATGGTTGCTGCGGCGCGGCAATCTCGCCAACGTCTGCGCAAGTTTGAATATGATCGCGGAACGCACGGGAGAGAAACGAATGAAAATCGGCATCGCTAAGGAAAGGCGACCTTACGAGGCGCGGGTTGCCGCATCTCCGGACACGGTCAAGAAGTTCGTCTCCATGGGGCTCGAGGTCGCGATCGAAAGCGGCGCGGGGCTTACGGCGGCCTACACCGACGCAGCCTATGAGGCGGCGGGCGCGAAGATCGTGAAGACCGCGAAGGACGCGCTCGGCGGCGCCGATATCGTGCTCAAGGTGCGCAAGCCGATCGGCCCGGGCGCCGAGGTCGAGAACGAAGCGGACGAGATCGCGCTTATGAAAAGCGGCGCGACCCTGATCTCGCTCATGGAGCCCTACAAGGACCGCGCGCTGATCGACGCGCTGGCGGCCAAGAAGATCACGACCTTCGCGCTTGAGATGGTGCCGCGGATCACCCGCGCCCAGTCCATGGACGTGCTGTCGAGCCAAGCAAACCTCGCCGGTTACAAGGCCGTGCTGGATGCCTGCAACGAGTTCGGCCGCGCCTTCCCGATGATGATGACCGCGGCCGGCACCGTGCCGCCCGCCCGCGTCCTCGTCATGGGCGCAGGCGTCGCCGGTCTGCAGGCGATCGCGACCGCGAAGCGCCTCGGCGCCGTGGTCTCCGCGACCGACGTGCGCCCCGCCGCGAAGGAACAGGTCGAGAGCCTCGGCGGCACCTTCGTCGCAGTCGAGGACGAGGAATTCAAGGAAGCGGAAACCGCCGGCGGTTACGCCAAGGAGATGAGCGACGCCTATAAGAAGAAGCAGGCGGAGCTGATCGCGGAGACGATCAAGAAACAGGACATCATTATCTGCACCGCGCTGATCCCGGGCCGCCCGGCCCCGGTTCTGGTCTCGGAAGAGATGGTGAAAACGATGAAGCCGGGCTCGGTGATCGTCGACCTCGCCGTCGAACAGGGCGGCAACTGCCCGCTTTCGGAGTTCGGCAAAGTGGTGCAGAAGCACGGCGTCTCTATCGTCGGCCATGCCAACGTGCCGAGCCGGATCGCCGTCGATGCCAGCGCGCTCTATGCCAAGAACGTGCTGAATTTCCTGACGCCGCTCTACGACGCCGAGGCCAAGAGCCTGAAGATCAATTTTGAGGACGAGATCGTAAAGGGCTCGCTGATCACCCGGGACGGCGAGGTCGTACACCCGTCCGTGCTCGCGGTGGAAGCGTCCAAATCCGCGGCCAAACCGGCCGCCAAACCCGCCGCCAAGCCGAAGGCCCCGCGCAAGCCGGCCGCGAAAAGCGCCGCCAAGCCGAAGGCCGCGGCGGCGACCGCCGCCGAGAAACCGGCGCAAGCCAGCGACAAAGAGGGGGATGCCTGATCCATGGATGCCACCCAGATTGAACAAAAGGCGAAGGCGCTTGCCGAACAGGCGGCCAGCCTTGCCGGCGAGATCACGCAGTTCGCCGCCGACGCGGGCAGCGTCGCGACCGATGCCGCGGCGGCCACGCATTCCGGCCCCTACAGCTTCATCTCGCTCTTCACCGTCTTCATCCTCGCCTGCTTCGTCGGCTATTACGTCGTCTGGCGGGTGACGCCGGCGCTGCATTCGCCGCTGATGGGCGTGACCAACGCGATCTCCTCCGTGATCATCGTCGGCGCGCTGATCGCCGCCGGTCCGGCGGAAATGAACTTTTCCCAGGTCATGGGCTTCTGCGCCGTGGTGCTGGCCTCCGTGAACATCTTCGGCGGCTTCATCGTCACGCAGCGCATGCTGTCCATGTTCAAAAAGAAGCGCTGAGGCGGGAGACACAGACATGACCGAGAATCTCTCCGCCTTCCTCTATCTGATCTCCAGCATCTGCTTCATCATGGCGCTGAAGGGGCTGAGTTCCCCCGACAGCGCCCGGCAGGGCAACATGTTCGGCATCGCCGGCATGACGATCGCCATCCTCACCACCCTGGCGATGCCGGAAGTGATGAGCTACGGCACCATCCTCGCCGGCATCGTGATCGGCGGCTCGATCGGTGCCTTCATCGCCCGCAAGATCCAGATGACGGCACTGCCGCAGCTCGTCGCGGCCTTCCACAGCCTGGTCGGTCTCGCCGCCTGTTTCGTCGCGGCGGCGGCCTTCTTCCGGCCGGAAGCCTACGGTATCGGCACGCCCGGCAACATCGCCGTCGGCTCGCTGGTCGAGATGGCCATCGGCCTTGCCATCGGCGCGGTGACCTTCACCGGATCGATCATCGCCTTCGGCAAGCTGCAGGGCCTGATCTCCGGCAAGCCGGTCACCTTCGCCGGCCAGCACCCGCTGAACGCCGCGCTCGGCCTGCTGCTGATCGCACTTGTGATCTGGCTTTGCGTCAGCCAGAGCCCGAGTGCCTTCTGGGCGATTTTCCTGCTCGCGCTGGTGCTCGGCATCCTGATCATCATCCCAATCGGCGGCGCCGACATGCCGGTCGTGATCTCGATGCTGAACTCCTATTCCGGCTGGGCCGCCTGCGGCATCGGCTTCACCCTCGGCAACTCGCTGCTGATCATCACCGGGGCGCTGGTCGGCTCCTCGGGCGCGATCCTCAGCTACATCATGTGCAAGGGCATGAACCGCTCCTTCTTCAGCGTCATCCTCGGCGGCTTCGGCGGCGAGAGCGAGGCGGCGGCGATGGGCGGGCCGGGCGGCGACCGTTCGGTGAAATCCGGCAGCGCCGACGACGCGGCCTTCATCATGGAGAACGCCTCCTCCGTCATCATCGTGCCCGGCTACGGCATGGCGGTGGCGCAGGCCCAGCATGCGCTGCGCGAGCTCGGCGATATCCTGAAGTCGAAAGGCGTCAAGGTGCGTTACGCGATCCATCCGGTTGCCGGCCGCATGCCGGGGCACATGAACGTGCTGCTGGCCGAAGCCAACGTGCCCTACGAGGACGTGCTGGAACTGGAGGAGATCAACCGCGATTTCAGCCAGACCGACGTCGCCTTCGTGATCGGCGCCAACGACGTGACCAACCCGGCCGCGAAGACCGACCCGTCGAGCCCGATCTACGGCATGCCGATCCTCGATGTCGAGAACGCCAAGACCGTGCTGTTCGTCAAGCGCGGCATGGCGTCCGGCTATGCCGGCGTCGAGAACGAGCTGTTCTTCCGCGACAACACGATGATGCTGTTCTCGGACGCGAAGAAGATGTGCGAGGAAATCGTGCAGGCCCTCGACTGACCTACCCGGTCCAACCGGATCGACAAGGGAGCGCTCCGGCGCTCCCTTTTTCGTTTCCGGCTCAGCCGGCGCTGGCCAGGTCGCGGTGTGAGGCGGAACAGGTCGCGGGCAGAACCACGCGGATCGTGGTTCCCACGTCGAGTTCGCTCTCCACTTCGATGCGGCCGCCATGGGCGAGGACGATCCGGTGCACGATGAAGAGCCCGAGACCGAAGCCGTCGGACTTCCTCACGTAGTCGCCCGATGACTGATGGAACGGCTCGAAGATCGCGGCGCGCTCCTCTTCGGGGATACCGAATCCATTGTCGCTCACCTCGATCACGACCTCACGGTCCGCGTTCAGTCCAACCTCGACCCGGATCTCGCCACGCTCGTCGGTAAACTTGAAAGCATTGGTCAGCAGGTTGACGAAGACCTGCCGCATCAGGCTCCGGTCGGCACTGATATGTTCGGTCGCAGGCGCAACGCTGCAGGTCAGAACACGCGGCGATTTCGCGATCAGCCCCGCCATCACCGATTTGCATTCCCGCAACAGGGCTTCAACGTCGAAGATCTCCATCTTGAGTTCTTCCTCGCCGCTTTCCATGCGCGAGATATCGAGGATCGAGTTGATCAGCTCCAGAAGGAGTGTGCCGCTGTGGTTGATGCTTTCTACATATTCAACGTAGCGCTGGTTGCCGAGCGCCCCGAAGACCTGGGAGCGGATAAGGTCCGAGAACCCCAGGATCGCGTTGAGCGGCGTGCGAAGCTCGTGACTGACATTCGCCAGGAACTGGGATTTCGCTCGGTTCGCGCGCATCGCTTCCTTGAGCGCCGCACTCTTCGATTCCTCGGCGATCTTTCGTTCGGTGATGTCGCGAAAGGTGATCACGTAGACGCGCCGTTCGGTGCGGCGGCGTTCGAAGCGGCTCCTGCTCGGCGCCATCGCGATGGTGCTGATCACCATCTCTGTCTCGATCACCATCCCGTCCGGATGGCGGATGCTGAGGTCGAATTGCTCGCCTATCAGACCGGCCTGGATACGGCCCCATATCTCCTCGTGGACATCCTTTCGGAAGATGTCGGAGAGTTTTCCACCTGTTACTTCCGAAGCGTCAATCGCGAGTATCCGCTCGGCAGTCCTGTTGATGCTCTCGATCCGTCCGAGACTGTCGGAAATGACGATCCCGTCGAAACTGTCATCGACCACCCGGCGGATCAGCTCCCGGCGGTAGGTGCCCGACATACGCTGCCGGAACAATCGGATTGCCTGCTCGCGCAGTGTCCCGAACAGATCGAGTAGCCACCACCCGGCGAGCGCAACGAGCCAGGCCGCGATATTGAGCACCAATACCGAGGCGGACTGGACGACAGTCGCGAGCGCGACAAGAGCCGCGCCCGATACGATGACGATCGCGGCGGAGGTCCGCCAGTTGCGCCGGAGAACCTGGTATCCGACCGGCAGCAGAAGCAACAGGCCAAGCGCGGTTGCGATATCCGTGCTCGACCAGAGCGCCCTGCCCTTGATCATGCTCTCGGCGGCAAGTGCCTGGACATAAACACCCGGCAGAAAACCGTATTTCGGAACGGGAAGCTGATCGCCGAGTTCGATCGCGGTCGCACCGATGAGCACACGACGCCCCTCAACGAAGCTCGGATCGAAAGTACTATCCAGGATCTGCGTCATCGAAAGATGCGGAACGCTCTCGAAGGAAATTCCGAAATCGATGAGGAAACGATCGCGTGAGACGTGGCCTTCGGCCAGGAGCACGGCGAGTGACGGACGCTTCGTGCCGTCATGGGCATCAAATGCGTTATAATGCCAAATTCGCGAGTCCACATCCGGCGTCACGTTGACGCCCCCGAAGCTTCCCGTGCCGTCGGCAAACTGGGTCGCGGACCGTTCGATGATCGCCCCGGTCTCACCACCGCGGCGGCTTTGCTGAACAAACCGAGGAAGAATGACGCGGCCATTGCTCTCGGCGATCGCCGCTCTCAATGCAGCATCGTCCGCCTCGGTCGACCGCGCGCTGAAATCAACATCGAGAGCGATGGTCCGAGCGCCTGCAGCATTCAGACGCGAGATCACATCCGCGAAGACCGTCCGGGGGAACGGCCAGACCCCGACGGCGCCGATCGTGTCGGCATCAATCTCGATGACGACAGTCTCGCCGCTTGCCGGTTGGGTGAGCCAGCGATACCGCTGCTCCAGCAGCATCCGGTCGATCGGAGCAAGCCAGCCCAGAAGCTCGAAGCAGATGACAAGCGCCGGAACGAGTGCGAAGAGAAGCCGGTTCCTGTAGCGGGAAACAAGACGCGCAAATCCAAACCGTCGCTTCTTAAGGTCAGCCACGTGCGTTCGCTTTCTCGCTTCCTCCCTGCGGAGGCCAGCCACTCTTTCCAGCCATCCTAGCTGTTCTTGCCGTTACCATTGCCGCCGGCATTGCCATTACCGCCGGCGTTGCCGTTACCGTTTCCACCGGCATTGCCGTTGCCGCCAGCGTTGCCGTTACCGTTTCCACCGGCATTGCCATTGCCACCGGCATTGCCATTGCCACCAGCGTTGCCGTTACCGTTTCCACCGGCATTGCCGTTGCCGCCAGCGTTGCCGTTACCGTTTCCGCCGGCATTGCCGTTGCCGCCAGCGTTGCCATTGCCGTTTCCACCGGCATTGCCATTGCCGCCAGCGTTGTCATTGCCGTTTCCACCGGCATTGCCGTTGCCGCCAGCGTTGCCGTTTCCACCGGCATTGCCCGCCAGGGCAACACGAGTCGCGGCACGGCTGTTGGATTGTGCCGTCGCGGACCGATCTACGACGCGTGCGGACTCAACCGGCGCTCTTGCCACAGCCGCACCGTTCGCGGCTGCGGACGCACTGCCGAAACCATTCCCGCCACGGCCGTTGCCGTTGGCCTTCTGCTGTTGCCCGGGAGCCGATGCGCTGCGGACCAAACCGTTAGTTGCCTTGGCAACATCGATTTTCACCAGACCGACCGGATTGGAAAGGGACAGGGCGGAAGAATTCGCAGCCACCGATGTACCGGACGCGGACTGATCCGTCTCGGCGACTGCCGTAGCGCCAGAAGAACCGGATTCAGTCGCAGTAGCCACTTCCACTGCGTTGGTCGGCTGACTCTCGGCGGTTTCCGTCACGCTGTCCTGGCCCGTCGCGCTCGCGGAATCGGTACCGTTGTCGACAGGAGCGTTATCGAGCTGAAGCCCGCCACCGACAGAGGTCCGGGCCGTCTGTCCGGGACGGACCACGACGTTGGCGCCGGTCGCCCCATCCGTGACTTGGACCGCACCCTCGACGACATGGACGAGGCCCTGACCATCGCGCACATTTACCGTAAAGGACGTCCCCTTGACCACGGCGGCGAGATAGGGTGTGACGACCTCGAAATGTGGAGCGAGCTTTTTCTCCACCTTGAAGAGCGCCGTTCCCAGAGTCTGGACGATGCGTGTCCCCCAGCTAGGATCCTGCACGGGGATGCTGAGTTCCGTATTCGGACCGATAACGATCGAGTTTTCGCCGCGCGTCAGGATGATCCGGCCAGTCTCGCCTGTCCGGACCACGCTCCGCTCGGTCACCGTCGCGTTGACCGACACATTGACGATGCCCGCTGACTCATCAGCGACTGTGACATCGCCGGCGATTTCCAGCACCTGCCAGGTGACAAGGTCCTGAGCACGTGCGGGCGTGGAAGCCAAAGCGGCCCCCAGCACGAAAAGCGCGAGGACGAAGACACCAACAGAACGATACGGACTGCAGTTCATCTGCTTCTCCAATGCGGAACTTCTCCGCAACCACCTGGCTTCTGCCAACTTCCGATTACCTGACAAAGTTATCGATAAACCGAAAATTATTTAGCGAACATTTTTATTGAATCCGAACTAAATCAGATTTATCAATGACTTATGGATATATTTCTACTCTTGCCGTCACGAAACTACAACAATATTTTCTGGCGACAACAGTTGTTGTCCGTAAATTTATTATTGATTAACGGATCTTCTTTAGCCTTGATTCCGTTCCTCTATTTCGCGCGTCATACGGATAGGGCTTGCGTGTTAAAATTTCCTAAAATCGAATCGGAAATACTATTTGGCGCAGCCGCCGTCATAGCATTGTATTTGACGGTATTCTCGACTCCGGTTTTCGCTCAGCAGTCGGCACCGGCACGCTCCGTCACAGATGCTCAAATAGAAGAACGGGTGCCGCGCGGCGCGGAAAGGCCGACGCCTCCCCCCACGTCTCCAGCCGGCCCTCTGGCGGCACCGGAACAGCCCGACAAGGCTCGGACCTTTCTCGTCGCGGCAGTGACGCTTGAAGGCAACACGGTGTTCCGGAAACCCGAGCTCGCCCCCTATTACGAAGACATACTGGCGCGCCTCGTAACCGCTGCGGACCTTCAGGCGGCCGCCGAGCGGATCACCCGTCATTATCAGGACAGGGGTTACTTCCTAACCCAGGCCTACCTTCCACCGCAGGATCTTTCCTCGGGCATCGCGCGGATCCGGATCGCAGAAGGTTATGTCGAACGTGTCGATTTTCACGGCGACGGAAGGACGGACGGCTACATCCAGCGTCTCGCGTCGGCGATCGATGAGTTCCGTCCTCTCAAGCGAAGCGATCTCGAGCGCATGCTTCTGCTGATCGGAGATTCCTACGGGCGGATCGTCGACAATGCCGAGATGGCGGAAATTGACCCGCTCGAGGGCCGCTATGCCCTGCAGCTCATCCTGAAGGACAAACCGGAGAGCGGTGTCCTCGTGCTCGACAACCGCGGGACGACGACATCGGGCAAGGAGCAGCTCTGGATATCGGCCTCCACCAATCGGCTTTTCGGCCCCGACACGCAGTCCCGGATCGGGTTCTTCACGATCCCGATGCAACCCCAGGAACTCAGGTATGGCGAGTTCGAGGTCAGCCGCATGACCGGGGATCACGGAACCACGGTCGGCGCCCTGATATCGGCCAGCCAGAGCGACGCCGGCGGCATCGACGCGATCGACGGCATCGAGGGCGACAGCGACCGTATCGTGCTGAAGGCGGCGCATCCGCTGATCCGCTCCATGGACAGGAGTCTCTGGCTCAATCTCTCGGCCGACGCGCGCAACGTCTCGGAAGACGACAATGACGGGCGCAATTTCAAAGATCAGCTGAGAGTCCTGCGCGGCGATCTCTACATGTATCTGGCGGACGATTTCGGCGGACAGAACCAGATCTGGACCGAAGTCTCGACCGGGCTCGACATGCTCGGCGCCTCGGGGAAAGGCGACTTCCGCTCCCGTCTCGGCGCCGACGCCAAGTTCCTCAAGGCCCGTGCCTCCCTTACCCGCCAGCAGGAGATCACCAACGAGATCGGGGTACGCTTCCATCTGGCCGGGCAATATGCCGACGACCAGTTGCTGTCCTCCGAGGAGTTCAGCCTTGGCGGCTCCTCGATCGGCCGGGCCTACGACTTCAGCGAACTCACCGGCGACCACGGTGTCGGCGGGAGCGTGGAGCTGCAATATGGCGACAGCCTGCGCGACGATTACTTCACCTGGTTCCAGGTCTACGGTTTCTATGACGCCGGCGTGGTCTGGAACGAGGGTGCGTTCGAACTGCCGCACGAGAGCCTCTCCTCCGCCGGCTTCGGGCTTCGTCTCGACCTGACCGACAGCATCAGGCTCCAGCTCGAATATGCCCGCGGCCTGACCCGATCCGTCGACGATAGCGGCGGCGATTTCCAGCGTGTCTTCTTCGAACTCAGCAAGAATTTCTGAGCCGCGCCGGAACGCGTGACAACCGGCGCCATTGGGTGTGGAAAGCTCCGTCTCAGTTTGGTATGCACAAATCTCAATAAACTGGGGGACCGGATGAGATTTGCGTTACTGGCACTGGCGGCGAGCCTTGCCCTGAGCGGGTGTGTCACGACACCGAACGAGCCGCCGAAACCGATCGAGCTGACCGCGGGCAACGGCGCGATGGCGATGAATGTGAGCGTCGATCAGAGCGCCGGGAAGAACTACTACATCTTCACGGTCGCGCAATTCGACCCGAGAACCAGGCGCGTGATCATGGAGGGCGACAGCCCGAAGCATTCGGCGGGCTTTAGCCAGAGCTTCAATCTCCAGGATGCGGGTGTCGGTTTCTGGAAAAGCCAGCTGCCGGCAGGGTCCTACGCGATCACCAAGATCCAGGCGAAACTCTCCACCGGTATGGGGCCGGGTCAAATCCCCTATGGTGCCGACCCCCTGGCCGTCCTGCTGGTCGGCCTGACCGTCATCGCGATATCCGAAGCGACCGTGGACGAACTGTCCTTCGTGAACGAGTCCGGTCTGCTGATGGCGGATGCCCCAACCTTCGAGGTCGAGAGCGGCCGTATCAGCTATCTCGGCAAGATCAGGGTGACGACGGATTCCAAGAGCGCCGATTTCCCGGAATACGACAAGGACGGCCACTGGGACGGCACCAGCATGATCACCAAGACGCAATACCGCTACATGGCGGACTACAAATATGACGAGCTGGAGCTGAAGCCTTACGAGGAACAACTGAACATCCCGGCCTATCCGCTGTTGCCGCAGCCGCTGGAGGTGTTCAAGACCCTGCGCTTCGTCCTCGAGGATTACGACAACCAGGAACAAATCCAGCGCTCGGTCCAACGCCAGCAAGTGTCTGCCGAGATCAATGCCCCCGCGGCCCCGGAACCGGGCGCGCTGGATGGCAAGAGCCGGGCGGAACTCCAGCGCCTCTATCTCGACGGGAAGCTATCCGCGAGCCAGTACGAGACCGCACTGAAAGCCGCGAGCCAATAGCCTTCCGACCACATCTTCGGGAAACGTCCATGAAACGAGTCCTTCTGACCGCAGCTCTCGGGCTGCTCACCGCCGCCTGCCAGACTGTCCCCGAACCGCTGCCGCCGATCCAGATAGCGCCGGGCAAGGGCGTTGCCGCGCTTAATCTTTGCGTCGAGCCGACGGTGAAGGACTATTCCTTCTCGATCTCGCTCGCCCCCGTGACCGCCGACGGACAGCGCATCGTAGAGGCGCCGGCCTCCGTGAAACAGACGGTGACGATCAGCTTCGAGAGCGAGTTCCGCCGCCAGGCCAAGCAGAAATTCGAACGGGTCTGCCGGCTCTGGGACCTGGAACTTGACCCCGGGCGCTACACGGTCGCGGATTTCAGCGGTCAATACGCGGTATCCGGCACCGACGTCGCCGTCGATCCGCTGTTCCTGCTGATCATCAAGATGGGCGCGGCCGCGGTCTCGGAGGCCAAGAAGAAGGTGATCACCTTCACCGGCAGCGACGGCAGTCTCTCCGCCGACGCGCCGGTGTTCGAAGTGACCGAGTCCGGCGTCGCCTATCTCGGCGAGATGATCTTCAGGGCCAATACGCGCGTCCGCGATATCCCCGTACGGGAAGCGAACGGCTATTGGGACGGCCAGTCGACGGACCGGATCACGGAACTCCAGGTGGTCGCGGACTATTCCGAACCCGGAGCCGAGATCAGGAACCACGCGGAACGGCTCAGTCTCACAACCTACAGCAGCGAGCCGGTCGCGCTCGCAGGCATGACCGGAAAGACCTTCCTGCTCGAGGACTTCCCTGAGATCAAGCCGGGCGATCCCCAGTAGGGATCCCGCTGTTTAGCCCTTGGAGTCCGTGTTCGGGCGGAGTTTGCGCCAGAGTGCAGCAATCAGGCGTCCGAGCAGCTGCCAGCGTCCGACCTCTCCGCTCATGATGAACTCGCCGCGGCGCTTGATCGGCGGCGGCGTGTCGTTGCGCTCCTCAGACAAAGGCCCTCGCCGCGGCCGCGATGGCCTCTTCGGTCTGGGTCAGATCCGCGTCGGTCAGGGCGAGCGATATGTAGAACTTGCTGTCGGGCTTAAGGATGCCGTGCGCCCGGAGAGTGGCATTGAAGATCCTCGCCTGTTCGGCGTTGCCGTCCGTCGTGTCGCGGTAGTTCTTCACCGGCCTACCGGTGAAGACGACGTCGAACAGCACCGGATCGCCGACCACCTGATGCGCGATGCCCGCAGCGCCGAGCTCGCGGGTGATCGCGTCCATGACGCGCCGGCCGCTGGCACGGAGCTGCTCATAGGCGCCCGGGCGCTTCAGCACCTCCATTGTCTTCAGACCCGCAACGCTCGCCACCGGATTGCCGCTGAGGGTGCCGATCTGGAAGGTGAAGCCGTCGCCGGCCTTCGCCTTGTCGAAATGGCGCATGATCTCCTCGCGGCCGGCGATCGCGGCGAGCGGGAAGCCGCCGCCGATCACCTTGCCGAGGGTGCAGAGGTCGGGCGTGACGCCATATTTCTCCTGCCCGCCGCCATAGGCGAGACGGAAACCGGTCACCACCTCGTCGAAGATCAGCACGATGCCGCGCTTCGCCGTCTCCTCGCGCAGCATGGCAAGGAAGCCCGGCTCCGGCGGGATCAGGCGCTGCAGCGGCTCGACGATGACGCCGGCGATCTCGTCGCCGTGCTCGTCCAGCAGGCCGCGGACGAAATCGGGATCGTTGAAGGGGGCGATCAGCATCGCCTCGCGCACCGCCTCCGGGATGCCGGCGCTGTCCGGCACCGCCTGCGGGAAGTTCACCCGCTTGGTCGGCGCGAGGCTCATCAGCGCCTCGCCGGACATGCCGTGATAGCCGCCCTCGAATTTCAGGATCTTCTCGCGGCCGGTATGGGCGCGGGCGAGGCGCATCGCATACATGTCCGCCTCGCTGCCGGTGGAGACGAACCGCACCTGCCCGGCGCAGGCCATGGCGTCGGCGATCTCCTCCGCGAGCTCGATGCCGTGGGCGTTGTTGGCGAAGAAGGTGAAGCCGTGCGCCACCTGTTCCTGTACCGCTTCCACGACTTCCGGATGGCCGTGGCCGAGCATCATCGGGCCGGAGCCGATCAGGTAGTCGACATATTCATTCCCGTCGGCGTCCCAGACCCGGGCGCCCTTGCCGCGGGCGATGATGACGCTCGGATCGAAATTGCCGAACCCGGCCGCCGGAAGCACCTTTGCCGCCCGGTCGCGCCAGTCCTGAAGGCTTGGAGTGCCGCCCATCGAATTGCTCCCACGCAAGATCTGGTGAGCATTCAGGCACAGGCGCCGGAGCCTTTGCAACGCGAAGTATGTATCGGGACAGGATTACTTTACCGGCTTCACCGTCAGCTTGACCGCGGCATACCAGTCCGCCACGTCGCGAATTTCGTCATCCGACATCTCGGCGGCGATCACGCTCATGATCTCGTGGGTCCGCTTGCCGCGTTTGAAGGCCTTCAACTGGGTGTCGATATAGATATTGGTCTCGCCGGCGAGGTTCGGCGCGTCCTTGAACAGCGCGATGCCGTCGGCCCCGTGACAGGAGACACAGGCCTGCGGCGCCTTGGCGGGATCGGTGCCTGCCGGGAGGGTCGCCGTCACCTCGTGCGCCGCGTACCAGCTCGCCACGTCGGCGATCTGCTGGGCGGAGAGCCCGCCCGCCACCACGGACATCATCTCGTGCTGCCGCGCCCCGGTCTTGAAGGCCATGAGCTGGGCCTCGAGATAGGCCTTCGGCTCGCCGCCGATATGCGGCGCGATGGGGATCTTCGCGTAGCCGTCGAGCCCGTGGCAGGTGCGGCACATATTGGCGATCTTGCGCCCCGCCGCCGGATCGTCGGCACTCGCGGGACCGGCCCCGGCGAGCAGCAGCCCGCCGAGACCGATGATAAGGGCTACCCTCACTTCGCGTAGCTGATCCGGTAGAGCGCGCCCGCGAGGTCGTCGGAGACCAGGATCGAGCCATCGGGCAGCTGTGCGACATCGACCGGGCGCCCGAGATATTCGCCCGTCTCCCCGTCGAGCCAGCCTTCGGCGAAGGGCTCCATCGTCGCCTTGCCGTCACCGTCGATGAAGGTGACCATGACCCGCGCCCCGACCGGCGTTGTGCGGTTCCAGGAGCCGTGCTGGGCCGAGAAGATCGCGTTCCTGTACTTCTCCGGGAACATCCGGCCCGTATAGAAGGTCATGCCGAGATCGGCCGCATGCGCCACGGTCGCCACCGCCGGCATGACGGTGTCAGCGGGCGGGGTCTCGTCCTTGTATTCGTTGGTGCGGGTATCCCCGCCGCCATACCAGGGATGTCCGAAATTCTGTCCGGCAGCGGTCTGGCGATTCAGCTCGCCCGGCGGAATGTCGTCGCCCATGCCGTCGACCTGGTTGTCGGTGAACCAGAGCTCGCCGGTGGCCGGATGGAAATCGTGCCCGACCGAGTTGCGGATGCCGTAGGTATAGACCTCGCGCCCGGAACCATCGAGATTGAGGCGAATCATCCCGCCGATGCCCCACTTCCTATAAAGCTCGAGCTTGTCGGCCGGGGCGACGTTGAAGGGCTGGCCGAGCGAGATGTAGATCTTGCCGTCCGGCCCGATCCTGCAGACCCGCGCCGTGTGGTTGAAGCTCTCCTCCTCCGGCGGGATCAGGTCGCCTTGCTTGATCAGATTGAAGGCCGCAACATCCGGGCTTTCGTAGAAGAACTCCGCGGCGGGGAACAGCAGCACCCGGTTCTGCTCGGCGATATAGAGGAAGCCGTCCTTCGAGAAGCACGGACCGTTCGGAATGGCGAAACGCAGAGACGGAGCGAAATCCTTCACCTCGTCCGCGACCCGGTCCTTGTTGCGATCCGTGACCGACCAGACCTTGTCCTTGCGGGTGCCGACGAAGGTGACGATGCCCTGCGGGCCGACCGCCATGTGCCGCGCGTCCGGAACCACGGCATAGAGCTCGATCTTGAATCCGTCGGGCAGCTTGATCCGCTCGAGGGTCTTCTTGATCCCGGCGGCATAGTCGCCGCCCTGCTCGATGAAGGTGAACTCGGTGACGCCGGTGGTCCTGAAGCTGGAGAGCTTTTCCAGATTGTCCGGCACCTGCCCCGATTGCGCGAGCGCCCCGCCCGAAATGACAGAAGACGCCAGTATCGCTGCGATGATCCGCTTCATTGCATTCCTCCCTGCGGCTCGTTTTTCAGCCTTGTTTATGCAACCATGATTTGCGTCACCATAACGTACGTCAAGCCGATTCACCGCCACGGAAATGGTCATTCCATCAGGTAGAAAAGGGAAGAAAAGCTGACCCGTCAGCCATAAATATCTCTTATTGCGGGAAATTTTGGCGCCTTGCGGGCATGCCTATCAGGCCGGTGCGGCGATCAGCCCCCGAAGCCTTGCCGCCACAGGCACGTAGATCGCCGATAGCCCGACACACCAGAGCATCATCACGATGCCCTGCGTCTCAAGCACGATGCCCCGGTCGATCAGGAGCCCGGTGATGGCCGGACCGATGGCGGTGGAGAACACCATGGCCGAAACCGCGAGCGCCCGGATCGCGCCGAGATTGCGCGTGCCGTAGATCTCCGCCCAGACCGCGCCGTTGAGGGCGCTCGAGAACCCGGAGCCGAAGCCGATGCAGCCGAGGACGACGCCCCAGATCCAGACCCGGTCACTCACCTGCAGCAGCACGATGCCAAGCCCGATGGGCAGCAGGAAAATCGGCAGCAGGGCGAGCGCGCCGAACCTGTCGATGATCCGCCCGGCGATGAAGACGGCCGCGATGGCTGAAAACGCATAGGCCGGATAGCCCGCCGCCATCTCCGCCAGGCTCCAGCCCTTCTCGCCGGAGACATGGGCCTGATGGAAGAAGACCACGGTGCCGATGAAGGCGGGCGTGAGGATGCCCGGGAAAAGCGCCCAGTAGGACCAGTGCCGGAGCGCTTCCGGACGGGTCCAGTGCCGCCCGAGCGCGCCCGGCGTCGGCCCGCTCGTCTCGCCGCCCTGGGGCATGCGGTCGCGCGCGAAAAGGACCCAGAGAGCGCCGCCGAAAACGAGAAGAACCGTGGCCGCCGCGAGCCACCAGGCGCCGCGCCAGCCGACCAGCGCGATCGCAAGCACGGCGGTCGCGGGCAGCACGGCCTCGCCGATCCCGTAGCCGAGCGACGTGATGGCAATTGCCCGGCCGCGCCGGGCCTGGAACCAGCGCGCCGTCGCCGTCATCCCGACATGGCTGATCATGCCCTGCCCGAAGAAGCGCAGCCCCAGCACCATGAGGAACAGCATCACAATCGAGTCGTGCAGCGCCATGCCGGCGCAGACCAGCGCGAAGGCGCCTACGACTGCCATCGCCAGGGTGCGCAGCCGCATCGTGTCTGCGAACTGCCCGCCCTTGATCAGCAAGGCCGCCGAGGTCAGCGTCGCGCCGGCATAGAGACTGCCCCATGTCCCGGCGGTCAGTCCGTGCAGCTCCATGAGCTGGTCGGCGAAGAGCGAGATGAAGAAGGTCTGGCCGAAGGAGGAGCCGAGGGTGCAGAGCAGCCCGGCGGCAAGCCAGCGCGCATTCGAGAGATAGAAGTTCGGGCGGGAAGAATCCTGATCCATCGACGTGCTTGGCGCCGAATGCCGAGCGCTGTCAAGCCCGGGCGCCCCACATCAGCGCTGCCCGAGACGGGCGCGGGCGATCGCGGCATGCACCTGGGCGCCATGCAGCAGCGCGGCATCGTTGAAATCGTAGGAGGGATGATGCAGCGGGGCGCAATCCTCGCCGTTGCCGATGAAGAGGAAGCAGCCCGGCGCATGATCGAGGTAGCGGGCGAAATCCTCCGATCCGGTGACCGGCTCGGCCGCTTCCCCGGCCCGAACCGAAACCGGGCGGGCGGCGTCGAGCGCGGCCGCCGAGAGCTCCGCGTCATTGATCAGGGAAACGAATTCGCGCGTATAGGTGACCTCCGCCTCGACCGCATGCAGCGTTGCGATCCCGGCGGAGATGCGGCGCATCTCCTCCTCGATGCGGACGGAGACCTCGGGCCGGAAACTGCGCGCGTCTCCAAGGATCCTTGCCAAGCTCGGCAGGGCATTCCGGGTCCCGTCGGTCGTCAGCTCGGTCACGGAGACGACGGCGATATCGGCCGGGCTGATCCGCCGGGAGACGATGGTCTGCAGTTCCATCACAAGCGCGCAGGCCGGGACCATCACCTCCCGCCCCCCTTGCGGCCGGGAAGCGTGCCCGCCCTTGCCTTTCAGGACGATCTCGAAATTGTCCTCCGCGGACATGAACGGGCCCGGGCGGGTTTCGACATGTCCGACCGGCAGGCCCGGCATATTGTGGAGGCCGTAGATCTCGTCGAACGGAAAGCGGCTCACCAGCCCGTCCCCGAGCATCGCGAGCGCTCCCCGACCCCATTCCTCCGCCGGCTGGAAGATGAAATGAACCGTCCCGTCGAACCCGCCTTCATCGACCAGCAGACGGGCGGCACCGAGCAGCATCGCGGTATGACCGTCATGGCCGCAGGCATGCATCGTGCCCGGCGCAGAGGAGCTCCATTCGAGCCCCGTCGCCTCGGTGATCCTCAGCGCATCCATATCGGCCCTGAGGGCGATGGCACGATTGGAATTGCCGCGCCGCAGTGATCCGACGACACCGGTCCCGCCGACGCCTTCGGCGACCTCGAGCCCAAGATCGCGCAGGACCCCCGCGACGATGCCGGCGGTCCGCCGCTCCTCGAAGCCGAATTCCGGATTGCGGTGAAAGTCGCGGCGCCACTCGGTCATCTGCCGTTCAAGGAGGGTCAGGTCTGACATCGGTTGCTTCTCTCCTGCGGAATCCGGGCTCTGGCTCGGGGCGGATCACTCTAGTTCGGCGGGCCCGGAGATGTCGCCGGAAAAGCCTTTCCGAGCCCGGACTCGACAAGCGCCTCCGGCTCCAAGCACACTGGCGCGACCCATCCTGCCTGCCTCCGCTCGCGGACGAAACCATGACACTCGCCCCCCGCCCGATATCGCCGGGCGTCACCTCCGGACCGAACCAGAAGAGAGCTCCGCATGCCCGTTGAGAAAATCGACACGCTCGTCATCGGCGCAGGCCAGGCCGGAATCGCGATGAGCGAGCATCTCGGCAAGGCCGGCATTCCGCATATCGTCCTGGAGCGCAACCGGATCGCCGAGGCCTGGCGGACCGGGCGCTGGGATTCGCTGGTCGCCAATGGCCCCGCCTGGCACGACCGCTTCCCCGGCATGGAGTTCAGGGACGCCGATCCCGACAGTTTCATCCCGAAAGAGAAGGTCGCGGATTATTTCGCCGATTATGCGGAGATGATCGCGGCCCCGGTGCGCTCTGGCGTCGAGGTGACCTCCGTTATTCGCAACGAGGGCCGACCCGGCTTTCATGTCGAGACCTCGGAAGGCTCGATCGATGCCGACAACGTCGTCGTCGCCACCGGTCCGTTCCAGATCCCGGTGATCCCGCCGGTCGTCCCCGAAGATGCCGGGATCACCCAGCTCCATTCCAGTGCCTACCGCAACCCGGACCAGCTCGGCGATGGCGGCGTGCTCGTGGTCGGTGCCGGGTCGTCCGGCGTGCAGATCGCGGACGAACTGAACCGTTCCGGCAGAAAGATCCATCTCTCCGTCGGCGCGCATCACCGCCCGCCGCGGGCCTATCGGGGACGGGACTATTGCTGGTGGCTCGGCGTGCTCGGACTCTGGGACATCGCAACGCCGAAACCTGGGACCGAACATATCGCGATCGCCGTCAGCGGCGCGCGCGGCGGCGAGACGGTCGACTTCCGCAATCTGGCAAACCAGGGCATCACCCTCGTCGGCCTGACCGAAGGCTGCGAGAACGGCGTCATGCGTTTCGCCGGCGATCTCGCGCGCAATATCGCCGAAGGCGACGAGAACTATCTCTCCGTCCTGCGCCAGGCCGACTCTTTCGCCGCCCGGAACGGGCTCGACCTGCCGGAGGAGCCGGAAGCCCATGTCATCGGACCGGACCCCGACTGCGTCGCCAATCCGATCCGAAACCTCGACCTGAAGGCGGCCGGGATCGAAACCATCCTCTGGGCCACCGGCTTCCGAACGGATTACGGCTGGCTCAAGGTCGATGCCTTCGACGCGGAGGGCCGGCCCCGGCACCAGCGCGGCGTCTCGAGCGAGCCCGGGATCTATTTCCTCGGCCTGCCCTGGCTCTCGCGCCGGGGATCGAGCTTCATCTGGGGTGTCTGGCACGATGCCATGCACATCGCCGACCAGATCGCGATCCAGCGCAGCTATCTCGATTACGACGCCGCCGTCCGCGCGCGTGGCGCGGCCGAATAAGGGCCGCCTCGGCCCGCAGCTTTCTTTGCCACGGAGACCCCAAATGGCTCATAAGCGTCTCAGGACTTTCAATACGAAGGATACCTACCCGGAACAGCAGCTCGACAACGACCTCGCCCAAGCGGTGATCACCCGCGGCGGACGCACGGTCTGGCTGCGCGGCCAGTGCCCGCAGGAACTCGACACGGCGAGGAACATCGAGAGTCACGATCCCGCCGAACAGACCCACAAGGTGATGCAGAACATCCGGCAGTTGCTGGAGGAGGCCGGCGGCTCAATGGAGCACCTGGTGAAGCTCGTCGTCTATATCACCGACATCCGTCACCGCGAGGCCGTCTACCGGACCATGGGCGCGTACATCAAGGGCGTGCATCCGGTCTGCACCGGTCTCGTGGTGCAGGCGCTGGCCCGGCCGGAATGGCTGGTGGAAATCGACGGAACCGCTGTCATCCCCGACTGAGCGAAGCGGAGCATTCCATGACTTTCTCCCTCGTGGCGCGCTGCGCCGAGACCGGCATGTTCGGGATCGCGATCTCCTCCTCCTCGCCCGCCGTCGCGGCGCGCTGCGCCTATACCCGCGCCGGAGTCGGCGCGGTGGCGAGCCAGAACGTGACCGACCCGCGGCTCGGCCCCCTGGTGCTGGATCACATGCAGGCCGGTATGACGGCGGCAGAAGCGATCGAATCCATGCGCAAGGAGGCCCGGCATCTCGACTACCGCCAGGTGCTCGCGGTCGACAGGAACGGCGGCACCGCGATCCATTCCGGCGGCAACGCGCTCGGCATCTGGTCGGAAGCGAAGGCGGAGAATGTCGCCTCGGGCGGCAACCTGCTCGCCGACAAGGACGTCCCCGCCGCCATCGTCGCGGCCTTCACCGCCTCGACGGGCCATCTCGGCGACCGGCTGATCGCGGCCATGCGCGCCGGGCTCGCGGCCGGCGGCGAGGCGGGGCCGGTCCATTCGGCGGGGATGCAGATCGCCGACAGACAGGCATGGCCTGTCGCGGACCTGCGCTGCGACTGGACCGAGGAGTGCCCGATCGAGGCGATTGCGAAAGCCTGGGAAGTCTACAAGCCCCAGCTCGACGCCTATGTCACCCGGGCGCTGGATCCGCGCGCGGCGCCGTCCTACGGCGTGCCGGGGGACGAATAGGCTCAACAATCCCCGCGCGTTGTTCTAGAACCGGTTACGACCGGGCTTCGTCCCGCATCGATCGAGTTGGGGATACCTGATGCGTCCAATCATGGCTGTAATCGCCATCGCCTTGCTTCTCTCCGGCTGTCTGACCGCACGCGAGCCCGCTCCCGCACAGAGCATCCGGGTCTCGGACGGCAACGGCGCCGTATCGCTCAATCTCTGTTTCTTTACAGATGCACCCGGGACTCCCTTTTCCGTCCAGGTCCACAGGGTTTCCGACGACGGCAGCCGGATCGTCCGGGATCTGACCGTCGCTCCGGAGATCCGGACGGAATTCGATAGCAGGAACTTTGAATTCTACGAATCCGGAAAGCCTTGCCGCACATGGCGTTTCCAGGCGCCCCCGGGGCGCTATGCGGTCGGCTCGGTCGGCTGGCGGTCGACAGTTTCATATATGTACATGTCGCACGGACGCGTTACCAAGATTCAACCGCCCGACCGGACCAACTACATCACGAGCCTCCTTCGGCAGCGTGAGTACATCGCAAAGCACACACCGATTTTCGAAATTCGCAAGGGCGAGGTCACCCGGCTCGGATCGATGACATTCGCGCAGCGAACCGGACGCATCGAGCGCCCCGTGGAAAACAACACGGGAACCAACAACGATAGTTCCACGGACATTTTCCTGACCCTGAGGAACGTGATCGAATATCGGGCACCGGCACCCGACCTTTCGGCCAACGATCCTCACATCACCGGCAATGTCACGGGCGCCAACAATCAGACCCTCGAAACACTTGTCGGGCGCGATATCAAACTCGGTCCCGGACCCGTCGAACTTTAGACGCTCAGTCAGGTTGGACAGAAAAAATGCACACCAAAATCGCAGCCTTTGCTCTCGCTCTGAGTTTGACAGGCTGCCAGACGACAAAGCCCTTGGAGCCACTCGCTTTTGGCAAGCAAGAAGGGGGTGCGCTGCTCCAACTCTGTTTCGGCGACTATTCCCAGGACCGCGCCTTCGATCTTGCCCTTGGGAAGATCGATCCGGCAACGGGCCGACTGGCGAATGAACCGCCGGGTCACCGGATCGAAAAAACGCTCGAACTGAGAGAAACGCAGACCGTCGCCTTTGCAATCGCGTCCTATCGCAGGGAGTGCATGTTCTGGCAATTCTCCGCCACCGCCGGAAAATATGCCTTCACGAAGTTCGGCGAACGGTTGGACGGAAGAGGACAGCAGGTTTCGACTTCGCCCCTCGCGGAAGGGCTCGGCTCGCTTCTCGGCGCGATCATCCGCAAGACAGCAAAGAATGATACGATCGTCTTTGTCGGAAGCGACGGAACAGTGACGGATGACACTCCGACTTTCGAGATCAAGGCGGGCGAGACCACGCATCTCGGCACCATCGTCTTCATCGGCGAGAAAAAAAGCCGCCAACACCCTGTCGCCGACAAAGACGGATACTGGGACGGTGTGACGACGGAAACCGTGCGGGACCTTCGGCTGATCGTCAGGTACCACCCGGCGGGTACCGGCGAAATCGACACCAAGGCCATTACCGGCCCGTACGAGTCCCGACTTCCGAGGCAGACAATCTCAGCTCTCGTTGGGCGAGACCTGCTGCTCGAAGATTTTCCAGCGATCGAAAATCCAGAATAAGAGCCATCACCGGGAGTAGCACTTTGCCCCCTTCGTTTAACAAATTCCTTCGATCCACGGTGCCGGTCGTCGCCATCGCCCTCCTTCTGTCCGCCTGCCAGACCCTCGGCCCGGAGCCTGTCGCGGTTCCGCCGCTGACCGTCGGTCCGGGCGAAGGCGCAGCCTCGATCAAACTCTGCCGGGAAGGCGAAGTCTTCGACCGCCTCTACACCGTGACCATCAGCAAAGTCGAAAACGGCTCCGGCATGCCTGCGGTCAGTTCGGTCCCCGGCGACAGCCGCGCGGAGACGGCGACCTACGAGGATGCAACCTCCCTCAAGGACGGTTACGCCTGCCATATGTGGCAGTTCGCCGCCGCGCCCGGGACTTATACGATCCATGAACTCAAGGAGTCCTTTCGGACCGGTCAGGCTTTCGGCATCTACGGGTTGGTGGGGACGGCCATGATCGTGGCCAGCAAGAAGAACGACACTGTCAGCTTCGCAACTGCCTCCGGACATCTCGGCCCGAATGCTCCGACGTTCGAGATCAGGGACGGCGAGGTCAGCCGGCTCGGGACACTTACGTTCCATGGCCGCTTCGTCTACCTTCAGATCCCGGTCCGCGACAAAACCGGGTACTGGGACGGACAGTCGACCGACGTGGTGCAGGAACCAAGGCTCTCGGTGAAGTGCGAGGCTCCGGTTCCGGGCGGCCTCGACGACAGCGCTCCCATCGTCGGCAATGTCAACGGTACGACGCTCCAGACCCTCACGTCGCTCGTCGGCCGCGAGATCGTGCTCGAGGAACCGGTACAGCCGGAGCTTCCGGGCAAGAGCTGATCCGCCTCACCCCTCCGCCGCGACGAAGGCGAGCGACTGTTTCGCCGTGCGCATCACGTGCTTGCGCTTGATCCTGGAATGGAAGAAGCGGTTCACCGCCGCTGCCAGAACGGGCGCCCAGGGCGCGTCGGGGCGGAGGCGGATCTCCTCGCGGGCGGCGACGGGCAGCTTTACCATGTGGGCGGAGACGATGTATTCCGGCTCCGCATGGTCGAACAGGCCGGGCAGCAGGTCCTCGAAGAAGGCCTCCGTATCCCCCACATTCCATTGCTCGCTATCCTGCTGCGCGTCGACATAGGCCGCGTTCCGGCCGGTGAAGCAGGCCATCTGCAGGAGCGCGTCCGGCCAGAGATCCCCGTGCCTCGAACATTGCGCGCGCACGGCGTTGGCGAAGGTGATGCCGTGGGTGAAGTCGAGCCAGTTGATATTGTCCGGCACCGGCCGGTCGTGGCGGGTGCCCCATTCGGTGTCGAAATGCAGCATCTGCCAGGCCGCCGCCTCGAACAACGCGTCGAAAAGCGCCGCCCTGTCGCCGCTCGACCGGTTCGCCCGCTCCAGCGCCCGCGGCACGTTGAGCGCATAAAACTCCTCGGCTGAGACGGGATCGCCGCCGGCGTCGTCCCAGGCGGCGCGGGACGGCCCGTAGGCGCGGAACTCCGGGATCAGGTCCTCGCGGCTGGCATTCACGAGAGACCGGGCGAGCGCGAGATAGAGCGGCTCCGCCAGATCCTCGCCCAAGCGTTCGACGAGTTGACGGGTCTTGTAGCAATAGATCAGGGAATGACCGAAATCCTGGTAATGGGCGAGCGCGGCCCGGGTCAGCGGGGCATCGAGCGCCTTCCAGCCGGGTCCGGCGATCGCCCCGCGCACCAGCGCCAGCGCTGCCGCCTCGTCCTCGGACTCGATAGCATCGACCAGACGATCCGGGTCGAACGCGGCAACGCCCTCGCTGAAGGGAAACGGCTCCCAGCGCAGGCTGTCCCAGGCGAGATGGGCCACCACCTCGACGAAGGGGATCAGCGCCGACGCCGCGTCGCGACCGCCGTACCCCTCGCCGAGCTCCAGCCAGTCGGGCGCGGCGGCGATGGCGTGCGTCGTGCCCCATTCGAACCGGTCATGGGTCCAGAGCACCGCCTGCCGGACCGCGTCCAGCGGATCGCCTCCGGCCGACTTCAGCCGCGCGATCTCGCGGGTCATGCGGGTATAATTATGGTCCCGGAAACTCTCGTGCAGGTTCGCGAGCGCACGCTCGATGCGCTCTTCCGCAGGTGGGTCCGCGATGTCGACGAAGACTGAGCCGTCCCGGATCTGGACCGGGTAGATCCGCAGCCGGTCGCCACCGACCTGGTTGGCACCGTTGGCGAGATCGAATTTCCAGTTGTGCCAGTTGCAGGTGAGACGGCACGCGCCATCCGCCTGGTCCAGCGTCCCCTCGATCAGCGGATAACCCTCGTGCGGGCACCTGTTGTTGCAGGCATGGACCGCGCCGTCGGCATGGAACAGCGCGATCTGCTTTCCCCCGGCCTTGAAGATCTTACTGCCGGCCGCCTTCAGGTCCTCCAGCGGCAGTGCCTCGACCCAGTGCGGTTCCACGTGCCCGTTCATCACAGCTCTCCCGTGCCGCCGGGCAGGCCGGCTGCATGCCTTTTGCCGCAAGCTCCACGATGGCCTTTTCGGTCTTCTCCAGATGCTCCAGTCCCATGCCCCGGAGCACATGGTCCGCCTTGCTGAACTGGATGTTGCCGTAACCGATGATCTCGATCCGGTTGCCCCAGGGATCCAGGAAATCGAGGAACCGGCCCGGCAGGATCTCGACGCCCGCCGCCTCGAGCGCGCGGCGCACCGCATCCCGGTCTTCCACCACGAGGCCGAAATGCCGGCCTTCGTCGGCGCCCTGCCGGCGCCCCTTGCGGAAGGCGATGAACTGGTCGCCGAGATCGATCTCGGCCTGCATCTCTCCCCTGGCCCGGAGCTCGAAGGCGAGAAAGCGGCCGTAGAAGGCGAGGGCCTCGTCGAGATCTCCCACTTCAAGGGCAACATGGTTGATGCCGATCGCCCGCACGGGCGGCGGAGCCGGCTCGGCAATGCCGGGACTCGTCTTGGACATGGCGCGTCTCCCTCTGAACGGATCGACCGTTCCGAGCTATCTTGCCCCGCCCATTTATTTAATCAAGACTTTTCTTTTTATATATTCAATGCCGCATGAAAAGGTCCTGCGAAGCGGGGCGGGAGCGTAGCCGGGTCAACAGCCAGAGCCCGACCCCGAGCAGGCCGAACACGAGCCAGGCCGGCAGCAGCAGGATCGTCACCATCACAGGGTGCCAGAGAAAGGGATGCAGATGCCGGGAGATCGCCGGCTCGGCGAGCTGCAGGCTGTCCCGGTGCAGCCCGGCCCAGAGCGTGCCCGCATCCATGATGCGCAAGGTCTCGGCCTGCCAGCTCGCATAGCCGTCCCGCGCCACCAGCGCGAGCGCGATCAGAATCAGGATCAGCGCAATCAAGCGAAAGAACCGCCTCATACATCCCCCGGCGCGCCCCTGCCGGCTTCCCGGCGGTCCTGCGCGCACCAACTGGTGTGCCCCCTAACCTGCTGGAAAGCCTACACCAAACGGGTAGGTGGACGAAACATCGGACACGCACAATCGACGGAACGGCCCGCCTGCATCTTTTTGCAATATTTCGACGCGCAAACCGTTGCAAAGCCGGAAGGCCTTTTGTATGGTCCGCGCCTCTTCAGGAGGGATGGCCGAGCGGTTTAAGGCGCACGCCTGGAAAGCGTGTTGGGGTGGAAGCCCCTCAGGGGTTCGAATCCCCTTCCCTCCGCCAGAGCCTTTGGGGCTCTCCAGATCCGGACAATCCGCTCTTTTGGCCACGTCATAAACGCGCCGGACACAGCGTGATTATCCTATCCGTACCGCTCCCCCTCCATGCCGCCGAAAGCCGCGAAAAAACCGGCAAAGCCATTGCCATATCTCGCCGCCTCGTGGGACACTACAGGGTATGCCGGCATGCGAATTTCTTGCACGCTCGGCTACCGGAAGTCACTAGAGCGGAGGCAATGCAGGCAAATGACGACTGCCCGAGGGATCCAGGACGTCACCAGCCCGAACCCGGCGCACATCGTCGGGATTGCTGCGCTTGAGCCTCGTAGCGCCGCGGTGCCGTCCATTTGAACAGAATCCGATAACCTGAAAATCATTTTTAAGCGCATTCGAGCGCCGGAGAATCATAGTGGGTGTTTGGTCGGTCGGAATTATAGATTCAGGGGTAACGGACGAAACCGAAGCCCGCCTCGGGCGGAACCTCTACGAATACGACTTCTATTACGGAAACGGCGAAACCGACGGATCGCGAACCACGTCGCACGGCTCAGTCGTTGCGGAGTCGGCGGAAATGACCAACGCCGCGCTCGAGCGGATCGACCTGCAGGTCGGCAGCAATTCCGGATATACCGTATCGGCCTATTCGGTCCGGAGCGCACTCGACAGGCTCACCAACCTGCACGATGCCGGCTGGCATATCGGCAGCTACAATATGAGCTTTGCCAGCCCAAATGTGTCCTTCTCGAACATCTTCCAATCGCAGATCAATCAGCTCGCGAACCGGGGAATTTTCGGCGTCGCGGCCTCCGGCAACTCGGGAACGCCGGGGGCGCTCGAAGCGTCCGGCTATCCGGCAGGGCTCTCCAACGTGATCTCGGTCGGCAGCCATGACGGCGCGGGCAATCCGAGCAGCTTCTCGCAGAACCACCCCTCGACCGTTCATATCCTTGCCGATGGCGAGGGATTCCCGAGTTCGGCCTATACCGGCACGAGTTTCGCCGCACCGCAGGTGGCGGCGACCGTCACCACCGTGCAGGCGCTGGTCGAAGGGGTGAGATCCGACCGGCTGTCCTTCGGAGAGGTGATCGACGTGTTGCAACTCGGCGGGGCCGGCCCGCAATCGGCCGCCGATCCCGCCAACGGCGCGACGACTTATTTCCTGCACACCCACCAGGGTTCCGTCGACTACACAATGTCGGCCTATGTCGATCCGCATTTCAGCGGGCTCGAATATATCGCCTCCTATGCCGATCTCGAGGCCGTCTTCGGACGGGATGCCGCCGCAGCCCGGGGGCATTTTCTCAATGCCGGCGTTTATGAAGGGCGCACCGTCGAGTTCGACGGGCTGGAATATGTCGCGAGCCACGCGGACCTGATCGGCGTCTTCGGCCTCGACCGGGCGGGCGCGGCGGCCCATTACCTCGCAGCTGGCCGCGCCGAGGGGCGCACGACCACTTTCGATGCCGACAATTACATGGCCGCCAACCCGGATCTCGCCGTCGCCTTCGGCGGAAACGACGATCTGGCGACACAGCACTACATCATGAGCGGATATTACGAAGGCCGCTCGACCGGCGCCCCCGCGACCGGCTCCGTCACGCCGTCTCCGACCCCGGCCCGGCAAGCCGTTTCCGAAGGCGCCACGGACCTTCCCTCGAGCACCAGCACGTCCGGCTATGTCGGGGTCGGTCAGTCGGTCTCCGGCAGGATCACCCGCTACGATCGCGACTGGTTCCAGACCGAGCTGACCGCCGGCCAGCGGGTGATCATCCAGTTGCGCGGCTCGGCCAGCGGTGGCGGCTCCCTGTCCGACCCGGTGCTGCGGGTCTACAATTCCAGCGGCCGCTATCTGACCGGAAACGACGATGGCGGCACCGGTCTCGACTCCTACCTCTCCTACACGCCTTCGACGAGCGGCACCTACTATCTCGAGGCCGACGGATTCACTACGAGCACCGGCTCGTACACACTTTCGGTCACGCCGGCCTCGAGCGCGACGCTCGCTTCGGCTTCGGACGAGCCCGCAGCGGTAGAACCGGCACCGGAGCCCGTATCGGACGATATCCAACTGAAGACCGTCGGCCCGGAGCCGGTCTACACCGACTGGGTCTACTGATCCGAGCCCCCTAGCGCTGCCCGCGCACCACCTTGCCGGGCAGCGCCTCGGTCGCCTCGCCGCCGCGATAGGTCACCTTGCCGGAGACGATGGTCGCCTCGTAGCCGGTCGATTTCTGCATCAGCCGCTTGCCGTTCGCCGGCAGGTCATAGGTGACGTAAGGATCGGAGAAGCCGACCCGGTCCCAGTCGATGATGTTGACGTCCGCCTTCCTGCCCGGCGCCAGCACGCCGCGGTCGGAGAGGCCCGCGGCGCGGGCCGTGTCCGAGGTCAGGCGCCGGATCACGTCGGTCATCGGAAAGCGGGCACGGTCCCGGCCCCAGTAGCTCATCAGCCAGGTCGGATAACCCGCATCGAGGATGAAGCCGACATGGGCGCCGCCGTCGCCGAGCCCCATGATCGCGTTCCGGTCCGCCAGCATCTCCTCCGGCGCGCTCATGTCGTAATTCGCGTAGTTGACCAGCGGCGTGTAGATGAAGCCGCGGCCCTCGCGCTCCAGCAGGATGTCGTAGGCGACCTCGGGCGCCGTCCGGCCCTCGCGCTCGGCGATGGCGGCGATGGACTGGTCTTTCGCCGGCTCGTAATTCGCGGGCGAGCCGAGACGGAACATCTTGGCGAAGGAGATCCGGTGGATGAGCGGGAAGGTGCTGTTCTTCACCGGATCCTCGGAAAGGATCTTCCGGCGCACCTCGGGATCGCGCATCGCCGCGACGCGGTCCTTCAGCGGCAGATCCTGGATCGAACGGTAGGTCGCGGTGCCGGAGAACGGGTTCTGGCTGCCCTCGAGGCCGAGCAGGATGCCGATCGGGCGCGGCGCCACCACCGGGCGGATCGAGAGCCCGTCATTGGCGGCCTCGCCCGCCAGCTTCAGGAGGTCGCGCCAGAAATGCGGCCGGTCGTGGCGCTGGTTCAGGGTGAAGACGGCGGTCCGCCCGCTCGCCTCGATGACACGGCGGAGCATGGCGAACTCGGTCTCCGGGTCCGGCTGGTCCCAGTCGGAGACCATCTCAAGGAAACCGGAGCCGGCGTCCGCCATGCCGAGGGCGATGCCGGTCAGCTCCTCCTCCTGGGCGCGCAGGGTCGGCGTATAGTCGCCGGCGAGGCTCTTGTGACTGATGGTGCGCGAGGTGGAGAAACCGAAGGCGCCGGCACGCACCGCGTCCGCCGCGATCTTGCGCATCTTCGCGATATCCTCCGGCGTCGCGTTCTCGAGGTTCAGCGCCCGCTCGCCCATGACGAAGACGCGCACAGCGGCATGCGGCAGCAGCACGCCGAGATCCATGTCGCGCGGCAGCTTCTCCAGCACGTCGAGATATTCGGCGAAACTCTCCCACTGCCAGTTCAGGCCCTGGTGCAGCACCGGGCCCGGAATGTCCTCGACGCCTTCCATGAGCTCGACCAGCTTGTCCCGGTCGGCCGGCTTGCAGGGGGCGAAGCCGACGCCGCAATTGCCCATGATCGCCGTGGTGACGCCGTGCCAGGCGGAGGGCGCGAGATGGCTGTCCCAGACCGCCTGCCCGTCGTAATGGGTGTGGATGTCGACGAAGCCGGGCGTGACCAGCTTGCCGCGCGCGTCGATCTCTTCAAGGCCGCGCCTCCCCGCCACTTCGCCGATGGCGACGATCCTGTCTCCGGCGATGGCGAGATCAGCCTCCACCGGGTCGGCCCCGGTGCCGTCGACGATGGTTCCACCCCGGATGATCAGGCTCGGCTCTGCCGACATGGCGCATTCTCCCTGGGATTATTCTCTTTTTTCGCGAGTGTGAGCCTCCGCAACGATCCCGTAAAGCCGCGCGCGGGCACGAGTGTGATGCCGCGCCCCAGCACTCTCCGCAGCTTTGCCGCGCCCTGCTGCCAAATCTTCATCAATCCCCGCCGCCCGGCTGCGTTAGCCTCGGCTGAATTTCGGGAGGAATGAAAAATGGACAGCACAAGCAAGGTCGCCATCATCGGCGCGGGACTGATGGGCCACGGGCTCGCACTCGTGCACGCGATCGCAGGGCATCCGGTAAAGATGACCGACATCAGCGAGAGCCAGCTCAAGACCGGCATGGAGCTGATCGGCAGCGCGCTCGACACTCTGGTCGCCGGCGGTTCCGTCGCCAAGTCGGAGACGGCAGCGATCCTCGCCCGCATCACGCCGGTCGCGACCCTCGCCGAGGCCGTCGCGGACGCCGATTTCATCGTCGAGGCGGTGGTCGAGAACCGCGAGGTGAAGACGACGGTCTATGCGGAGCTCGAAACCGCGGCCCCGAAGAGTGCGATCATCGCCAGCAACACCTCCTATCTCGACGCCTTCCCGCTCGCGCCGGCGTCCCTGCAGGGCCGCTTCATCATCACCCACTGGTACACCCCGCCCTACATCATCGACCTGGTCGACATCGCCGGCGGGCCGGAGACCGACCGCGCGATCCTGGAAGCCGTGCGCGACCATTACACCGCCATCGGCAAGAAGCCGGTGCTGTTCGAGCGCTTCGTGCCCGGCTATGTCGCCAACCGGCTGCAGGCGGCGATGACGCTGGAGATCACCCGCCTGCTCGACGAGGGCTATGCCGACGCCGAGGCAATCGACACCTCGATCAAGTACGGCCTCGCGCTGCGCATGGCGACCATGGGCGCGCTGATGAAAGCCGACTTCACCGGCCTCGACATGAGCCGCCGGGCGCTCGCCAACAAGATGTACATCCCGCCCGAGGTGAAGGGGAAAAGCGAGACGCTGGAAAAACTGATCGCCGAGGGCAAACAGGGCGTGATGAACGGCTCCGGCTATTTCGACTATGGCTCGATGAAACCGGAGGAACTGTTCCGCAACCGCGATGTCGGGCTGCTGAAGCTGAAGGCGGCGGTGGAGCAGGTCGAGGAAGAGCTCCCGCTCCGTCCGAAAGCGTGAGGCCAATGGAGAGATGCGCAGATTCCGGCCGCGGCCTGAGAGCAATTCTTAGAGAAGGTCGTCCGGAAATCTCGCGGCCAGATGATCGATCAGGGCGCGCACGGCCGGAGGAAGACCGCGCCGGGTCGTGAAGACCAGATGCACAATGCCCTTCTGGCCGCGCCACTCCGGCAGGACCCTGACCAGCTGCCCCGCTTCCACGGCCTTCAGGCAAACATGCCAGGGCAGAAGCGCCACCCCGAGGCCGGCGATCGCCGCATCGCGGACCGCCGTCATATCCGCGCAGCCAAGCCGTGCCTCCTGCCGATGCGTCATCTCCCGGCCGTCGGCCGTTTCCAGCCCCCATTCGGCTTCCGCATCGGCATCATTGGTCGCCAGCATCGGCACCTTTGCCAGATCATCCGGATTACGCACGCCACCGGCCAGTGCCGGACTGGCGACGAGAATCCGGGTCGAGCTGCCGAGGCTGCGCATGGTCAATTCGGCATCGCTGGTAAGCGCGACCCGGACCCGGAGCGCCAGATCGATCCGCTCGCCGATCAGGTCGACCGGCCGGTCCGTCGCCAGCACTTGTAAACGGACCTTGGGATGCTGCTGAAGGAAGCTGCCGACCAGGTTCGAGACCAGTTCGACCATCCCCGTCGGACAACTGAAGCGGATGCGTCCCTGCGGTTCGGACCGGGCCTGTCTGACAAGCGCTTCTGCCTGTTCGGCTTCCAGCTGGATCGCCTTGCAGCGCTCAAAGAAGGCCAGCCCGATATCGGTCACCCGAAAGCGGCGGCTGGAGCGTTCGATCAGCCGCAACCCCAATCGCTCCTCCAGCCCGGCCACGCGCCGGCTGAGCTTCGACTTCGGTTCGCGCAGCGCACGCGCCGCCGCCGCGAATCCGCCATGGCTCACGACTTCGGCGAAATAGACGAGATCATTGAGATCGGATTTCATCGTTCCTCCAATAGAACGATACGGCTCAGTTTTGGTCACTACAAGCTTCGGCGTTTCACATTCATCTCTTTTGCATGTGGCGAGAGGGTCTCGCCCGCCAACACAGGAGAGTGAAATGAGCAAGTTCCAGAATCAGGTCGTCGTGATCACCGGCGGCACCAGCGGCATCGGCCTCGGCACGGCCAAGGCCTTCGCAGCCGAGGGCGCCGCGGTCTACATCACGGGACGGCGCCAGGAGACGCTCGACACCGCCGTGCAGGCGATCGGCGGCAATGTGACCGGCGTGCGCGGGGATATGGCGAACCTCGCCGATCTCGACCGGCTCTACGATACGGTCCAGCAGAAACACGCGCAGATCGACGTTCTGTTCGTCAATGCCGGCGGCGGAGAATTCGCGCCCCTCGGCGCGATCACCGAGGACCATTACCAGCGCACCTTCGACACCAATGTGAAGGGCGTCCTCTTCACCGTGCAGAAGGCGCTGCCGGTGCTGCGCGACGGCGCCTCGATCATTCTGACCTCCTCGACCACCGGCACCGCCGGCACGGCGAATTTCAGCGTTTATTCCGCGAGCAAGGCCGCGGTGCGCAATTTCGCCCGCAGCTGGATCCTCGATCTCAAGGATCGCGGCATCCGGGTCAATGTCGTCAGCCCCGGGCTGACCGAAACCGCCGGCCTTACCGATCTGTTCGGCGGCGGCGAGCAGGCCGCAGGCATCAAGGAGCACGTCATCGGCGCCATACCCTCCTCCCGGATCGGTCAGCCGGAAGATGTCGCCAACGCGGTTCTCTTCCTCGCCTCCAGGGACTCCGGCTTCGTCAACGGCATCGAGCTGTTCGTCGATGGCGGCATGAACCAGGTCTGAGGCCCGCCGGGCAGATCGCGCAACCGGAAGACGCGCGAAGCAAAGGCGTCTTCCGCTCCCCCCACATTGCAAGGAGAAGTCACAATGAATATCGGTATCCTCGGAGCGGCCACGGTCGGGCAGGCCCTCGCGCGCCATCTTGCCGCTGCCGGACACCATGTGACGGTCGCCAACAGCCGCGGGCCGGAAAGCCTGCGCGACCTGGCGGCGCAGCTCGGAAGCCGCGTCACCGCCGGCACTGTCGCGGAGGCGCTGGACAGTCCCGTCGTCATCCTGGGCGTGCCCTGGACGAAGGTGCGCGACGTTCTCACCCCCGAAATCGACTGGGACCGCCGCGTGCTGGTCGACGCGACGAACATCTTCACGCGCTACGCCCCCGATTTCGAGGTCGACGATCTGGGTGCGGAGTCCGGGAGCGAGATCGTCGCGCGCCTGGCGCCGTCCGCGCGGGTGGTGAAAGCCTTCAACACGCTCCCGATCGAAAGGATGTTTGCGCCGCCGCCGACCGACGGCCTGCAGCGGATCCTGTTCGTGGCCGGCGATGATGCCGACGCGACCGCCATCGTGGAACAGCTCATTGCCGACATGCATCTCGCCCCCGTCTCGGTCGGCGCGCTGGGATCCGGCGGGCGGCTGATGCAGCTCGGCGGCTCCCTGAGCGGCCTGGAGCTGTTTGGAGCAGGCGTTGCACGGGATGAGGGAGAGCAACGGAGGCCGGAGGGGTGAATGGCGGAAAGCCTTTCGGTTGATCGATCGCGCCGGGACCGGGATCGTCGGTCGCGTTTCGACACGTATCGACTGACGACCCCGGAAATGATCAGATAGTCGGATGACGAAACGCCTCCCGATTGATCCTGTTCACGGGACATCCGGGGGAAACGCATCACGAACTGGAACGGAAATGGTTCAGACCGCATCGGCCGATCGATCGAACAGCGACCTGGCCTCCTCCCTCGCCGCCGCCGAGGAACGCTACAGGGCGGAGAACCCGAAGAGCGCTGCAAGGGCAGAGGAAGCGGCACGGGCCATGCCCGGCGGAAACACGCGGACCGTCACCCATTACACGCCCTATCCGTTGACGATCGCGTCGGGCAGGGGAGCGACGATCACGGATATCGACGGCCACCTCTATACGGACTTTCTCGGCGAATACACCGCCGGCCTCTACGGTCACTCCGATCCGAGACTGGTGAAGGCCGTCACCGAAGCCGTGGAGGCCGGCGTCGGTCTCGGCGGCCCGAACCGGTACGATGCCGAACTGGCGCAGCTGATGTGCGCGCGCTTCCCGTCCGTCGACCTGCTGCGCTTCTGCAATTCGGGAACCGAGGCCAACCTGTTCGCTCTCTCCGCGGCACGCGCCTTCACGGGCCGCGCCAAGGTCATGGCCTTCGCGGGCGGATATCATGGCGGCGTCTTCTATTTCGGCCAGGCCGGATCGCCGATCAACGCGCCGTTCCCCTTCGTCCTGTCGAGCTACAACGACATCGACGGCACCGTCGCGCTGATCGAGGAACATGCGGGCGATCTCGCGGCCATTATCGTCGAGCCGATGATGGGAAGCGCGGGCGCCATCCCGGCGGACCGGGAATTCCTCGAGGCGCTCCGCGAACGCTCCGCCGCGCACGGCGTGATCCTGATCTTCGACGAGGTCATGACCTCCCGGCTCGGTCCCGGCGGTCTGCAGGGGAAAACCGGCGTCATGCCGGACATGACGAGTTTCGGGAAATATCTCGGCGGCGGCATGACCTTCGGCGCGTTCGGCGGCCGGCGCGATATCATGAGCATGTTCGATCCCTATTCGCCCAACGCGGTCTCGCATCCGGGGACCTTCAACAACAATGTCCTGTCGATGGCGGCGGGGCTCGTCGGCCTGCGCGACATCTTCACGCCCGACGCCGCGGAGGCCCTGAATGCCAGGGGCGACCGGTTCAGGGATCAGCTCGGCGCGGTGATCGCCCGGCACGACGCGCCGATGCAGGTCACGGGCATCGGCTCGATCCTCGCCCTTCATTTCCAGCGCGCGCCAATCCGCCGGCCGCAGGACACCTGGCCCGCGGACCGGGAGACCGCCGCACGGAGGGACGACCTGCGCAAGCTGCTCCACCTCGATCTGATCGCATCCGGCATCTACATGGCGCGGCGCGGGTTCATCTCCCTGTCGCTGCCGCTGGGCCAGCCGGACTTCGATAGGTTCGCCGAGGCGCTGGACGAGTTTCTGACGGTCCGCGGCGATCTCCTCGATGCCGGCTGACCACCCGATGCGACCGGAGACGCTGGAAACGGATTATGTCGTGGTCGGCGCGGGCTCTGCCGGCTGCGTCGTCGCGAGCCGGCTCAGCGAGACCGGGGCGAGGGTCCTGCTGCTGGAGGCCGGGCCGCCGGACCGCCATCCGCTGATCCACATTCCGGCCGGCGTGAAGAGCCTTCTCTACAATGCGAGCGTCAACTGGAACTATGCGAGCGAGCCGGAGGACGGCACGGCGGGGCGGGCGATCCACTGGCCGCGCGGCCGCGTGCTCGGCGGCTCGCACTCGATCAACGGGATGCTCTATGTGCGCGGCAACCCGGCCGACTATGACGGCTGGGCCCAGCTCGGCTGCCGGGGCTGGAGCTTCGACGAAATCCTGCCCCTCTTCCGCCGCTCCGAGCGCTACGAAAAGGGCGAGGAGGAGATCCGCGGGCGGGGCGGCCCGATGCCGGTCGAGGATTACCGCACCATCCTGCCGCTGACCCATGCCTTCGTGCAGGCGGCGCAGGAGGCCGGCTTCGCCTTCAACCCGGATTACAACGGCCCCGCCCAGGAGGGCGTCGCCTATTCGCAGATGACCCGGCGCGGGCGCTGGCGCGCCTCGACCGCCCGCACCTTCCTGGCGGAAGCCCGCAAGCGCCCCAATCTCCGGGTCGAGACCGGGGCCCTGGTGCAGAAGCTCAGCTTCGAGGGGCGCCGCTGCACCGGGCTGGTATTCCGCCGCCACGGAGAGGAGGTCGCGGTCAAAGCCGCCCGCGAGGTGGTGCTCTCGGGCGGCGCCGTCAACTCGCCGCAGCTCCTGCAGCTTTCCGGCATCGGCCCTGCCGGCCATCTGGCGTCCCTCGGGCTGCCGGTGGTGCAGGACCTGCCGGGCGTCGGCGCCAACCTCTCCGATCACTATGTCACCCGCATCACCCACCGGGTCAGGGACGCGATCTCGATGAACCAGCTCTCGCGCGGCTGGCGGGTGCTGCGCGAGATCGGCCGCTTCGCCCTCTTCGGCAATGGCGCGCTGACCTTCGGCGTGACCAGCGCGATGGTGTTCTGCCGCAGCCGCGAGGGCCTCGATAGCCCCGACCTGCAGCTCCTCTTCACGCCGGCGAGCTACGACCCGGACAAGCCGCTGGCCCTCGAACGCGCGCCCGGCATGGCGACGGTGATCTGCCCGACCCGCCCCTCCAGCCGCGGCACGGTCATGGCCGCGAGCCCGGATCCGGCGGAGCCGCCGCGCATCAAACCGAACTACCTCTCGGACCGCGACGATCTCAGGGTGATGCTCGCCGGCATACGCCAAGTCCGCCGGATCTTCGCCGCGCCGTCCCTCGCACGCCACAGCGCGGCGGAACTCTGGCCCGGACCGGACGCGGCGGACGAGGCCGCGCTCGCGCAGTTCGCCCGGGAGCGCGGCACCACGCTCTATCACCCGGTCGGCACCTGCAAGATGGGGATCGACCCGATGGCGGTCACCGACCCGGAGCTCCGGGTCCGCGGCGTCGAGGGGCTCAGGGTCGCCGACGCCTCGGTGATGCCGTATCTGACGACAGGGAACACGAATGCGCCGACGATCATGATCGCCGAGAAGGCGGCGGAGATGATTAGGGCGGCGGCAGGGTGAGCGACGGGGGGAGGGGTTGCGGCCGAGGGATGAAGAGAAATTAGGGTCTCTTGTTTTTATTAAATCGATCCGTCAGATACCCGATCCCGACAACGGATATTAGAAGAAGAGCGGTCGCAATACCTGCATTGGCGTGTTTGGAGAATCCCCCCCTAAACAGGTCCGTTCCGAAGATCGTGAAAAAAAGGACCGCCCCCGCGATCAGGATCGTCAATGCAGCCTTCCGGCCACACAGAATCAGAACGATAACCTCCACAAGAAGGAGGCCGGAACAAACGACATACACAACATAGCCGTTGGCTTCGATCCAATCCCAAGCAGTTTGTACAGCCAGGGAAGCTATAACCAAACCAATGAGGGTAAGGCCATTGACGAACCTATCGAACGCTTTATCGAACATAACGGCTGAAGCCTAAACGAGAATACCCGAAGAAAGGAACCGGGAAATCCGGGCACACGAGGCTCATTTGCCCGATAGCTCGCCACTTTGCGCACCTGCGTAGTTTCCCCGTATCGAATTGAATCTCGTGTCCCCGGAATCGCGATGGCGGTGGTCGACCCGGAGTTCCGGGTCCGCGGCGTCGAGGCCTGCGCCTCGCCGACGCCTCGGTGATGCCGTACCTGACGACCGGCAACACGAATGCGCCGACGATCATGATTGGCGAGAAGGCGGCGGATTTGATCAGGGCTGCGGCGGGGTGAGTGGGGGGCGGCGCCCTCAGGCGCAGAGCGTCTCTGCGTATTCCGTCGCCCGCTGGCGTAGCATCGGCCCGATATGCACTTCCCCGCCCGCGACGGCGAGATTGGCCTGCCGGACCAGTTCCGCCTCGACCGCGACCGAGGGCGCGAGCTTGCCGTTACAGGCGAGCCAGCGGGCGACCGTCGCCCATTCCCAGAGCGGACTGTCCGAGGTGACGCGCGCCACCGGGGCCGGAAAGCCCTCGCCCCGGCAGCCCCGGTAGTAATTGGAAATCGCGGCCCGCGTCATCTCGGCCCGTTTCGCGATGTCGGAGAGGCTGACCAGCGGGTCCGGCTCCAGCCGGTCGATCCGCGCGCCGGTTGCGGCGACATTCTCCAGCGCCGAGGCGACGGCATCGCCGAAGCTCTCGGCTTCGCGGGCGAAATCTACGATGACATGGCCCTTCTGGAACGAGACCAGAGCGTCGTCGCAGCCGTGATCGTAGAACAACGCCTCGAAATCCTCCGCCGCCGGGTCCAGCCCGGAGGCGATCACGCTGAACTCATACGTCTCCATCACCCCTCTCCCCGGCCCCGTGCGGACACCGGTTGATCGCCCGCAAAATCTGCCGCGCGTGATTGCCCGCATTCCGCGGCGTCCCATTGACCCCGATCTGGCAGCCCTCGCGGTCATGCTGGGGACAATACAGCCGCCCCCAATGCCCCTGCGGCCGCCATGTCCAGCCCAGCGCCTCAGCCTGCCGGACCGCCTCCTCGACCTCTTTGTCCGGATGGCGCGGGCGGGTCATTACGTGCTCCGAATATGGGCTATATGTTTACAAATGTCAACAATTTGGCTTGCACGACTTTTACGTGCGTGACCAACATCAACAGCCAGGGGCCGGGCCGTCAACTTGGGCGCTTTACACGATTACCGTTCGTGGTTGCTTCGAGAGGATGGAGCGAGACACCGGGAAGGCTGAACGCGCGGGCAGGAAGGGCGTGAGGGATAGGCCCAGCTATTTCAACCATGGCAACGCAAAGCCGGAGGAACTCTCCGGGACCTGAATGTCGGCCTACTGAAACTGAAGGCAGCGATGGAGACGGAACAGGAGTCGCCGTTAGGGCCGAGGGATGAAGAGGAATTAGGCTTCACTTCCTTTAGTTCATCCAAAAGCGAAATTGGTTGATAAAAATCAAAACACAAAGAACCATACTGGCTATAAATTTGAACAATGTAAAAATTGAAACGAGGCGGGCACGGCATGAAACTCATACCGACAGCTCCAGTAATTGGAAAAACGGAAGGCTTTACAAAAGAGAATGACCTTTTTGGGTACGCAGCTTTCGGGAAAAGACTGACTCGACTCGTTAGTGGCCTTGAACAACCAATGACGATCATCCTCGATGGTCCGTGGGGCTCTGGAAAATCGACATTCGTAAAACAGTGGGCGGGGGAACTTCGCAATCAAGGTGCGGCTGTCATCGAATTCGACGCATTCGCAAATGATCACTACGAAGATGCGTTCGTTGTACTCGCAGCGAAGATCGTCGAGCAAGCCGAACAAATCCTCCCGGCCGAAAGCTCGATGATTAAAGATATAGTCACGAAAGCGAAAAGAGTTGGCTCTGTTTTGCTACCTATATCTGCTCGATTAGCGCTGCGAGGAGTAACGCTAAATTTAGTAGATTCCGAAGATTTCGAAAAATTGGGTACAGTTGGGAAAACAATTTTTACCGAACTTGGCGACGAACTCGCAAAAATTGCTGAGGATGTTTTCGCCGAACGACTAAGAAACACGACCGTGGAACGCGTCACACTAGAGAATTTTCAGAAAAGCTTGACCTTAATTTCCACCGCAATATCAACAAAGAATGCTCAATCAGCATCAAGCGAATCCGAAAATCATATATTCAAAAAATCAAAACATCCATTGATATTCATAATAGATGATCTTGATAGATGCAAACCATCTTTTGCGTTAAATACTATTGAAAGAATAAAACATCTATTTTCTGTCAATGGAGTTGTATTCATTTTAGTAACGAACATTGAACAATTGACCGCCACCGTAAAATCAGCATACGGGCAAAACACAAAAGGAGAACAGTATCTAGAAAAATTTTACGACTTACGCGTCACATTACCACATAATCGAGATCTAGATTTCAGACCGACAACAAAATATATTGACTATTTATGGAATGAATTGAATATAAATTCAATCGATGAAGCTTTAGATAATAGAGTAAAAAACCAACTCAAAAATATGTCTATTTCAAAAAATCTATCACTGAGAACAATCGAAAGAATATCTACATATATTGCAATCACATACCAAACATCCGACTGTCAATTCGCGACATTGATTTCCGGACTCGCAGTCATCCGACAAACTCACCCAGAAATATACAACTCTCTTAGGCAAGGCCGATTTATATGGCCAAAAATAATAGATTCTTTAGATTTCAATAATTGGCCAAATGAATACCTCAAAGACGAATCAATCGAGTATTGGAATTGGTTTACAAACCCATCCTTAACTGAATTAGAAATTCGCGATCTATCATCAAAACATCTTTTCGGAGCAAGAGAAATACACGATAGGCTCTTATACATACCACGAATTATTGCACAATTAGATAATATAAATATTGAATAATTTTTTATTCAGCAAAACAAGAAACATCACAAATAATTGACAATATACTATAAAATAACGAGAGCAGATTGCGTTCAATTTTTAATCTCTTATGCTCCCTCACGCCACCTCGTGCCCAGCCAACATCTCCAGCGCCTTCACCAACGTCGAGAGCCCCCACGCCTTGCCGCCACGCGCCGCGCCGCGTCTCACCCCGTCACCATCTCCCCAAGCGCCGCCACCAGCGCCTCCAGCGCCGCTTCGGTGAACCGCCACATATTGGCTTCCCGGTCGCTCTCCCCTGTCTCCAGCGTGAAGACCCGCGTCACCGGGCCCGAGAGCGCGATGCAGGTGTGGCCGGCGGCATCGCCGTAGCGGTTGCCGCCCGGGCCGGAGGCGCCGGTCTCCGCGAGGCCCCAGGTCGTGTCCATGCGCCGGCGCATGGTCTCGGCGAGCAGCGCGGCGTAGGGCTCGGAGGAGGAGCGCATGCCCGGATGCTGCTCGAAGTCGATCTCCGTCAGGATCTCGCGCGCCTTGTGGGTATAGATCACGCCGCCGCCGACGAAATAGGCCGACGCCCCCGGGACCGCGAGGAGGGAGGCGGAGATCAGGCCGCCGGCGGAGGACTCGGCGACGGCGATGGTCTCGCCGCGCGCCTTCAGCAGCTTTCCGGCGGCCTCCCCGAGCTTCCCGAGGGCAATCATCCCGGCGTCTCCCCTTTACGCCACCTCGTGCCCGGCCAGCATCTCCAGCGCCTTCACCATCGCCGAGTGATCCCAGGCCTTGCCGCCATGCGCCGCGCAAGCGTTGAAGAGTTCCTGCGCCGTCGCCGTGTTCGGCAGGCTGAGGCCCATCTCGCGCGCGTTGGAGAGGGCGAGGTTCAGGTCCTTCTGGTGCAGCTCGATGCGGAAGCCCGGATCGAAGGTGCGCTTCACCATGCGGTCGCCGTGCAGTTCCAGGATCTTCGAGGAGGCGAAGCCGCCCATCAGGGCCTCGCGCACCTTGGCCGGGTCGGCGCCGGCCTTGGAGGCGAAGAGCAGGGCCTCGCCGACCGCCTCGATGGTCAGCGCGACGATGATCTGGTTGGCGACCTTGCAGGTCTGGCCGTCGCCGTTGCCGCCGACCAGCGTGATGTTCTTGCCCATCAGCTCGAACAGCGGCTTCACCCGCTTGAAGGCCTTCTCGGAGCCGCCGCACATGATGGTGAGGCTCGCCGCCTTGGCGCCGACCTCGCCGCCGGAGACCGGGGCGTCGATATACTCGCAGCCGAGCTCGTTGATCTTGGTCGCGAACTCCTTGGTCGCGAGCGGCGAGATCGAGCTCATGTCGACCACGGTCTTGCCGTCCGAGAGCGCTTCCGCGACTCCGTCCGCGCCGAACAGCACCTCCTCCACCTGCGGCGTGTCCGGCACCATGATGAAGATGATGTCGGCCGCCTTGGCGACCGCGGCGGGGCTCGGGCAGGCCTTGCCGCCGGCATCGACGAGGCTGCGCGGCACCTGGTTCAGGGTGTTGAGATACACCTCGTGGCCCGCCGCGATCAGGTGCCCCGCCATCGGCACGCCCATGATGCCGAGGCCGATAAATCCAAGCTTGCTCATGTTCCTCTTTCCTCCCGGAATAGTCTTTGTCCCGTGTTCGGACGGCATCTTGCGTCAGGCGCTATCCGCCGTCATCCCGAATTCCTTCGCCAGCAGCGCGTAGCTCCGCTGCCGGACCTGCTCGTCATGCGCCCAGGTCACCACCGCGACCTCGTTCAGATTGAGCCGCCCGGCGAGCGCGCGGATCTGTTCCGCCACCTTCTCCGGCGTGCCGACCATGGCGCTCTGCCGGAGCTGCTCCATGCGTGCCGCCTCGCTCTCGGAATAGCTGGCGTTCATCGCCGTCTCGGCGCTCTCCAGCGGCGTGTAGCGGCCGCGGTCGCGGAAGATCTGCCAGCGCGCGCGGGAGGTGAAATGGTACTGCGCCTCCTCCTCGGTCTCGGCGGCGAGCGCCCAGACGCAGATCGCGGGGCAGGGCTCGGGAAAGCGCTCGGAGGGCTGGTAGCGTTCGCGGTAGATCTGGATCGCCTCCGGGCCGCCCTGGCCCTCGGTGAAGAACCAGGCGAAGGCATAGGGCAGGCCGAAATGGGCGCCGACCTGGGCGCCGTAGAGCGAGCTGCCGAGCATCCAGATCTCGGGCGAGGTGTCGCCGGCGGGGCGGGCGCGGACGGCGGCGAAGGGATGGCCCTCGGGCAACGGCGCGCCGGAGACCCAGGCGCTGAGATCGGCGACGTCGGCGGGGAACTGGTTCGGCCGCTCCGCCGCGAGCGGGTTCAGAGCCAGCGAGGTGCGGCCGTCCGAGCCGGGCGCGCGGCCGAGGCCGAGATCGATCCGGCCGGGCGCCAGCGCCTCCAGCACGCGGAACTGCTCGGCCACCTTCAGCGGCGCGTAATGCGGCAGCATCACGCCCGCCGAGCCGATGCGGATACGCTCCGTCTTCATCGCGATGGCGGCGAGCAGGATCTCCGGCGCGGTGCCGACGATGGTCGGGTGGGAATGGTGCTCGGAGACCCAGAAGCGCTTGTAGCCGAGGCGCTCGCACTGTTCCGCCATGGCGATCGTGTCGAGGATCGCCTGCCCCTCGGGACGGCCGACGGCGGCGATGGACTGGTCGAGGACGGAGAGGCGCAGCATGGGGGTCCTCCTGGACGGGCGTTCTTCGTTTTGCCGCCAGCATAAGGCCATTCGCCCCGCCTTTGCTCTTGCCGATCCGCGACGAGACTCTCGCCCCCCGCCGAATTTCCCTTGCGGCGGCGCACCGCTCCCGCGTGCTATGGGAGGACCGACCGGAGACACGGCGCCCGATGCAGACCCTCACCATCCTCCTTTTCGCGCTGACCTATCTCGGCATGGCGGCCGGGCGGGTGCCGGGCTTGCAGATCGACCGCGCGGGGATCGCGCTGCTGCTCGCCGCCGTCGCCGTCGCCAGCGGGGCGCTGCCAGCCGACGAGATCGCGGCGGCGATGGACTTTCCGACCCTGCTGCTGCTCGCGGGCCTGATGGTGCTCTCCGCCCGCGTCCGCGCCGCCGGGATCTATGCCCGTGCCGCGCTCTGGATCGGCCGGCAATCCGCGAACCCGCACCGCCTGCTCGCCCTCACCATCGCCGTCGGCGGGCTGCTCTCCGCCGTGCTGGTAAACGACATCGTGGTCTTCGCCATGGCGCCGATCCTCTGCACCAGCCTCGCCGCGCGCGGGCTCGATCCCCGGCCCTATCTCTTCGCCCTCGCCGCCGCCAGCAATGCCGGCTCCGCCGCGAGCCTGATCGGCAATCCGCAGAACATCCTGATCGGCCAGGTCGGCGGGCTCGGTTTCTGGAGCTATGCCGCCAGCGCCGCGCTGCCTTCGCTGGCGGCGCTCGCGATCACCTATCTCTGCATCGCGCTGGTCTGGCGCCGCCATCTCCTCGCCGTCCCCGAAGTCCCCGCCGCGCCTCCCGCCGATATTCCGCCTCCGGAAGGAAACCGCGGAGAGACCTTGCTCTGCCTCGGCGCACTCCTTCTGCTGCTGGCGCTGTTCGCGACGCCCCTGCCGCGGGAAATCTCCGCCCTGCTCGTCGCGGGCGGGCTGATGCTGAGCCGCGCGGTGCCGAGCCGCCAGCTGCTCGACGAGATCGACGCGCCGCTGCTGATCCTCTTCGCCAGTCTCTTCGCGATCAACGGCGCCTTCGCCCTGACCGGACTGCCGGAGGCGGTGGTCGCGTCCTTCGCCGAGGCGGGCTGGCTGCCGGAACGGCTCTCCTTCCTGCTGCCCTTCTCGCTCGCCGCCAGCAACACGATCGGCAACGTGCCTGCCGTCATCCTGCTGCTGCAGGCCTGGACGGGACTGCCGGACGGCGCGCTGACCGCACTTGCCCTGCTCTCGACGCTGGCCGGGAACCTGCTGCTGG
The DNA here is from genome assembly GCF_014904705.1 of Nisaea sediminum. Lineage (NCBI taxonomy): Bacteria > Pseudomonadati > Pseudomonadota > Alphaproteobacteria > Rhodospirillales > Thalassobaculaceae > Nisaea > Nisaea sediminum. The sequence continues at coordinate 308,976 of NZ_JACZCQ010000005.1, forward strand.
TCGGCAGCCTCGCCAACCTGATCGTCGCCGAGCAGGCGGCGCGAGCAGGCGTCACCCTCACTTTCCGCGACCATGCGAAAGCCGGGATCCCGATCACCCTCCTCTCGATGGCCTTCGCCGCGCTCTGGCTCTGGGCCGGCGGCTATGTCGCGCTCTGAGGCCGCGTCCGATCTTTTCCGATCCGCCACTTCTCTCTTCTCCGCACGCGAATCCGGCGTATTCCGCTGGAACCCGCCGGTCTCCGCGCCTAGGCTCTCCGCAACCGATCCGTCCGGCGCGTCCGGGCGGCTCCAGACAAGGCGGGACCACCCGCGAAAGAAGGCATGACGGAAACGCCTGAGACACAAATCGTGACGCCGAAGGCGCGCAAGCGCTGGGGCCGCGCGCTCGTCCGCATCCTGCTGCTCGGCGGCATCTGTTTCGCGGCCTGGGAGGCCGGGTCCTGGTGGTATGCCGAGACCGGACGCTACGTCACCACCGAGAACGCCTATGTGAAGGCGCCGATCATCGCGGTCAGCCCGCCGATCGACGGCCGCGCGGTCGAGGTCATGGTCGGCGACAACCATCCGGTGACCGAGGGCGACCTGCTGTTCCGCATCGATCCCGCGCCCTACCGGGTCCAGCTCAAGATGGCCGAGGCGAAGCGCGCCACGGTGATCAACGACCTAATGGCGACCAGGGCCGAGCTCGGCCAGATCAGCGCCGAGATGGCGGAGATCGGGCCCAGGGTGAAGTTCTTCGCCAAAGAGGTCGAGCGCCAGCAGCGGTTGGTGAAGAGCTTTGCCGGAACCGAGGCGAAGCTCGACGAGATGCAGATGGAGCGGGACATGGCCGAACAGCGCCTGCGCTCGCTCCGGGAAAAGCGCCAGGTGGTGATCGCCAAGCTCGGCGGCCTGCCGGACCGGCCGTTCGAGACCCATCCGCTGGTGCAGGAGGTGGACGCGGAGATCGAGCGGGTGAAGCTCGACCTCGATTACACCGAGGTCCGCGCGCCGGTCTCGGGCATCGTCACGCGCATGAAGCTGCAGGCCGGCGAATGGGTCGAGGCGGATACGCCGACCTTCGGCATCATCGGCACGGGCCTCGTCTGGGTCGAGGCGAACCTGAAGGAAACCCAGCTCGCCGCCATCACCTTGGACCAGCCGGTGGAGATCCGCGTCGACGCCTATCCGGACGCGGTCTGGGAAGGCCGGATCGAAAGCCTCAGCCCGGCGACCGGCGCGGAATTTTCCGCCCTGCCGCCGCAGAACGCCTCGGGCAACTGGGTGAAGGTGGTGCAGCGTCTGCCGGTGCGCATCGCGGTCGATGCCGATGCGGAAAAGCCGGAACTCCGGGCGGGCATGAGCGCCTTCATTTCCATCGATACCGGCCGCAGCCGCGATCTCGGCGACACGATCGCGAAACTGACAGGCGACTGGATCAAGAAGGCAAAGGCGGAATAGCCGTCACGCCACCTTGCGGATCTTCACGAAGACCAGCACCGGCAGGGTCGCGAAACAGGTCAGCGCGTAGAACCAGAAGCAATTGGTGAAACCGGTCAGCGCAGACTGCCGCCAGGCCTCGCCGGCGATCAGCCCGAGACTGTCCATCCACTGCACCGCGCCCGCGCCGACCACCTCCGGGAACTTCAGCCGCTCCTCGAACGGACCGATGCCCTCCACCATCTCGGCGTAGCGGATCTTCGAGGTGCGCACGAGCAGGAAGACGCTGGCGGCGACATAGAGGCTGGTCCCCATGTTGCGGATCAGGTGGAAGAGCGAGGTCGCGTCCGGCAGCAGCTCGCGCTCCAGCGTCGAGAAACTGACCATGGAAAGCGGCACCCACATGAGACCACAGCCGATCCCCTGCAGGATGCTCGGCCAGGCGAGGGCCCAGAAATCCATGTTGAGATCGTAGAGGCTCATCATCCAGCCGCTGGTCCCGATTGCCAGCGTGCCGAGCACCAGCCCGATGCGCGGGTCCATCTTCCCCATCTTCGCCGCCGCGTAGAAGCCGGCGATCATCCCCACCCCGCGCATCGCCAGCACAAGGCCGATCAGCGTGTCCGGATAGCCGCGATAGGCCTGCAGGAGCTGTGGCAGCAGCACCAGCGGCGTGAAATTGACCGCGCCGTAGACGAAGACGAGGAAGAGCCCGACCACGTAGTTCCGGTTCTTCAGCAGCGTGGGCCGGATGAAGGGCCGGTCGACGCAGGCGCTGTTGGCGACGAACATGGCGAAGGCGGCGCACATCACGATCACCAGCGTGACTATGGTGCCGGACTGCAGCCAGTCCTCCCGCTCTCCCCGGTCGAGCACGAGCTGCAGCGCGACGATGGCGACGGAGAAGAGCAGGAAGCCGAGATAGTCGAAGCGCGGCAGCGTCGTCTTGCCGCCTTCGCGGATCCAGCGCAGCACACCTGCAAGAGCAAGCAGGCTGAGCGGCACGATCATCAGGAAGACGAAGCGCCAGTTGTATTCCTCCGCCAGCCAGCCGCCGATCGACGGGCCGATGGCAGGGCCGATGACGACAGACATGCCGAGATAGCCGTTCGCCTTGCCGTATTCCTCCTTCGGCCAGGTCTGAAGCACGATGGCTTGGCTGAGCGGCACCACCGGCGCACCGAACCCGCCCTGCAGGATGCGGAAGAACAGCACCGCCTCGAGCGAGGTCGCCATGGCGCAGGCGAGCGAGGCAAGGGTGAAGCCGGAGAGGCAGATGACGAGCAGGCGGCGCTGGCCGACCCAGGCTACGAGCGAGCCGGTCAGCGGCGTCACCACCGCCGTAGCAACCACGTTCAGCGTCACCACCCAGGAGATCTCCTCGGTGGTCGCGGAGAAGGCGCCCTGCATCTGCGGCAGGGCGACGTTCACGATGGTAAGCGTCAGCGCGTAGAGCATGCAGGCGCAGGCCATGGTGACCAGCACCAGCATCTTGTAGGCGCCGTCCGCCTGGGTGTCCTCCTCCGCCGTGACGGCCGACATTCACGCTCCTCCCCGGCGCCACGTTCCGGCGGCGCTTCTGTTCTTGGATCAGCTTAGTCGATTGGCGCGGAGGAACGCACCCGCGAATGATCTTCCGACTTGTGACCAGGGGGAGAAGCAATGGCGCCACGTGATGGACTCAAGGCCGCGCCGGCCGCATGACATGGGCGACCCGGCTGGTGGGGCCCGCATCGGACACGGTGACCGGTCTATCCCGGAAACACGGTCCGCACCGGACGAGATAACGCCATAAAGTAACCGCAACGATAATATTACTATTGATACATGCCGGACCCGAAAGCGCAGCCTTCATTCTCGCAAGCAACTGTTAGTTGGAATCATGAGGCGAGACCCGGACCATGGATCATTGGCTTGATCCGAAATAATTTGTAAATAAATGCTGTGCCATAAGCATTCGGATCAAGATTGACGGAAACGCATTTTCGACAGCCAATTCCTTAATTTTTCTCGGGAGAGTTCAGTGACGAAGCCATTGATATTGATCGTCGACGATGAACCTGAGATTGCGCAATTCGTTGCCGAAGTTGCGGATGAGATCGGAATCGCTTCCGAGACCGCCGGAAGCGCAAAAGCCTTCATGCGGCATTACGAAACCTTGCGCCCCTCCGGGATCGTCATGGATCTCGTGATGCCGGATATGGACGGGATCGAACTCGTGCAATGGCTGGCCAAGCGGGACTGCGACGTCCCCATTCTTCTCATAACCGGCTTCAATCCCAATTACGCCGATGCCCTGGTCGAAATCGCCAAGGCGAGCGGCATCAGGATCTCCGATCGCCTGACCAAACCGGTCGAGATCGAAAAACTGGAAGCGGCTCTATTGGCTCTCGTATCCGCCTCCCCCGAGGCGGTTTCGACGAGCAGCGGCTCGGTCCGCTGACGGTCACCGGACCGTTAGGCCCGCCCCGGGAGAAAATTCGAACAAGAGCAATGCGCCGCGGCCGGGAAACCGCGGCCGTCAGAGATCAGATCCCCGCCGCCTTGCTGGTGTCGATATAGACTTGGCGCAGACGCTGCGCGATCGGGCCGGGTTTGCCCTCTCCGATGGTGGCGCCGTCGATCTCGATCACCGGATTTACAAAGCTGGTGGCGGAGGTCGAGAAGGCTTCTTTCGCCGCCTTGGCTTCCGCGACGGTGAAAGGCCGCTCCTCGATCTTCAGCTGCAGCTCCTCGGCGCATTTCAGCACCGCCTTGCGGGTGATGCCGTGCAGGATATCGGTCGAGAGATCACGGGTCACGATGGTGCCGTCCGCCGTGACGATATAGGCGTTGTTCGACGAGCCTTCGGTAATCTCTCCGTCCAGCACCATCCAGGCATCGTCCGCACCTGCATCATGCGCCTGATTCTTCACGATGGAGGCATAGAGCAGCTGCACCGTCTTGATGTCGCAGCGGCGCCAGCGCAGATCGTCGACCAGGATGATCTTCTGGCCGCGCTCGGCGAGCGCGCTGTTGATCAGCGACTTCTTCTGGGTGAAGAGCAGCAGGGTCGGCTTCACGTCCGGACCGGGGAAGAGGAAGTCCCGATCGGCCGCGCCGCGGGAAATCTGCAGGTAGACGAGGCCTTCCTCGATGCCGTTCAGTTCGACCAGCTTGCGGTGAATCTCCAGCAGCTCCTCGTCGGTGGCCGGCGACGGCATCTTCAGCTCGGCGAGCGACCGGCGCAGCCGCGTCATGTGGCCTTCATAGTCGATCAGCTTGCCGTCGAGGACCGAGGTCACTTCATAGACGGCATCGCCAAAGAGGGACCCGCGGTCGAAGATCGAGATCGAGGCCTCGTTTTCGGGAACGTAGCTGCCATTGACAAAGACTGTGCGCATTCTTTCAGACTCGCGAAACATGGGTGGAGGACCGGGAGGCGCTCCGGGTCCCGCCGCCTCGGACGGCAGCCCGCGAGAACGCCTCCGGGAAACCGGAGACGACCGACCTTACACCTCGCCCCGCCCGAAAAACCAGACCCGTTTTGCATAGCAGCATGCGCAGGTCTCAAGCGCCGATCTCCGCCTCCTGCGGCGGATAGACCCGCTTCGCCGGCGGCAGGGCGGAGGTCTTCTGGGTCAGCATCTCGATCAGACCCTTCTCCGCCCGGTTCAGCCGGGAGGCGGGATTGGTGACGAGGAAGATGTCGATCGGCGTCGGGTCCTCGTAGGGCGGCAACTGCCAGAGCAGACCGTCCTCGATGTCGCGCGCGACGGCGTGGATCGGCAGCGGCCCGATGCCGACACCGGCGACGATGAGCCGCTTCACTTCCTCCAGATGCGAGGAGGTGCCGCGGATCGTGTCGTCGAGATTGAGCCGTGTCCTCAGGATCGCGACCGGCCGGAGTGCATCCTGCAAACTGTCCGTGTCGAAGGCGACCGAGGGCTCGCCGTCGAGATCCGCTTCCGTCAGGTCGCGCCGTCCGAAGAAGCGGTGGGTCGGCCCGCAGAAAAAGGCGAAGTGCTCGCGAAAGAGATGCGTGTAGCTGAGGGTCGGCCATTTCCGGTGCACGAGACATATTCCGAGCCCGGCCTTCTTCTCCAGCACCGAGGCGGCGACGTCGGCGCTGGTGGCGACCGTCATGTCGAAGGTCACGCGCGGATGGCGGTGGCTGAAGTCGCGCAGCGTTTCGTCGAGCGGCGGAAAAACGACATGGCTCGCGACGCGGATATTCACATGACCGCGGACCTCGTCCTCGATATCGCGGATCTCCACCGTCAGACGTGCGATGGTGCCGTGGATCTCCAGCGCCTCGCGATAAAGGCTCTGCCCTGCATCCGTCACCCGGAAATGGCTCGGCCCGCGATCGATCAGCCGCTTGCCGAGCCGGGTCTCGAGCCGCTTCAGGGCATTGCTGACGCTTGGCTGCTTCAATAGCAGACGGTCCGCCGCCGCCGTGATCCCGCCCTCCTGCACGATGGCGATGAAGGTCCGGAGCAGGTTCCAGTCCAGTTCCCGCGCGAGGCGTTCGCTGTCGTCGAGACGGGAGAGACTCACCAATCATTCCTCAAATCAATGACCATGATTTGCATTATCTATTGGAACAATGACGGAGGCTGTTGAAGATTTCCAGCTTCGAAAAGAGCCGGCGAACCGGCCGTTCGGACAGGGTCATATCGTTGGGGACGTTCTATTGAGCGCATTGCGTAGCAAGGTCATGCGGCCGTGGTGGTTGCTATCGCCTGCACTGATCACGATCACGCTGCTCGTCGTCGTGCCGATGTCGCTGATCCTGATCTATTCCTTCTACGTCAACATCGATCTCGGCGTGGACGAGCCCGCCTTCTCCTTCGAGAACTGGCACGAGCTGCTGACCGACAGCTATTACCACGTGGCGATCTGGAAGACCTTCCGGCTGGCGGCGATCGTCACCGTGCTGGCGGCCGTGCTCGGCTACATCCCGGCCTATTTCATCGCCAACACGAAGTTCCGCCACAAGTGGCTGCTGCTCCTGCTGCTGATCCTGCCCTTCTGGGTCAGCTTCATCATCCGCACGCTGTCCTGGATTCACATCATGGGCAACCAGGGGGCGATCAATGGGCTGCTGCTCTGGCTCGGGATCATCGACGAGCCGCTGCCGATGATGTTCAACGAGTTCGCCGTCGTGGTCGGCTTCATCCACGTCTACCTGCCCTACATGATCCTCAACGTTTATGTGAGTCTCGAAGGGATCGACAGGAACCTGGTTCCGGCGGCGCGCACTCTCGGGAGCTCGCCCTGGCAGGCCTTCCTCGAGGTCACGCTGCCACTCTCCCTGCCGGGTCTCGCCGCCGGCTGCCTGCTGGTCTTCGTGCTGACCGCCGGCAGCTACGTGACGCCGCTGATCCTCGGCGGGCCGGACGACTTCCTCTACGGCAACCTGATCTATGACGCGATCCTCTCGGAGCTGAACTGGCCGATGGGCGCGACCCTCTCCTTCACCCTGCTGGTCCTGCTCGGCATCGTGGTCCTGATCTACAGCCGGATCATGGGCATGAACCAGCTCTACAAGGCCTTCGGGTAAGGAGGCGGCGATGGGATGGAGCCTGATCCGACTCTACGCGATCGCGGTCTATGTCTTCATGTTCGCGCCGGTTGCGGTCGTGTTGCTGCTCGCCTTCAACAGTTCGCAGTTCGGCGGTTTCCCGATCGAGGGCTTCAGCCTGCAATGGTTCCGGCGCCTGTTCGAGAACGAGGCCATCGTGCGCGCCTTCGAGACCTCGTTCCTGCTCGGCCTCGCGACCTCGGTGCTGGCAACGACGCTCGGCATCCTCGCCTCGCTGGCGCTGGTGCGCTACCGCTTTCCAGGCAAGGAATGGATCACCACCTTCCTGATCTCGCCGGTGCTGGTGCCGGAGACCGTGCTCGCGGTCGGGTTGCTGATTTTCCTGCGCTGGATTTCGGTGCCGCGCTCCTTCGCGCTGCTGCTGGCGGGGCACACGATCATCGCCCTGCCCTTCGTCGTGCTGGTGGTTCAGGCGCGCCTGGTCGGGATCCGCAAGGATTACGAGGAGGCGGCGCTCAGCCTCGGCGCCAATCCGCTGCAGACCTTCTTCCAGATCACCCTGCCGCTGCTGATGCCCGCCGTGTTCGCCGGCGCGCTCTTCGCCTTCACGATTTCCTTCGACAACATCACGGCGACCATCTTCTGGCGCCCCGCCGGCACCGAGACCGTGCCGACGCAGATCTTCGGGATGCTCCGCAACTCGGTCAGCCCGGAGATCAACGCCCTCGGCTTCGTGATGATCGTCGTCACCGTCGGCGTTCCACTCATGGCAGGCGGTCTCGCCCGCTATTTCAGCCGCAAACAACGATAACAACCAAAGAGAACAGAGGAGTTCGAGAGATGAAAATCAGTTCGACGAAACGTTACGAAACCCTGCGCGAGCGCATGGGCAACGGTGACATGGACCGCCGCTCCTTCATGAGCCTGCTCGGCTATGCGGGCCTTGCCGCCGGCGTCGCAGGCGGCGCGATGACCGCGATGAGCCGGCAAGCACTGGCCTCGGGCACCGAGCTTTATTTCGAGGGCTGGGGCGGCGTCGTCAGCGAGGCGCTGCGCAAGCATGCCTTCGATCCCTACTCGAAGAAGAGCGGCAACACGGTCGTCGATTCCGCCTTCGGCGGCGAGTCCGAGGTGCTGACCAAAATCAAGGCCGCCGGCTCGATCAATGGCCACAACATCCTGCATTCCTCCGGTGTCAGCTGGTACCAGCGCTGGGTCGACAACGGCTACGGGAGCAAGCTGAACGAGGCCAACATCCCGAACATGAAGAACGTGATGACCTCGATCATCGCCCCGTTCCGGGCGATCACGCCGGACAGCCTCTCGGCCGTTCCCTACGATTACGGCACCACCGGCATCGCCTACAACACCAAGCACATCTCGAAGGAGGAGGCCGAGAAACTCGGCGCCGACCTGCTGCTGAAGAAGGATCTGAAAGGCAAGATCGGCGGCTGGGGCGGCGACTGGGCGAACCGCGCCTGGTACGGAGCGCTGCAGTCCGGTCAGGACCCGAACAACATCCAGGACTGGGATGCGGTCTGGGAGAAGGCACGCGAGCATCGCGCTCTGGTCGCCAAATACTGGGAGTCCGGCGCCGAGCTGATGGATCTCCTCGCCAAGGAAGAGATCTACGTGACCGAGGCCTGGTCCGGCCGCGTCGCCGCGCTGCAGGCGCAGGGCCATCCGATCGGCTATCTCGATCCGAAGAACGGCCTCGCCTGGATGGAAAGCATGTTCGTCCTCAAGGGCTCGCCGATGGACGAGGCCGAGGAGCTGCTGAACTTCATGCTGGCGCCGGAAACCGCCATCGCGGTCGCCGCCGGGCAGAAATACCCGTCCTCGCTCGACCCGCAGAAGGTCGAGATGCCGGACGAGGTGAAGGAGCTGCCGGCCTACGATCCGACCGGCAAGCTGGAAGGCCTCGTGTTCCGCGATCCCTCGACCTGGAACCCGGTCGAGAAAGAGCAGAAGAAGCAGTGGAACCGCATCAAGAAGGGCGCCTGAGCCCTTTTCCCTACGCCGGGCCGGATCCCCGCGATCCGGCCCGGTTTTTCCCGAAGCGTGAGCAGAGGTAAGAGACGTGGCGCAGGTTGAACTTGTCGGCGTGAGAAAGACCTTCGGCCCGGTGGTCGCCGTCGAGGACGCGAACATCACTTTCGAGGAAGGCTCCTTCACCACCCTGCTCGGCCCGTCCGGCTGCGGGAAAACGACGCTCCTTCGGATGATTGCGGGTCTCGAGTTTCCGACCACGGGAGACATCCTGGTCGGCGGCAAGCGGGTGAACGACCTGCCGATCCACAAGCGCAATCTCGGCCTCGTCTTCCAGAACTATGCGCTCTTCCCGCACAAGACGATCGCCGAGAATATCGGCTTCGGGCTGAAATACCGGAAGGTTCCGAAGGAGGATATCCGCCGTAAGGTCACCGAGGCGCTCGACATCGTCCGCCTGCCCGGTGTCGAGGACCGCTTCCCGAACCAGCTTTCCGGCGGCCAGCAGCAGCGCATCGCGCTCGCCCGCGCCATCGTCATCGAGCCGGACGTCCTGCTGCTCGACGAACCGCTTTCCGCCCTCGACGCCAATCTCCGCGAGGAGATGCGGGTCGAGCTGAAGGCAATCCAGAACCGCATCGGCGTGACCTCCATCTTCGTCACCCACGATCAGTCCGAGGCACTGGCGATGTCCGACAAGATCGTTGTCATGAGTGCCGGCAGGGTCGAACAGACCGGCTCGCCGGAGGAAGTCTATACGAGGCCGGCCTCCGAGTTCGTCACCTCTTTCCTCGGCAACGCCAACCTGCTGACGGGGACGGTCCGGAACATCGTCGCCGAAGTCGCCGAGATCGAGGTTGAAGGCCTTGGGACCCTCTTCGCCGACGTCTCGGGAGACGCCGCGCCGGCTGTCGTCGATGGCACGGAGGTCCGGCTCTCGATCAAGGCAGAGAAGCTCGCCCTCGCGCGTGACCCCTCGGAGAGCACTCTCACCGCGCGCATCCGCGATGTCGATTATCAGGGACAGGTCGCCCGTTATTTTCTCGAAGCCGGCGGACATACACTCCAGGCGCTGAACCAGATCGACGAGCATCCGCTCACGGCTGGATCCGAGGTCTCGATCCGGATCCGTCCGAGGGATTGCATTATCCTCCCACTCGTCCGGTAAGCGCGCTCCAGCGCCTATTCTCCAGACTCCCGGAGGGCGGAGCGTATCTCCTCGATACAGGCATCGAGACGCTCGGTGAGATCGCCCGCGACATCATGCCCTTCGGGACCGAGCGCGATGAAGATCTGCTGCTGATAGCCGACGACACGTCCCTGTAGGAGCGCGAGCTTGTTCCGGCGTTTCCTGCGCTGCTGCTCGACGGAACCACTCCCACTGCCGGCATCGGCGCGCAGCTGGTCCCGGACCGCAAGCGTGCTCTCGACCGCGCCTGCCCAGGCCGCCCCGACACTCTCCGCCTGTCCGCCCCGAAGATCCGCTTCCGCGACATCAAGACGGCAGGTCTCCGGAAGAGTCTCATCCGCACCCGAGGCCGACGTCAGCGCAACAGCGGCGGCGACTGCGCCCGCGAACATTCCTGCTCTCATCCCAATCCCAACTCCGCTCTGTCTCGGTCCCACCGGAGACTAGAGCTTTCGAGGCCGGGATGCCAATGATGCCCCGGACTAATCCCTGCGCCGGTCGACGGCGACCGGGACGTCCCTTTCACGCAGATCGACCTCCGGCGTCGAGGTCCGGATGATCCGCTTGATCGCCGAATTGAGGCCGCCGAGTTCCTCCTGCAGGGAGCTGGAGAGCCCGGCGAGATTCTTCGAGAAACTGTCAAGCTGCTCGATACTGTGTGTGACATCGACCATGCGCCGGGTCACTTCCTGCGATCCCGCGCTCGACTGCGCCGCACCCTCGGCGATCTCGTTCACCGCCGAGGCCTGTTCGTCGACCGCCTCCTCGATCGCTCGCGCGGAGGCCGAGATTTTATCGATCGCGCCCGCGATCTCCCCGATCGCGCCGACCGCGTCGGTGGCGATGCCCTGGATCCCGGCGATCTGATCGGTGATGTTGGCGGCCGAACTCTGGGTCTGGTTCGCGAGGTTCTTCACCTCGCTTGCCACCACCGCGAAGCCCTTGCCGGCATCGCCGGCGCGCGCCGCCTCGATGGTCGCGTTGAGCGCCAGAAGATTGGTCTGCTCGGCGATGTCGCTGATCAGGGTGCTGACGGTTCCGACCTCCGAGGCCGCCTCCTGCAGGCGGGTCACCACGGCATTGGTCTTCTCGGCGATTTCCTGCGCTCCGAGAGCGGCGTTCTTCGCCTCCTCGACCTGGGCTACCACATCCGCGAGCGAGCGGTTGATCTGGTTGGCGAAATCGGAGACCGAGGCCGCGTTGCTGGTCGCCTCCTCCGCCGCACTCGCCACGGCCTGCGCATTCTCGGAGACGTTCGTGCTGATACCCGAGAGCTCGTTGGCGTCGCGCGACAGCTTGCTGCTTTCCTTCGCAATCCCGTCGACCCGCCCCTGCAGCTCGCCCTCGACCGCGTCAGCCATCCGCCTCAGGGACTTCGTCCGGTCCTCCTGCGCCTGGATCTCGGCTTCCTGCTGCTCCTTTTCGAGCTGCGCCCGCTGGTCCATCTGCGTCTTGAAGACGACGAGCGCCCGCGCCATGTCGCCGAGATCGTCCTGCCTTTTATCCTGCGGCAGCGTCACGCTCTCGTCCCCCTTGGCCAGCCGCGTGAGGGCATCGACGATCCGGTTGATCCGCGCCGAGATCGGCAGCGCGCGCCAGAGGCCGAAGCTGATGAAGATCAGTACGATGGCGCCATTCACGAGCAGAATACGGTACACTTCCCACTCGGCCTCGGCGATTTGCTGCTGCGTTTCCGAGCGGATTTTCCCGGCGATATGGTCCTCGACCTGCTTGAAGAGATCGAGGCGTTTCGTTGCGGTCGCGAACCACTCGGTGCCCGTCATTCCTTTCGGGTCGACCGTCTCCGGCAGGGCCGCGAGGATCTTCCGGCCTTTTGCGACCGCGTCCTCCGCCTGGCGCGTCACCGTCGCAGCGTACACCGCCTCAAGTTCGGTCGATGCCGACTGTCTGAACCGGGCGAGCGCGTTGCGCTCCCCGACAAGGCGGCCGAGGTAAGCCTCGTATTGCCCGCGATCGAACGTACCTTCGGCGGCCCGGTTGAGCAGCGCGGCGCCGATCGCGCGCTCGAGACCGCCATTTTCCTTGGCTTCGATCATCGCCACATAAGGCAGCATAAGGGCTGTTATATCCTGCGACGGACTGTGCTCGGTTCCGAGAACCGTCAGCGAGATCAGATCCTCGATAACGCCGGTATAGTACGCGACATTTTCCGGCACCTTCAGGCTCTTGCCATCCGCACGGCCGCGATGCTCACCGAGGCGCCCGAGAGCATCCTCGATCTTCCCGAGCAGGATGCCCGATTCCCGGAAACTCTCGTCCGATGCGACAACATCTTCCTTGAAGACGGCCTCGCTCCGGCGGAACAGCTCGATCGCCGGATCGCTCAGGCGTCGCTGCGCCGCGACAGCGGAGGCGTTCTTTTCGGCAAAGCCGCTGGTGATGAGGCCGACGGTCAGCCCCCGTTCTTTCTGAAGCTCGTGAATCACCTCGCTTGCGGCGATCGAAAGCTCCGTCAGCGGAGCGAGCTTTTCCAATTTTGCAGTGCGGTCAAGCTGCGCCCAGATCGCATTGGCAGCCAGGGAGACAATCGCAAAGTGAGGAAGAATAACCAGGAAAATCAATTCTTTCCGCAATGAAATACGCATACCATCGCCTTTGTCGCAGTGCAAAAATTACAGCCACATTAGGGCGATTCAATCGCAACTTCTAGGTTATTTTTATTCTCTCAATAGTATTATCGGTTTTAATGAAAATGCCGTGAATTCAGAATGGTTCGGGCGGGTTTGGCTGTCCGCCCGCACACCAAAGGATCAGCTTCCGTAGCCGCTGCCGGCTTTCCTGTAGTCTCCGCGCGGCGGACTGAAGACGTCGATCACGAAACACCCGTCCGGGCCGGCCTTCAGGCCGTGTTCGACATTGCCGGGCGTGCACCAGAAGTCGCCCGCCTTCACGTGATGATCGACGCCGTCCTGGGTCCTTACGCCGCTGCCTTCCAGCATGATGCCCCACTGCTCTTCCGGATGGCTGTGGATCGAGCCTTCCGCGTTCGGCTCGATCCGCACCACCGAAAACATCAGGTTCTCGCCCGGAAAGATCCGCGCCGTCAGGCCTTCGGCAAGCTTGCGCTGGATGCCCTGGCCGAGGTCGTGAAGGTTGAAGAAATTGCCGCTGCCCATCGTCTCGCCTCCCGTGCGTTTAGCAGTTTTCGGAGCATTGATCCTCGAAGCACGGACCGCAAGGTGCGTTCCCGCGCTTCGGCAAGCGGGGATCAGGGGCGCACCAGGACACGGTCCAGGACTTCGGTCTGTCCGTCTGCGCCGACCCTGAGGAGCAGCACTTCGCCCGATGCCGGAAAGACGTCCGTCAGCGCGGTGATGTTCACCTGATGGGTGACCAGAAACACCGTCTCTCCCGGCGACATTGCGGCCAGGACTCTGCGGGTCTCGGATGTCTGGGCGCCCGCTTTCGAGCGATCCTGAAAGAATGAATTGAGGCTCGGCAGCTCCTCGACATCGCCGAGGCCGAGCAGTTTCGCCGTCTCAAGGCAACGGCACCATTGGCTGGACAATACCCGGTCGATTTCGACGCCGGCTTCGCGGACCGCGGCGCCGATCCGGCGCGCTTGCTCACGTCCCGTCTCGTCCAGATTGCGTTGTGTCGAGCAGTCCCTGAGGCGGAAACCGGCCGGATCGCCGCCGCCCGGCGCGATCGCGTGGCGCATGATCGCGACGGTCCGGGGCTCCTCCAGGAGCTGCCATCCGCCCCCGCTCGCCTTTGCCTGATGAAGGGGAAATGCCGCCTGTAGGAGAACACAAAGACAAAACAGCAGCGTACGCATTCGTCTCCTCGTCGTTCCTGTTGCCGGGCCCGGACCTGAGGTAGCGCCAGAGAGCGCGACGGCAAGACGAAACAGGCGAGGGCCTCCGTCCAGAAAAAGAAAGCCCCGCCAAAGGCGGGGCCGTCAGGTGACGATGACAGGAGTTACAATCGACACCAGTTAGATCGCGAGATACTCCTGACGGAGTGCCTCGTCATCCAGCACTTCTTGAGCGGTGCCATCAAAGACGACCTGGCCCATATCGAGGATCAGGGCGCGGTCCGCGAGATGAAGCGCGGCGATAGCGTTCTGTTCGACGATAATGGTGGTGAGCCCGAGCGTCTTGATCTCTTCGAGGATCTTCTCGATCTCGCGCACGATGACCGGTGCGAGACCTTCATAGGGTTCGTCCAGCAGCAGCAGCTTCACGTCCCGGGCAAGAGCCCGCGCGACGGCCAGCATCTGCTGTTCGCCGCCTGACATGGTCACGCCTTCCTGGTTGCGGCGTTCGGCGAGGCGCGGGAAATGCTCGTAGAGCCGCTCGATCTCCCAGCCGCGCGGGCCGTGGATCTGCGCCAGCTCGAGGTTTTCCTCGACCGTCAGGCCGGGAATGATGCGCCGATCTTCGGGAACCAGACCAACACCGTTCTGCGCCGCCTCGAAATCCTTCATCCGGTGCAGCGGCTTGTGGTCGAGCCAGATCTCGCCGTGATGGAGGTCCGGATTTGCCATCCGTGCGATGGTACGGAGCGTCGAGGTCTTGCCGGCGCCGTTCCGCCCGAGCAGGGCGACGATCTCGCCCTCATGGATGTTGAAGCTGACATCCTGGACGATGTAGCTCTCGCCGTAATAGGCCTGCAGGCCCCAGCAGGAGAAATAGGCCGACGGCGTCCCGACGTTCCTGATCGGGTTCTCCGGCTTGACCATCGGGTCTTCCGGCTGCTTGAGGAGGGTATCCTGGCTCATAGATGGGCTCCCCCGAGATAGGCTTCCTGGACGCGCGGATCGCCCTTGATCTGTTCCGGCTTGCCTTCGGCGATGACGGTGCCCTGGGCCATGACGGAAATCTTGCTGGCGAGCGAGAACACGACATGCATGTCGTGCTCGATCACGATCTTGGTGATGCCGCGCTCGCCGATCTTCTTCAGAAGATCGATGGTCTTGTTGGTGTCCGCGCGGGACATGCCGGCGGTCGGCTCGTCCAGCAGCAGCAGCTTCGGATCCTGGACCAGGCACATGGCCAACTCCAGGCGCCGCTTGTCACCGCGGGAGAGCGAATTCGCGATCATGTGCTTCTTGTCGTAGAGATCGACGTCAGCCAGCAGATGCTCGGCCTTCTCCCGCGCTTCGGCGAGGCTGTCGACACGTTGCCAGGGGTTCAGCTTGAAAGCGCCGTCCCGCCGCGCGAGCGTCGGGATCATGACGTTATCGAGCAGATCGAGATCGCCGAAGATCTCCGGCGTCTGGAACACACGAACCACACCGGTTTGGTTGATCTCGTGCGGCTGCTTGCCGAGCAGCGAGATGCCGTCGAAATCCACCGTCCCGGTATCCGGGGTCAGGCGGCCGACGAAGCAGTTCAGCAACGTCGACTTGCCGGCCCCGTTCGGACCGATGATCGCGTGCACCGCACCCTCTTCGACCGAGAGCTCGACATTGTTGAGAGCCTTCAGACCGCCAAAGCTCTTATTGACGTTCTTGACTTGAAGAATGCTTGTCATCTTGCCGCCCTCATTCGCCGGGTGCCGTGGAAACCGAGGAATTGGCCGCACCGCCGTCCTTGCGGAACAGTTTGGCGATACGGCCAACACCCTCCATCAGCCCCCCCGGCAGGAAGATCACGATGATCATGAACAGCGCTCCGAGCGTCAGGTGCCAGCCTTCGCCGACGAAGAGGCCGGAGATCGCCACGACGATGCCCTGCAGCCATCCCGGCAGGAAGTCGAAGATGCTCATCAGAATGTCGTGGTTGAAGGCGCTGAAAATGTTCTCGAAATATTTGATCACGCCTGCGCCGAAGACCGGACCGAGCAGCGTTCCCGCCC
Source organism: Nisaea sediminum (assembly GCF_014904705.1). Classification (NCBI taxonomy): domain Bacteria; kingdom Pseudomonadati; phylum Pseudomonadota; class Alphaproteobacteria; order Rhodospirillales; family Thalassobaculaceae; genus Nisaea; species Nisaea sediminum. Next base: position 324,925 of record NZ_JACZCQ010000005.1, read on the forward strand.
CGCCGAGAATGGTCATCAGCACGACCTCGCCCGACGCGGTCCACTGCATGCGCTCCGCACCGGCCAGCGGGTCGGTACAGGCGAGCAGCGCGCCGGCGAGACCGGCATACATGCCCGAGATCACGAAGGCCGCGAGCGCATAGGGCCGGGTGTTGATGCCGGTGTAGTTCAGCCGGTTCTGGTTCGACTTGATCGCCCGCAGCATCGTGCCGAAGGGCGAACGCGCGATCCTGACCGCGATGATGAAGCCGATAATCATCAGCACGGCGCAGAAATAGAACCCGGGATAGCCGGTCATCTCGGTGCCGAAGAGATCGGTCGTCGGCAGGGCCGCGCCGTAGTCGATCCCGGCCATCTTGTCGAGAATCCGGGGATCGTTCGTGGTCAGCTGCAGACCGGTCTCGCCGTTGGTGATCGGCGTCAGGACCGAATAGGCGAGGTTGTAGGACATCTGCGCGAAGGCGAGGGTCAGGATCGAGAAGTAGATCCCGGTCCGCCTGAGGCTGATGAAGCCGATCGCGAGCGCGAAAAGCCCGGACACCAGGACCGCGAAAAACACGGCCGGCAGCACGTTCATGGTCAGCAGCTTGAACGACCAGACGGCGGCATAGGAGCCGACGCCGAGGAAGGCCGCGTGACCGAAGGAAAGATAGCCGGTGAAGCCGAACAGGATGTTGAAGCCGATCGCGAAGAGACCGTAGATCGCGAACTTCTGCAACAGGTCCGGATAGCCGGCGCCGATCGGTCCGAGCCAGAGCGGGGCGGTCAGCACCGCCGCCGCGAAGGCTCCGATCATGATGAGGTCGTTTCTAGCCGTAGGCGCGATCATCTTAGCCCTCCATCACGCCTTTGCGGCCCATCAGCCCGCGCGGACGCACGAGGAGGATAACCACCGCAACAAGGTAGATGATGATCTGGTCGATGCCGGGAAGAATGGACTTCACCTCGTTCATCGACGCGAAAGATTGCAGGATACCGAGCAGGAAGCCGGCCGCGACGGCGCCGCCGAGCGAGCCCATGCCCCCGACGACGACCACCACGAAGGACAGCACGAGGAAGTCCATTCCGATGTGGTAGTCCGGCGGCAGGATCGGCGTATACATGACGCCCGCAAGTCCCGCGACCACGGCCGCGATACCGAAGACGATGGTGAATCGGCGCTGGATGTTGATGCCGAGAAGGCCGACGGTTTCGCGGTCCTGCATGCCGGCACGGACGACCATGCCGAAGGTGGTGAATTGCAGGAAGGCGAAGACCGCCGCGATCACGAGGCCCGAGAAGGCGAGATAGACCAGACGCCACCAGGGATAGACGACGGAGTCGCCGAGACCGAACAGGGCGCCAATGTCGGCGCTGCCGGCGACCGCTTCAGGCGCCGGCTGCGGGATCGGGTTGGCGCCGAAATAGGCCTTCACGATCTCCTGCAGCACGATCGCGAGACCGAAGGTCACCAGGATCTGCTCGGCGTGGGTACGTTTGTAGAAATGCTGGATCAGGCCGCGCTCCATGGCGAGGCCGATCAACAGCATGACCGGAATGGCGAAGAGGATCGACAGCGGGACCGCCATATCGATGATCATGGTGCCGGTGTCGCCGAACCAGACCTCGAGATAGGGGACCTCTTTGTAGGCCTCGAAGAAGGTGATGCTCTCGTCCTTGACCTTCATGGACAGCGTCAGCAGCTCGCGCAGGCTGACGGCGCAGAAGGCCCCGAGCATGAAGAGCGCGCCGTGCGCGAAGTTCACCACCCCGAGAGTGCCGAAGATCAGGGTCAGACCAAGCGCGATGAGCGCGTAGGCGCCGCCCTTGTCCAGACCGTTCAGAATTTGCAGAAGTATGGCATCCATGCCGCGATTCCCGTCCGGGTCCCCCCACTACCTAAATCCAGAAAGCGCCGGGCGGCCCCGGGGGGGCGGGCCGGGGCCGCCTTTGTGGGGGGTCGGGGGCGGG